>JBAROR010000007.1:0-6588 GCA_049642265.1 Cognaticolwellia sp. | reverse complement strand
TCAAAGCACAAAACTGTTTCCATAATGCTTTTTTTGCGGTTGCATCATTTGCAAGCTGTGCAATGGTCACTGAGGTTAATAACTTATGCCCGTAGGGTTGATTAACTTCCCCCAGGGTTGACCAGATAAGTGCCGGTAGCTGCCCCTGCTGATTTTCAAATTGCTCCATTGAACAGCAATAGACTTCGCTTAATTTTAAGTTAAAGGCAGTGAGTATATTAATCATAAGGGGATGTGAAAAGTCGGCTGTCGAGGCCAGCAGCAGCAATTTATAATGACTTAAATCAATAGTACCTAAATTTACAGAAAGTGGAAATAAATCAGGTTTACGGACTTGCCAACGGGTAATGCCCATCTCCTGTAAATAAAGCGCTTGTTGATGTTTCATTGAAAATCCAATCAATTATCTGATGTTTAAAAAATAAAACAAATAATAACATTGAATGAAGGTCAGCCGAAGCAATAACCAATAATCAATAACCCGCGGGGAAAACTTAAAAAATCAAAAGCCACTGTTGTTATATAGCTCGTTATGATGCCCTGTGCATCTTGACTTTGTTTATTGCATCCAGTTGGCCTTAGGGTCTGTTTTCCCTGCCTCTGCATCATCAGTTGTCCATATTAAATGACAGTAGGACTCCCTTTCAGCCTTATTCGAAGAACTCTAGGGTGACATATAAAAGATGCAATATGAAAACAACCGATCTGAGTTGTTACATAAGCCTAATCGGCAGCAAGGAAAACAGATGCGGAAGTTCAAATCCCATGGGCAAGCTCAACGCTTTTAAAGCCGTCCTAGGGTCGTAAATAACTTGTTTCGACCTGCTCGCCATTTAATCACAGCGGAACATTAGCGCACTTTGTGCGATAGCTCCTTTGCAGAATGGAATAGGCTTGTGTTCAAAATTTAGCTTAAGGTAGATTTGGCTGAATTTACTCGGCTCAGCTCGATAAGTTGACAATACCTTTATTAGTTCCCTCTGCTTTAATGGCTAATAACTGTTTAGCAAACTGGGCAAAACCATAACCACCGGGCTCGGTCATCACAAATTCCGGGTGATGCAGTAGTTTATCCCAATAATGTTTAATATTCGCAACACCAACACTTTTCGGTAGCGCAGCAAACATAAATTGATCATTCATCGAATCCCCGACATAACAAGCTTGTGATACTATTTCAGGCTCGGATAAACCTTTCTCTTTTAAAAATTTCATTGAGGTTGCTTTTTTGGAGTGATCTCCATACCAGCTATTAATATGAATTGAGCTTGCCGTTGCATTAGCACCTAAATTGTTAAGTTTAGAAACGACTTCCGCAATAATATCAGGTGCTACAGGGGCGCGATTCTGACCAATATCAATGGCCACTTCGCATAAACGATAAGACTGATCCAGGGTTAAATTAAGATCAGGGTAATCTGCTAAAACGTCAATGACTTGTGCTTTTAACTTAGCTTGATTTTGCACAACGGTTGGCATTGGATCATCAGAGTTTAGTGTTAAATATCCCTCTTTTTTCTCCATGATAAATGCCCCATTTTCGCCAATAACAGCATCAACAGGCCAAAGTTGTGCAATGTGATCACACCAACCAGCACAAGCCCCAGTAACAGCAACAACTTTCAAACCTGCTTGTTGTAACGCTGCCAGTGCGATTAACGCTTCAGGTGGTAACTTTCCCTGCCAGGTTAAGGTGTCATCGACATCCGTTAATACCCATTGCACCTCTTTCCAATCATTGCTTAAGGTACTTTTTAATTGCTGCATTTTATCCCTTAGCATTATAGTAAGTTAGGTAAGAACATCACTAAACCTTCCGAATAAGTTAAAATCATTAACACAACTAACAATGCAAATAATAAAGGCATCACTTCACGCACAAAATCGATCAATTTCACTTTAAGTATCGAGCAAACCGTAAACATCATGGAACCAAATGGAGGGGTTACTCCACCAATCATAATATTAACGATAACAATAATACCAAAATGAACCGGGTTCACGCCCAGGTTAAGTACCGCAGGTAATAGTAACGGCGTTAATATAATCATCGCAGCCCCGCCTTCGATAAACATACCCACAATTAATAACAATAAGTTGATCAGCATTAATAGCACTAGTTTGTTATCTGTTACCAAGATTAATGCCGATGCGACATTTTGTGGTATTTGCTCCAAGGTCATGTAATAACCAAAAATCATCGCACCGATAATAATAAACATGACGCTGCTAGTACCCTGAATGGTTTCTTTTAAAATAGCAGGAAAGTGATGAATCCTTAATTCGCGATAGATAAATAAACCAATAATAGAACATAATAAAACGGCGATAGCACCGGCTTCTGTTGGTGTAAACAGGCCAAAACGCATGCCTAAAATAATACCAAAGGGGATGAATAATGCGGGCACCGCTTTGCCTAAATAATGCAGACGTTCTTTTGCCGGTGCGGCTGCAGATCTTGAAGGTGCATAGTTTCGGCGTTTAGCAATGATCGCGATGCTTATCATTAAAGACAAGGCCATCATAAAAGCAGGTACATAACCTGCAATAAACATTTCATGTACCGATACATTGGCTAATAATGCATAAATAATAAGGTTAATACCCGGTGGAATGACCGGGCTAATACTTGATGATGCCGCTGTAATTGCAGCGGTAAAAGGCAAGTCATAACCCCTTTTGGTCATTTCAGGAGCAAGAATTTTAGATTGCATTGCCGCATCCGCATTAGCTGAACCTGAAATTCCGCCCATTAAAGTACTTAATGCAACATTCACATGTGCAAGTCCACCGGTTTTATGGCCAATTAATGAATCCGCAAGAGACAGTAGACTGCGACTTATCCCGGAATAGTTCATCACCGAGCCAACCATAATAAAGAAGGGTATCGCCAATAATGGGAATGATGAGGCCGATGAAATAAAGCGCTGCATCACTAAGGTCACTGGAATTGAAGTATTAATAAATAAAAAATAAACCAACGAAGAAGATATTAAAGAAAATGCAATGGGTATATTTAGCAAAAATAAAACGAATAAAATAATAATTGGAAGATAAATTTCCACGATGTCACCTATATAGTATTTAGCTACTTGCGACGCAGCTGCTTTAAATCACTTAGAATGAAATTCACTGTGTGAATAGACATCAGGGAAAAACAAAGAAACAAAACGCCGTTAATAGTGAAATAAGACATTCCCATTACGGGTGTTACTTTGTTAGACAACATCATGTAATCGTAACTTAGGTAAGCTAAAATCAAATTTATCGCCAGCAAGAAAAATGAAATCACCAGGTTAAAGGGCACTTTTGCTTTTTCAGGTAATAATGCAATAACCACATCAACACCCATATGTAACTTATGTTTGTAGCATGAACTGATACCAAAATAGACGGACCAAATAAAACAAATAACCGCTAATTCTTCACTCCATGGCACAACAAAACCAAACCCATAGCGCAGAATGACATTAATAATCACCATTAAAATGGTAATCGATATCGCAATGGAGGCTAATATTTCTTCAAAATTCTTAACTAAGAAGCCCATGACTTCTCCTACTTGTTAACTAATTGCTGTACTCGTTAGCAATACAAGGCTCAAACGTGACCAATAAGATGAATGGAATTGCTCGCCTAAAAAAATATGCTGCTTTATTGCTAAAACAATAAAACAGCATATTTGTAAAACCTTTAACCTCTGTTTAATGCTTGTTTACTTTGCCGCACGAATTGTTTCAAGTTCAGCGCCAATTCGACTACGAATATCATCGCTCCAGGCCGGGAACTGATTATAAACATCAGCCGTTAGCTTGCTGAATTCAGCACTATCTACTTCGTTAAATTTCACACCTAACTCTTTTAGTTTTTGCGTGTATTCAGTATCTAATTTAACTAACTCTTTAGTATTTGAGATTGCACCAGCAGCTAATTCTTCATTAATAATTTGTTGCTGTTCAGGCGTAAATTTATTCCATACAGTAGGAGAAATATAAAGACCTACAGTGCCTAAAAAATGTTTCGTTAAGGACATGTTTTTAGCCACTTCATAGATCTTAGTTGAGTACATAGTCAAAATTGAACCTTCAAGACCATCAACTACCCCTTGTTGTACGCCTGCGTAGGTTTCAGGGAAAGGTAATGATGCAGGTGCGGCGCCCATTGCAGTTAATGTGCTGATAAATAGCTGGCTACCAGGAACACGAATACGCATGCCTGCCATATCTGCAGAGTTTTTAATTTCTTTATTCGTTATCATATGACGGAAACCAAACATATAATCTGCATTAAGTACTTTAATACCTTTCTTTTCAACTTCTGCGGTTAAATCAGCAACCAGTTTAGTATCCATCATTGCGAGGTATTCATCGTAAGAGTTATATAGCATAGGGCCTGCTAACGCCGCGAAATCAGGAACATAATCACCAAGATAACTTAAATCTTCAACAGCAATCCAATCGGCACCATTTACAACTTGTTCAAGGTTATCTTTATATACTGGAAGTTGACCACCAGGATATACTTTGATATTGACTCCACCATCAGTCCGCTCACGAATTTTGTCAGTCACTTTAATTAATTCTTGAGTTAACAGCTCGTTTTGAGTAAAAACTAAACTCATGTTGATATCAATTGGCTTAACGACTTCTTTAGCAGTTTGCGTTTTTTCAGCGGGTTTTTCGCCACAACCAACAAGCAATGCAACGGCTGTTATTACTGCCCCTATTACCTTTATCATAAATAATACCTTTATTTGTAAGTTAAATTTAATAGTTCATTCGTTTATTAAAATAAAACAAATAAATTATTGTTTGAGTTTATAGGCTTACACGCACAATACTTTTCATATGAACATTTAAAGAATCATATAAAAACACATATTGTGCAATATTCAGGCTACAAAAATGTAGAGCAGAACATATAAATAGCACTTAATTATTAAGCCTTGATGACAACGCATAGTAATATTAGGTCTTTCATATTTTTTAGAATAGATTATTGTTAACATTTCCATCAACATCATTAAGGTTCAAATGAACATTACAGGTGAATTTATGATTGCAGGTCATCGTGGTGCAGCCTCACTCGCGCCAGAAAATACGTTAGCAGGTTTCAAAAAAGCGCTGCAGTCCGGGGTTAAATGGATAGAGCTCGATACACAGCTGAGTGCAGATAATACGCCGATCATATTTCATGATGAAAGCGTAGATCGCTGTACCAATGGTAGCAGCCGAGTCGCTGATTTAAGCCTCGAACAATTACAAGCTTTAGATGCTGGTAGTTGGTTTTCTAAGGAATTTTCTGGAGAAAAAATTCTCACACTTGAGCAAACCTTAGGGTTTTTTATGGAAAATGATTTGAATATGAATCTTGAAATTAAAATTCATCATGATCATCAAGTCCAACCTCTAGTAGAAAAGGTCGCAAAAGTATTAGCAAAAATCAATTTCCCTAATGAAAAATTGATCATATCCAGTTTTTCAGAATCAGCCCTGGAACATTGCCACCAATTAATGCCAGACATGCGCTTAGGTTATATTACAGAACATAACCCACTACCGATGTTAGAAAAATTAAAGTCGCTTAATCTATATAGCGTGCATCTTGATTACAAAATATTGAATCAAGAAATGGCAAAAGTAATAAAAAAATCTGGACTTAAGTTAGTCATTTGGACACTTAATGATTTACAACAAGCCAGTAAATTTAGAGCTTGGGGCGTCGATATGATTATTACTGATAAACCGGATATATTTGCTCAAGCATGATAAAAATCAATGCTCGACAACAAAATATTCTAAAGCGTTTAAGACAAAATGAAGATATTCAGATAGATACTATGGCTGAATATTTTCAAGTCACCACGCAAACTATTCGTAGAGACGTTAACCAACTGTGTAAAGCAGGTTATGCACGACGGATTCATGGTGGAGTTGGCTTGCCTGTGCAATTAACCAATAGCAGTTATCAATTACGCAGTGATCTGCAGTTTGATGTAAAAGATAAAATAGCCAAAAAAGTCGCCGATTCGATTCCTGATGGCGCAACAATTATGATGGGAATAGGCACCACAGTCACCAGGATTGCCTACTATTTAAAAACCAAAAACCGCGTGATCACCAATAACTTGCAAGTGGTGAAAATTTTAGAATCGAATCCTGATATTGAAGTTTATATTGCCGGGGGATTGTTTAGAGCTCAGCAACAAGATGTGGTGGGTCATAGTGTATTAACGTTTTTTAATAGTTTTGAAGCTGATATCGGAATATTAGGCTGTGCAGCCGTGACCGAAAGTCATTCAGCAATGGAGCATGAGACCGCTGAAGCAGAGTTATCGCAAAGCATTTTAAACAACTCACGACAAACCTGGTTAGTAGCCGATGCCAGTAAATGGTCAAGTTCAGCTTCGGTAAAAGTAGCTTCGTTATCGCAATTTGATCAAATCTATACTAACCAAACAGATCTTCCCGAAGATTTTCCGCTTGTTTTGATTAAATAAGAGCCTGTGATTAACTGTCTACAAGGTAATAATAACAGCCAATAAGCTTTCTAACAGGTCGTTCCAGCAGAAGTTAAATGGCTGTTATT
>JBAROR010000002.1:0-40615 GCA_049642265.1 Cognaticolwellia sp. | reverse complement strand
ATGGAAGAGAGCAATGCTCTTAATGTGGCTCCTCAACCTGGACTTGAACCAGGGACAAACGGATTAACAGTCCGTTGCTCTACCAACTGAGCTATTGAGGAATTGTTCTTTTTCATATAATCGCTAAAAATATAATTTATAGCAATTACTTAATAATTTGGCTCCTCAACCTGGACTTGAACCAGGGACAAACGGATTAACAGTCCGTTGCTCTACCAACTGAGCTATTGAGGAATTGTATTGAAAGCCGCTATTGGCTAACGGGGCGGAATATTAAAGGCCTCATGACATACTGTCAACACAAAAATAAGAAAAAAATCATTTTATTGGTTGTTTGCTCAAATAGCAGGCATTGTTAAGAACATTCAGCCATTTTTTGGTGGATAAACGTTCAGTGCAAAATTTTGGGGACTAAAAACATAGTTATCCACTTATTCTGTGGATAACTATGTGGGTTAAAGTGTAAGGTTTCGTAAGTTAAGCCGTATAATGCGGCTTGTAGCAAAATGGACTTTTATTGCGCACATTTTAAATTTCTTTTTATAACAATGACTTGCTATTGTATTGTCGTGTTTGTGACCATACTCGTGTGTTTTTTGTGCAGAGATGATATTTATCACATTTACTGTGTATTTCTACGAAAGGAAGGGTAGCGTGATATATTTTCAAGTAAATAATATTTTATTAACCATGCTTGATTATTATCTGAAATAAAATATTTACGTAGCGAGTCTAATCACTATCTTTTACAATGGTAAATGCATTCGATTTATTACCTATTTTGAAATTATCAATGACCCAAACTAAAAAAAATCGCCAAATCAATCTACTGAAAGATCCTGTAGCGCCGACCTTAAAAAATATGACCGTACCGATGATTTACGGCATGATTCTCCTGATGACATTTAACTTAGTTGATACGTTTTTTGTGGGCTTATTAGGTACACAACCGTTAGCAGCGATCAGTTTTACTTTTCCTATTACTTTTACCGTTATTAGTTTAACCATAGGTTTAGGTATAGGTACATCGGCGGTTATTGCAAAAGCATTGGGTAAAGGTGACAAAGAATCAGCAAAGAGTTTAGCAACGAGTGCAATGTATTTAGCTTCAATCGTTGTCGGTATTCTTGCTGTTATTGGTTATTTATTGATAGATGAAACCTTTTTGTTATTGGGAGCAAGCGATGCACTACTGCCATTAATTCATCAATATATGGATATTTGGTTTTTAGGTTGTATTTGTTTAATTGGTCCTATGATCGGTAATGCCGTTTTACGTGCGTCTGGTGACACTAAAACTCCTAGCTTGATCATGGGCAGCGCGGGCTTAATAAACGCGATACTCGACCCGATCTTAATTTTTGGTTTTGGCCCTGTACCCGCGATGGGTATTCAAGGGGCAGCTATTGCAACGTCAGTATCATGGATTTTTGGTTTAGGTTATGTCTTATATATATTGCTTAAACGCGGGCTTATTCATCGTCAATTAATGTCGATTAAAGATTTTATCAGTTCGGCACGAGGCATTTTGCATATAGGCTTACCAGCAGCAGGAGCAAATATGCTAACACCTGTAGCTTCTGCGGTATTAACCGCGATCGTAGCCAACTACGGTGCGTCAGCCGTTGCTGCTTTTGGTGTGGGATCGAGAATTGAATCAATTGCCTGTTTAGTCGTGTTAGCACTATCAATGACTTTGCCACCTTTTATCAGTCAAAACCTTGGGGCTGGATTTATGAAACGTGTAGAGGAAGGCTATAAAACGTCTATTAAATTTGTTTTAGTTTGGCAGGTATTTATTTATATCGTACTCGTGGTGGCCGCTCCTTTTATTGCCGATGTTTTTTCAAAAGAACAAGCCGTGGCAGATATTATTAAGCTCTTTATTTGGATTTTACCATTAGGTTACGGCTTTCAAGGCGTGGTTATTTTAACCAACTCATCATTTAACGCACTGCATAAACCTATGGTTGCGTTAGTGTTAAGTATTATTCGGTTATTTATTTGTTATGTGCCGTTAGCTTATATTGGTAGTTTATGGTTTGGTTTAGAAGGCTTTTTTGTTGGCGCTTTAATTGGCAATGTAGTGATGGCTGCAATTTCCTATAACTTATTTAGTCAGCAATGCAAAAAAGATCGTGTAACAGTAGAGGTTATTGCTTAATGAAAGCATTAAAAATACATTCAGATTACATTCCCAGTGGCGATCAACCAACGGCAATTGCAAAATTACTAGATGGCATAGACTCTGGTCTCGCGCATCAAACCTTATTAGGTGTAACTGGCTCGGGTAAAACGTATACCATTGCTAACGTTATTGAAAAGCTTAATCGTCCCACGATGATGTTAGCGCCAAATAAAACCTTAGCTGCGCAATTGTATGGGGAAATGAAAGAGTTTTTTCCTGATAACGCAGTAGAGTACTTTGTTTCTTATTACGATTATTACCAACCAGAAGCTTACGTACCGACAACCGATACATTTATCGAAAAAGATGCCTCTGTAAATGAACATATTGAGCAAATGCGTCTATCGGCAACCAAGTCACTGCTAGAGCGCAAAGACGTTATTATTATCGCTTCTGTGTCGGCTATTTATGGTTTGGGCGACCCTGACTCTTACTTAAAAATGATGTTGCACATAAGTGTTGGCGACATTATTAATCAACGCGATATTTTACGACGTTTAGCCGAATTACAATACGCCCGTAATGATGTAGCATTCCAGCGAGCAACTTACCGTGTTCGTGGTGATGTTATCGATGTTTTTCCGGCAGAGTCGGAGCGCATGGCATTACGTATTGAGCTATTCGATGAAGAAATTGAACGCATTAGTATTTTTGATCCACTGACTGGGGCTGTAGATCGCACCGTTGAACGTGTGACGGTTTATCCTAAAACTCATTACGCCACACCACGTGAAAAAATAATTGCTGCCGTTGAAAAGATAAAAATTGAATTAAAAGATCGATCTGCACAGTTAAAAGAAAACAACAAACTGGTTGAAGAGCAGCGAATCGTTCAACGTACGCAATTTGATATTGAGATGATGACCGAGCTTGGTTATTGCTCAGGAATAGAAAACTACTCTCGGTATTTATCAGGCAGAGGCCCAGGGGAAGCACCACCAACATTATTTGATTATTTACCCAGCGATGGCTTGCTGATCATTGATGAATCACATGTCACTGTGCCGCAAATTGGTGCGATGTACAAAGGTGACCGTTCACGTAAAGAAAACCTTGTAGAATACGGTTTTAGATTACCATCAGCACTGGATAACCGTCCGATGAAGTTTGAAGAGTTTGAAGCGTTATCGCCTCAAACTATTTATGTTTCTGCAACACCTAGCCATTATGAGCTTGAAAAATCTGCTGGTGAAATTGCTGAACAAGTTGTGCGTCCAACAGGGTTACTTGATCCTCAAATTGAAGTGCGACCTGTTGAAACGCAAGTTGATGATCTGCTCTCTGAAATTCGTAAACGCGTAAAAATTGACGAGCGTGTGCTAGCGACGACTTTAACAAAACGTATGGCGGAAGATTTAACAGATTATTTAGATGAGCATCAAATTAAAGCTCGTTATTTACATTCTGATGTTGATACCGTTGAGCGGGTAGAAATTATTCGCGATTTTCGTTTAGGAAAATTTGACGTATTGGTTGGTATCAACTTATTACGCGAAGGCTTAGACATGCCCGAAGTTTCTTTAGTCGCAATTCTAGACGCAGATAAAGAAGGCTTTTTACGCTCGGAACGTTCGCTTATTCAAACCATAGGACGCGCGGCTCGTAATATTAATGGTCGAGCAATACTATATGCTGCCCGCATTACCGGCTCTATGCGAAAAGCGATAGACGAAACAGACAGACGTCGGGCGAAGCAACATCAGTATAATCTAGACAACAATATTACTCCGCGAGGGGTTAGACGCAATATTTCTGATGTCATGGGGCTTGATGGTGGTAAAACACGTGCAGCTGCTGCGTTAAAAGCTGCAGAGCCGGGCGCGAAATATGACGCCTTATCAACCAAAGAAATTGATACGAAAGTTGCCGAGCTAGAAACATTGATGTTTAATCATGCACAAAACTTAGAATTTGAGTTAGCCGCTTCTGTACGAGATGAAATTAAGTTATTGCGAGACAAGCAACTAACCACTTGATAGCCGTTGAGTGATTAGCTGCTTTTGATTGATTGATTTATAAGTGTTGAGAGTACAACTAACACTCAACACAATTGAACAAATGCTTGCAACTACTTCATTTCAAACATCATATATTGACTGATAATATTCGCCACTTCATCAGTATTACAATGCTCTAAGTGACTTACATCATTAATTATTTTATCTTGAATGTTTACAGGAAACAGCATGAGTTGCTCTAAATATAAATGAGCATGAGTTTCATTGTTATTGTGCAGCAACTCTATTAATCGATCGGCGTGGTTATTCCAAATTGCGCTCATAAATAGTCCTCTGATTAAATGAGACATGCGCATTACTCATTGTGCATGACTCAACGGTCAGAGTTAAGTGTAGTTGAACCGTAAACTCGCCATAGATATAAATGCTATTAAAAATAGTTGCTAATACCTATGTTTTATAAGTGCCTCGCCGTATTACTCAATAGCTCATCTAAACTATTTTTTAATGATACTAGCTCAACTTTCGAAAGCTCTGTCAGCATAAATATCTGTGCAGGAATTAATCTCGCTTGTTCTTTAATATTTTTGCCATGAGCAGTAAGCTCAATAAATACCGAGCGCTCATCTAATTCACTTCGTTTTCGTACGATAAAATCACACTTTTCCATGCGTTTGAGTAAAGGAGACAATGTGCCTGAATCTAACTCTAGTTGCAGTCCTATTTCTTTTACTAATGTTGGCGTATTTTGTTGCCATAATACCAACATTACTAAGTATTGAGGATAAGTTAAACCAAGCTCTTTTAGTAATGGAGCATATAATTTTGTTAGATTTTTATTCAGTTTATATAAACGAAAACATAATTGATTTTCTAAGTTTAAAGGCTCGCTCATGTTTAATTATCACTCATGTTAATTAGCTATTGTTAGCCTGCTTGGCATAAACGTTTAATATCAGACTCAATAGCACCAGGTTTAGTCATCGTTGCAAAACGCTTTATCACCTCTCCATTTTTATTCACTAAAAACTTAGTGAAATTCCACTTAATGCTTTCAGAGCCCAATATTCCAGGAGCTTGTTTTTTCAGAAATTTAAACAGTGGATGAGCACTTTCACCGTTAACATCAACCTTACCAAATAAATCGAATTTAATATTAAACTGCAAATCGCAAAATGACTTAATCTCGCTATTAGTGCCTTTTTCTTGTTGTTTAAATTGATTACAAGGAAAGGCTAGTATTTCAAAGCCTTGATCTTGGTACTTGCTATAAAGCGCCTGTAATCCTTGATATTGCGAGGTAAAACCACAAGCACTTGCCGTATTAACTATAAGTAACACTTTGTCTTTATATTTAGATAAATCAATAGTTTGATCTCGGTAATCTGCTGCAGAAAACTGATAAATTGTGTTATTCATAATAAGCCTTTTATAGGTTGCTAGAAATTAAGTTGTGCACAATATAATTTAGTGGTGATTATTATGCAAATAGGGCGCTACATTGCGTAGAATAAAGTAACAAAAATTGAAAGGGTAAATTAATGATAAATGTTGCGTTCATCGGTCTCGGCGTTATGGGTTACCCAATGGCGGGTCACTTAGTTAAAGCAGGTTACAAAGTCACTGTTTATAACCGCACCCACGAAAAAGCATTAGCATGGCAAAAAGAACACCAAGGCGACGTTGCATTAACGCCAAAAGAAGCTGCTAAAAATTGCGAACTTGTTTTCATTTGTGTCGGAAATGACGAAGATGTTAGATCCGTTGTTTTAGGGACTGATGGGGCGTTAGCAGGTATGAATGCTGACACGGTGTTAGTTGACCATACCACCGCATCAGCAGAGCTTGCTCGTGAACTAAACCAATGCTGTCTACAAAGTAGTATTGGTTTCATCGATGCCCCCGTTTCCGGAGGCCAAGCAGGTGCAGAGAATGGCGCACTTACTATCATGTGTGGTGGCTCAGAAAAAATATTTAAACGCGCAGAACCTATAATGGCGGCCTATGCTCGTTTTAGTCAACTAATGGGCGATGTTGGCAGCGGTCAATTAGCTAAAATGGTCAATCAAATCTGTTTTACCAATGTAGTCCAAGGCCTAGCCGAAGGATTAAACTTTGCCCAAAAAGCAGGGTTAGATACAGGAAAGCTCATAGAAACTATTTCTAAAGGCGCAGCGGGATCGTGGCAAATGGATAACCGCGGAGAAACAATGTGTGCAGGAGAGTTTGATTTTGGTTTTGCTGTTGATTGGGTTAGAAAAGACTTATCAATAGCCTTTGCCGAAGCTGAAAAAATAGGTGCAGAATTGCCGGTAACAAAAATTCTTGATGGCTATTACCAAGAAGTACAAGAAATGGGCGGGAGTCGTTGGGACACCTCAAGTCTAATCGCCAGACTTCAAAAATAAACAGCTAATAAAGAATAACGTTGCGATAAACCTTTATCGCAACGTTATTAAGTAAGCATTAAATACTTAACTTTATTGTTGAATATAATGATACAAAGCTTTCAATATGGCCATTTTACTTTCATTGCTTTCATATTCATGAGCAAAATTTTCAATTTTAATCATATATTCATCAGCACTAAGCAAACCTTTTCCACCTGATTGAATTTTATCTCGACAATGCGTTTGCCACTTTTGCTGTTCACTATCGTTTAGTGTCAGTGGAAAATTACGCGCACGATAACTAAAAAGTAAGGTGCTTAATCTATCATCCTGAAATTGAAAAGGGTGCGTACCAAGTTGCTCAGGCGGTAGTTGATGCAATATATCCATTTGCGCTTTATCACTGTGTGAGAAAAACTTGCCTCCATACAATGCATGTTCCGCTTCAACGGGCTCATCACCAAAGTCGCTACTGGCAAAGACATCCGTTAACTTATCTCTTAGTTCAGTATGCTGTTTCAGTCTTTTTAGATTCTCTAAACATAACTCACGAGGTATGGCTAAACGTTCGGCATTTTCAGGTAGCAATGTTTTTGCAGGCGCGACAACAGGGCATTTATTCAAATGGATTAACTTCACCGGTATAGGAAGCTCATCTTCAGCTAGCTCATCATAACGCGTATATAAACGAGCTTTTATCTCATCGCTAGAAAGCTCAAACAATGGTGTTGGATCGCGTGCCAAATCTATCGCAATAACGGCATTCTTATTAACTGGGTGATAACCAATAGGCGCAAACCAGCTAGTACAGCCATGGGCAGAAGAAACTTTACTTGAGGTATGAACAATAGGTGTCATGTTGTAGACATCGATTAACTCAGCCACTTGTTTTTTATTTTTTAAGTTAAAAATAAAATCATAAAGTTTCGGCTGTTTCTCTTTAATTAACTTTGCCATCGCAATAGTGGCATAAACATCACTCATGGCATCATGTGCGGCTTCATGGCTAATACCATTCGCTTTAGTTAGTAGCTCTAAGCGAAAACTAACCACTTGTTCACCATCGCGTTCAACGGTTGGCCATTCAATACCTTCTGGGCGCAATGCATAACAAGCACGCACCATATCGATAATATCCCAACGACTATTGCCGTTTTGCCATTCGCGGGCATAAGGATCGTAAAAGTTACGGTAAAACAGATAGCGAGTAACTTCATCATCAAAACGGATACTGTTATAACCTGCTACACAGGTATCAGGTTGTGTGAATAGCCCATGAATACGATCCGCAAACTCCGCCTCAGTCAAGCCTTCGCGTAATGCTTTTTGTGGGGTAATGCCAGTAACTAAACAAGCTTCAGGCTGCGGCAGATAGTCTTGTGGCGGTCGACAATAAAACATCTCAGGCTCGCCAATAATGTTTAAATCTAAATCTGTACGAATACCGGCAAACTGTGACGGTTTGTCAAATTTAGGCGATATACCCCATGTTTCGTAATCGTGCCAGAGGATTGTTGCTTGTGCTGTGTTGTTCGTAGGTGTTCTGTCTTGCATGCTTATCCCTTTACTTTAGAGGTCTGCGCTGTTTTTGTTGTTTCTATGTGTTCTTACCAGTTCCACTATTATAATATTTTTAGTGCATCGAATTGTGCATCAAATAAAATAAAAATGTGACCAAAAATAATTATGGTATTGTCAGATACTCAATTACGAAACATAAAAGCACCGTATAATGGAGAGGCTGAACTATCCGATAGAGATGGTTTGTCTGTAAGGGCCAGTCCTAAAGCACTAATAACCTTCAATTATCGCTTTAGATGGGAAGGTAAGCAACAAAGAATTAGACTCGGCCGATATCCTAGTTTAAAACTAATCGATGCGAGAAAAAAAGTTAATGAATATCGACATAACTTAGATGAAGGGTCTAGACCCAAGAGTCGTTCAGAATGAAAGTCAAAGCCACAGTTTATTTGGTGATATGTGTGAAGCATTCATGACTAAGTATGTTATGACTGAATTAGGACCTAAAACACAAATATCATATAAATCCACATTTAATAAATATGTCACACCCTATAAAAATATTGATATTGAAAGGTATAGATATACAGACTGGATCGTTTATTTTGACTGGGTTAAAAAGGAGTCCAGCTCTGCTAACGCAGGTAGTGTTTTAAAACGATTTAAAGCTGTAGCTAATTGGGCTAAAACTAGAGGTCAAATAGTTAAACGTAATTGGATTAGTGAAATTTATGAGGGCCAAACATTACTTGAATATGATTACACCGAACGATATGGCGGTGTTAATTTTCCGACAGTAGGCTCATTCATAGTGTCAGACTTCGTTGAAATGCCAGCTAACTATTTAAAAGGCATGAATACAGAACAAGGAAGAGCAATACCTTTAGCATTATCTAAGTGGCTGTCACTGAGTGAAAATGGCTATATGCGCTGCTTCCCTAAAGATGAAGCCTTTCATGCTGGCGTTGAAAAAGACTTTAAGAAAAAATTGGAAGAAAAAGCATAAAGGTATTTATATATTGGCAGGTGCTTTGATATTAATAAATTATGCGACGACTAAATTTTGGTTTATAAGACTTAGACCTGCTATTGATATTACTTGCAATCCAGAAAGTAAAGTTATTATTGGTGATACCAAGTGGAAGCTAATAAACGAAAATAAACCAGGTGAAAAATACAATGTCAGTGAAAGTGATATATACCAGATGCTGGCGTATAACCGAACATATCAGAAGAGTGAAGGCGAGGGGGCTGAGATATGGTTGATATACCCAATGTCGGAAAACTTTACTCAAATAATACCTGACTTCAAATTGGATAATGGAGCAGTAATAAAGGTTAGGCCATTTGACATAAATAGGTCATTGTTGATTTAGTTGTCTTTAACTAACTAGATTTACTTCTATCAAACGATGTTCAATCTGTACCAAATACTTAATGAGTTTATTGCAGAAGAATTTTTAATGGAACGATAATAGGTATGGGAAATAAAAAGCTTGTTGAGTATTTAACGGAGCAGAATATATCAAAATGCAGAAAAGTTAAGCCTCGGTATTTTGAGTTTAACACTAAAGCTATTGAGTTGAGTAGTACTGCGCAAGATGTAAAACAACTCATTGAGGCTGAAAAGTACTTTAAAAAAGCATTAAAGTTAACTGATAAAAACCTTTATATGAAAGCATCAGCTCATCATGAGTTAGGCGTTTTTTATTTTACTCTCTTTGCTCGTTTACCTGGAGGCCCAAATAAAAACTTAAATTTGGCTGAAATGTATTTTAATAGAGCAATAAATAGCTCGGAGCGAAAAAGGTACCCTGATCATTATGCGTCTAGTTTATCTCAACTAGCAGCTACATATCGTAGAGCTGCAATGGAACCTTTGTGGCACCAACCACCAGAGGAGTGTCTAGAGCAAGCCGAAAAGTTACATAAAAAAGCATTGAAAGTATTATCAAACTCATTGCCTGACTTTATCCGTTTAAATGAATCTGCAATTATTAATTTTAATCTAGCAAGTGTGCTCTTTGATGCCGATCGTAAAGTTGATGCCTGTAATATTCAAGCCTCTGCTTTTGAATGTTACATTGCGGCAATGAATTCGGCGCCAAATGATAACTTTATTTCAAAAATAAATCTGAAACCTTCGCAAATTTTCTCTGTTACTTTTGCTCGGCTTAATTATTTTTCAGATAAGCTTGAACATAAGGAACTGTGTAAAAAAATTACCGAGATTTCTCCTCGGTTTGGTGTTGACCCCTTTATACTTTTACGCACTAACCCTATAGCTGATATAGCTAATCCTCTTTTAGAAATTCAACATTTAGTCAGACAGGCTCTAATGAGTGTGTCACCTGAAGGGGTTAATATCTTAAAGGAAAAGTTAACCCAGTTAATGGAGACTAGGCGGTCTACAAGTACAGATCAAGAGAATGATAGGTTGGGGGTATTAATCCAACAAGCATGCTCTGGCTTAGCGAGAGTACTTTCAAAGAATAGTGAAGGACTCAAAGCATTTGCAAAACTTGAAAATGTGAGTGCATTGAGGTTTTGCGAAAGCTCGATGAACCACTGGTTAATTCCAGAAAACAAACTTGCTAATGACTTAAAGCAAACACAAGGGAAGTTAGGTTATTTTTATTACCGACTGAATGAACAGGCACTACTCTTAAACGGTGGGAAGCTAGATACAATTCAGAATAGTCTAAAAGATTTAGCTATTATATTAAATAGTCAAAATGAAGTGGAAGCTATTGATGGAGCTAGTCAAACATTTAATGGCAATAAATATACCAAAATTATAGAGGCTGCATGCACAAATAATAATCCAGTTGAATTTTTGTCTAAAGCTGCAGATGGATGCTTAAGAGATTTTAATAAACTACATAAAAGTATAGTTAACTTAGATCCTGCTTATTATCAGAAACATAGAGAAACTTATTTTATCAAAGAAAGTGATATTAAAGTCGCATTAGAAAATCACCCTGAATTGATTTTAGTTAAAATTGATATTGAAGATTATTATGATGACGCGCTTATATTAGTTGCATACCTTGATAACAATAAAATAATAGTTAACTCGTTTTCTATAGAATTACCAAAGCAAATTATCAATAAAATTGCTGAGATGATAACTAAAGGAAAATCAGCTACCGAACATTGGGAGTTAGACTTTATTGCTTGGGAGAATATCCTCCCTAAAGGTTGTAAAAACGTTGGCTTGCTACCTTCATTTTTTGCATCCCATATTCCTTGGATTGCTACAGGTCGTTCAGGATATCGGTTAGTTGATTTAGTAGAGGAAGTTAATTGGCTACCATCTATTATGTATCTTTATATGGAAAGTAAATATTTTCAATATAAAAAAGGTACTTATGTGGCGCAAGGTGGAGATACTCGATTTGACAATCTTGCTCATTACCAACAATTAGATAATGAAACTAAATTAAGTAAAAGTGATGTAATTAAAAGAATTAGTGATGCTAAAGTATTTAGCTATTATGGGCATTGTGAACATCGCTACCCAGAAAGGCCAACATTATTACTTCAAGACTGTTCTATTAAAGATATTGAACTGACAGCTGCCGTAAGGGGAGCTAGCAGAATTGAGTTATGGGCTTGTCAGAGTGGAAGTAATATTCCATTACATATATTACCAAGTAACGTTAATGAAGCGTTTGGAATGGACATGAGAATGTTAGAATGGGGAGCTAAAACGTCTGTTGGTACATTATGGGCAGTGCCTGAGTTGGTTACAGCTCATATTAAAAGGCACTATGAGTTGCTTTTATCTAAAGGGGAGAATGCTTCAGCCGCGCTGATAAGTTCGCAGCGTTGGTGGATTAACAAAGGCGCAGATGATGTGTCGACCGATATAAAGACTAATGGAATAACTAATTATTTAAATTCTATAAAAAATAGCTGCTCTAACTTTAAGACTATAGACGCTCTATTAGGGCCAGTATTATCATCAAATAATAACGTGAATACTGTGGACTTTGATGCCTTAAGGGAGAGCTTTAAACATCCATCATCGTGGGCCGGAATTCGATTTTGTGGAATTAGTACAGCTAAAAGTACCTTTATAGAAAAAGAAAAAATAGAGCTTGATGAGGCTGATAACATAAAGTTGAATAAGCTGATTAATGAAATGAATTTAGAGTCAGGTTTTGTTGCATGAATAAAGATAACCTTCCAATAGAAAACTGGTCACAGGAAGGACGAGAAGAGTATATTGAAAAAAATAGGGTGGTAGTTGAGCTTGTAATTCAAGATGCATTGGAAATATTTAGAGAAGATATTATTTCAAAGGCCTTTGGAAGTCAGGAAAAAGCAGTTACTAAAATAATAGAGCTATTTGTTTCACCGCAATTTTCATTAGAGTGTGTATCGTATAAAAATATAAAGCTCTTCACACAATTAAAATTTTGGGTAAAGTATAAAACAGCAGGGAATGTCGTAACGAACGCAAAGATACTAACGAATGAAACTTGTAATAAACAAAATGAAGTTAGGGCAACCAATGAATTATGTCTTGATAAAATATCAGAATCGATGGAGTTATTTAATAAATGTGTTGCTCCTGATGTTATTAAGTATTGGATGAAAGCGAACAAAAAACTTTTAAATGAACTAGCAATTAATGAAAATATTGACTTAGCGTCAAATGCTTATGACATAGAAAATAGCGTGTCTAATACTCAAGAAACTCGTTATAAAGTTGATGCAGCATTTAGGTATCTATTTCTTTATTTAGGAATTGGTAAGCAGTTAGATACGGCTAATAAATATGTAAATAAATACCTTACTAAAGGTGATAATAAACCTCAATATGTGTCTCTTGAACGTGAAACACACCATGATAAGCACCTAGTACGATTAAGTATCATAAAAATCATAGACAAATTTTATGATATTCATAACAAGAGTGATGTTTCAGATGTTCTAACGTACTCATTATTGAAAGTTATTGCTAAAAAAGCCGTGCTCGATGTTTATGAAATTAACTCAAATAAGCCTGATAAGAAAATTATCGAAGAGTATACCGATAAACTTAAAAGCTTTAGGCAGCGACCCTCTTTTATTAAGGAAGCGACTTTATGACGTTGAATAAATTAACACTAGATGAGTTAGTTCAAGGTCATGAGAGTGATTCTGAGACTTGGCAGTTACTCCTTAAGGATAGTGAAAGAGAAGAAGTGTGGGACGCTGCTGTTAAAAGGCGAGAGCAACTCAATCGGTTCTGTATTTTTGCTGTAAAATGGCCAGGTTTGGCTCAAAAATATAAGCAACTTCGTTCATCAATTAAAAAAAGTATAGATTCACCTAATCTCATATTACGTGAAGTTATTCCATCAAATAATCCTTTTCTGGCAGTTTTAAGTAATCAAGAGAGTTCTATCGTAGCCTCGGATTTAGTCGAGATAGATGTTTTTTGGGGAGAGCAACAAATAATTGAGCTTGATGAAGAGAAGCAAATAAAGTTCTCAATTGAGAAAGATTTACCTATACATTATTCATATAGTGAAGGTGCTGGGTGGATAACTACAAGTGATTTATGGCATTTTTACCCATATGAAGGAGCTGTAATGTTAACCTTTATAGATGGAATCAGAAATGAGCAAGATGATCTGTATTCAACAACTCAACAAGCTAAATCTATTTCAACAGTAGTTTTATTACCTAAATAAAAAAGCGAAAAAAATCAGCTTGAGCTGCGTATAGGAGTACCAACAATTAAAAGGTACTTCTAAATGTTAAGTAAAAAACCGCAATTATCTAATGACTATGAACTTCAGCGTCCAATTAAATTAAAACCTTTTATATGTAAATTTCAGCCTTCAGTTTGGTTGAATTTACCTAAATCCTATCAAAGAAAAACACAAGAACTTATTAGCTGTATTGCTGCGGGAAAACAATATACGTGTCTTGGTGGTACAAGGATAAAATGTAATCGTCTTTTGATCCGCTTTCGCGTAGGTAGAAACCATCGCCTTATCCTCCTTCAAAGAAAAAGTCATCATGAATTCTTACTCTTTAATAGACAAGCGTATGAGAAACACTTTCATCGAATTAACTGATTTTAAATTTGTACTTTAAATTAATAGTAAAGGGGAGAAGTACTCATATTTAATATGAGTACTTAGCTTCTGATGAAGGAGTTTATAAAAAATGAAAATACTTAAACGCGCATTGTTAGTTACTTTTGACTTTACTCAGAGAGGTAAGAGTGGGACAGGATTTGCAGCTGCTAGCTTGTTATCAGCTTGTCGTAACCATAAAGAATATAGAAAAAAATTTATCATTTGTCATTTAGCGATACCTATGTCTATCTCGGCTAAAGAGCAATTGACAGTAGTTGAAATAGTCAATGAGATTGATAAAAAGGTGCCACTTGCTAATTTAGATAGATTGGCATTAGCTTGTTATGTTTGGAACTCTAAGCTTGTTGAACCAGTGATAGCACAATGTCGAGAAAACGGGTTTAAAGGAAAGATTATTCTTGGTGGATATCAAATCAATCGTAAGAGTTGTCATCAATTATACCCTAGTGGTGATTTTTATATTCCTGGATACGGAGAAGCTTCATTACCTGAAGCTATTCTTGATGAATATTCGATATCTAGCAGAATTATCGAGAGTACCATAGATTTTGAAACACTCCCTTCTCCATATTTAGATGGGACTATATCGATAGAGCAAGAACATGAAATGCTACATTGGGAAACGCGTAGAGGTTGTATGTTTAAATGTAACTTCTGTGCACATAGGGACTTAAAAGATAAGGGGGTTCACTTGCTTGGAATGAATAAGGTTAAACAAGAGTTAGATCTTTTTAAATTAAAAAAAGTTAAAAAAATTAATGTGCTGGATCCAATATTCAATAATGAACCTAATCACATAGAAATTCTTAAGTATGCAATTAAGATAAACCTAAAGGCTATGCTGGCGTTACAGGTCCGTTTTGAACGAGTCAATGAGGAGTTCCTTGAGCTTTGTTCTCAGTTAAATGTTCATTTAGAGTTTGGCCTACAAACAGCCAATGTAAACGAGTCACGAATTATTGATAGAGGGAATAATATGAATAGGGTAGGGAAAAGTATTGAGTTGATCCAGAAATGGAACCAATCTTTTGAAGTAAGCCTTATTTATGGCCTTCCAGGACAAACAGTTGATAGCTTTAAAAATAGTATTGAATACTTACATCAAAGAGGTGTTGGTATTATTAAGGCTTTTCCTTTGATGTTACTTGAAGGAACTAAATTAGCTGAAGATAAAGAAAAGTATTCAATAATTGAAGATGTAATTGATGAAGGTGGAATACCTCATGTTGTAGAAAGTTATAGCTTTACCAGGCAGGAATGGCAAATGATGCATACCTTAGCAAAAAATTTGATGTTGAAAGAGGAAGCAGCATAATGTTTATTGTTATAGAAGGTTTGGACGGAGTTGGAAAGTCAACTATTGCTAAGGCACTAGCGGAAGCAATTGGTGCAGAGGTGTTATCAACACCAGGGAAAAAATTTAATGATATACGTGAGCAGTTAGATAGTATTTATCAGGATAACCATCAAGCTAGACAACTCTTTTATATGTCTACTGTTGTTAGTATTTCTGAACAAGTTCGAGAACTAATCAATAAGGGGAAAAATGTTATTGTTGATAGGTATTGGTTATCCACCCAAGTATATCATCAGTGGAAAAGTGAAAATAATCATTTCGAGCTTGCTGATGTAGAGAATAAAATATTAATACCTGATATTACTTTATACCTTCACTTACCATTAGAACAAAGAAAAAATAGGCTAAGTGAGCGTAAAAATAATACTTTAGAGGATAACCTAACTCTGATCAAATCAGCCGATAAAGAGTTAAATAATTTATACTTACAACATGGAAATACAAGTGTTTCTGGCCGCTGGTTAAGTATAAAAGCTAATGTTGCAGTAGATGATGTTGTAAAAAATATATGTGTAGAGTTAGATAAAAGTTAATGAAGTTTAAGCTTTGAAATCTAAGAAAAGTTACAGAGAGTAGTTATTAATAATTAACGATGAGGTAATGTTAATTATTAATAACTTCAAGTTTCAATTTAGGGCTGTAAAGGACATTGAAAACTGAAGCTAATCTCTTAACCGCCTTCATATAATATATTATCGCATAGCAAAATAATCGACCATTTCGAAGATGTGCATCAGAAAGTGCATCAAAAAAACAAGACTTTACATTAAGGTTGTTTAAATCAGGTGCTTATATGGTTTTGCGATTAATCGTGCCACAAAATGGTAGGTTGATCGGTGGTGTTTACAGGTGGTTTATTATTCATGATTTTTATTGATTATCATCCATGGAATAGAACTATTCTAAGCGCGGACTTTACCAGAGAAAGTATTAATAATCCAAGGCTAGCAGAAAACATTAAGGCAGGCTAGTTGCTGCAGTGATGATGGTAATAGGTATGTGTCTTTCTTATGACTTAGTTCTTGGTAGTGCTTCCCTGTCATTACATAGAAAATAGTTATTATTATTGCTTTAAGTTATCGAGGAGCTTGATAAGTTTGCTAATACCTTTAAACACAGCCTCATAAATAAATATAAATTGCGTATATTTTTTTACTATATGTCCCTCTAACTAAACATAAATTATTACTATTCTACGCCTTAAACATATTGTTAATAAATTAAAGGAAGTAATATGAAAGTTAACGCTATTGTAGGGGCTATCGTTGGATCTGTAGTGCTTGTATCTGCCTCTGTATATCTTTTATCAGGAAATGGGGATATTACCCTTAAAAAAGAACATAAAGCCTCTGCTCCTGAGTGGTTAGAAAAAAACAGCAATAAAGTTACTCGCGAATTGTACGAAATTAATCAATCAGTAGAGCCTAAACTAACTGATTATATTGCCGAAACCAATGAACTCTTCAGACTTAAACGTTTAGATTTTAATACTATTGAAACTCTCGAACCTGAAAAGTTATCACTTGCTTATGACAGTGAAGAAGCGACAAGTGTTAAAACGCAATACGTTAAATTAATCAACGGAGTGAAACAAATTGTTGATAAAAAAATAGCCGAAAAACATAAAGCTATACGCGATGCTGAAGCTATTAGTAAAAATTATGAAATAGAGCTGGCAATGTTAAGTTCAAAGCAACAAGGTTATCAAGCAAAAGTACAAGCGGTTTATGACTTAAAAGATCAAATCATGGCCAAACAAGAAGCAAGCGAACAAGCGGTAAAAGCTTATTCTTTACAGTTGTCTAGTGTGTTAAATCAACATCCCTCATTAACTAAGGCATTAAAAGATAAACATTTTGAACGTCCAAAAATGCGAGAAGGTGTTTGTAAAGAAAATATTGTGAGTAAATCTAGAACGCTGGAAGTGGCTTACACTGTGCAAGACTTCTGTTTTAGCAGTAAAATTAACGTCGCCAAAAACACTGCCGACGATTTAGTTAAGAATACAAAAACCATGTCTGAAATTGAAATAACATTGAGGGCAATAGCGTTAGAAAAAATTAAACAAGGTGAAACCTATAACAAGGCAGGCGGGAAAACAGGATATACACAGCAAATAAGAGACTTTTCACGAGGTGGAATAGAAGCTGTGAAAAAAAATGCTAAAGCTGAATACGGTAATACGGATCGTGGATTTGCTTATAAAATTAAAAAAGTAAATAAAAAGCTAACAGCCAATAACCGTAAAATAGCTTATCAAAAAGAAGCTGCTGCTATTATTCCCAGCAAACAGATAAAGCACTCAGTAGAGTTCAAAGCGCTAAAGCCATTATCTGACAATCTTGATAAATTAATTTTACAGTATATTAATGCCTCATTCGTTAACGCTATTGGCGAGCCTGTGAACGAATCTACTGAAGATTATTCGTTGATCCAATTAGATGAGTCAGAGGGTATTTATTTAGTAAAAGACAGTTATGTAACAGATACTAAAACGGAAATTGAATTTTATCTTGTTCGCACTCAGGTTTTGCTAGAAAGCCCATCAATTCAAAAACATTTTGATGGGAAGGAAATCCCTGTAAGTGCGGCTGCAAGTGTTGATGGTTTAATTTTGTGGCGTGGAGGAGAAGTGAATTATTCTAGAATAGGTGTTCGTCTAGCGGAGCTTCTCGCAGCACCGTAAATCGATAAAAGCGATCTACCTGCTAGAAGTTGGTCGCTTTTTATTCTAATTATTTATTAATAATCAATTTAATGCTAGTAAGTAATTGATAATAATCTTTTTATTGTGGTACGGTTGAGCAATAACTATTTTTCAGTTGTAGCGTAGTCTCTCATCTAACACTCTGCGTTATCTAAAATGACATCTTATAAGGATATTTTAAATAAATGGTTCATCTTGAATATTTACAAAATTACAGTAATGACCTGTTATCTTCTCAAAAAGCACCTTTATTGATAGAACTCACCTTAAAAGATCTTAAGCAATTACATCATGATTCTCAACATCAACAGTCATTTTTACCGTTATTCTTTGCGCAAGAAATTTATAATCAAAATAAGGTTAATCAAGATAGCAATATTCTAGTGATTGACGGTGATAATATTCCCTCATCAAACAGCTTTGTATTACTTGAAGTACTGCTTGAACAGTTGCGAAATGAGCTTAAAAGCATTAAGAATTTAACAACACTTAAAGAGTCTTTAAAAACGGCAGCCTCATTGGCAAGCGGCGGGTTAATTAATGATTTTGTTGGGGATTATTTAGATAAAGGTTTAAGTTTTATATTTGATGAGGTTAGCGAACAGTTCTCTAGTTTACTGACCGATGTAGCTGTTAATCAACTTGATTTATCCAAGGTTATATTAAGTGGAGTAGAGGACTTATTGAGTGATGCTACGGGTGATAAAGTCGCTGACATTGTTAATAAAATAAACCAACAAAAGCTCAACCTGTCTGCGTCTGCAAAATCTGAACTTGATGTTTTATCTAATACCTTTGCAAAAAGTAAAAATATTGATGCTTTTCAGTTAACCTTTAAACTGCTGTTAGCCATTGCATTAGATTCCCCAAAACTTATATATATTAACAACCCACATAAACTCGATAGTAATTCTATTGGCCTGCTTTCATTGTTGTTTTCGTTTGCTAAGAATCAAAAAGACCACGATAAACACATTGGTTTATCGGTTGTGTATACCTATACCGATGAATCATTTGATTTGTATAATGAGGTGAGCGAAACTCTGCAAAGCAAGCAACAGTTATTAGTCGAGCAACGACGCTTTGCTCAGCGTTATTCTATGCTAGAAAACCCAAGTAGCGATATTCCTATAGTAGCGGTTAAATCATCATTATTTATAGGACGTAGCGAGGAGCTTGAACAGCTAAATACGCAATATCTAAATCGGCAACCCACTACTCTTTCAGTGATTTCAGGTGAACCCGGTATTGGTAAAACAGCACTGGTTAATCAACACTTAGCGAAAATTCAAGAACAAGGTGAATTTATTACACTTACCTTATTGAATGAAGTAGGACATAGCTCTAATAATACGGGATTAAGTTCATTAGAAAAAAGTATTTTAGATGAAGCTAAACGAATAGAGTTATTGGTAGGATGGAAAGAAAAAGGTTTTAATTTTGTTAAAAATATAGCAACAAAAGATAATACCTTTAAAGCCATTGGTTTAATCTTCTCCGGAATGGACAAACCACTAGCAATTGCTGATGCAGGCTTGCAGCGAATGAGAGTAGATAAGAACATCGAGCATGTTCAGCAAAGTGCTATGGGGGATATAAACAACACACAAGGAGATGAGAAAAAACAACAGTTTGACAAGCTAGATAAAGCGCTAGAAAAGCTTAAAGGTATTAGTTCTGGGGAACTTCCAATCGTATTGTTCATTGATGATCTGCAATGGATAGATGACACTTCAAGTGAATACATTTTAACGCGTTTGTTAAAGCAACCAGACTTATACATAGTTACCACACTACGCCCAAGTGATAGTGCTACTATGTTAAAAGAGCAGTTAACGCGATCAGCTTCACACATTTATTCATTAGCCTTGTTGCAAGCTTGTAAAGTTCACGGTTATGAAGTATGTCATGAGAGCGCATATACGCCTTTATTACACTCTGAAATTATATCACTATCAGGTTTTGATAAGCCCGTACTAGCTGAGCTTATTAGTAAAGTTATTCAAGGTGACCCAGCGCAACATACCTCATTAGCTAACGCTATTTTTACCGCACTTGCAGGGGAAGAGGCTAATGATGTTAATACGCTATTTGCCGTTGAAACTATTAACATGTTGTGTGATAAAAAATTATACGATGAAAATACTTTTGATCGTTTAATTTTAGGCTCACCACATCTTCAATTTAATCCCGAGCTTAATAATATTGAATCAACGCTCGCACAAACCTTCGACATTTTGCAATCAAAATATAAAGACTCGTTGGCACATGCAAATGAGTCAGGCACAGGACAGAAATTTAACTTAATGGCTTATGCCGTACTTGAAGAACGTCTGCATTTATTAAAAGTATATTTTGGCAGCCAAGGTAATGCAGCGGTGAACACCTTACTTTTTTCATCTTTGTTAGGTGCACCATTCTCATCAACTATTGTTAAAAAATCGCTTGAGGCCATAGCAAAAACAGACAAGTCACAACTTAATTCGCTTAAAACTCATATCAATCAAAGTCAACAACAAGTCGGATTAACCACTGAGCACTATGTCATTATTGATGAAGTTTATGAAATACTCAGTCGTTATTCACTGTCAGATGAAAAATACAAATACCGTCATGCATTACTTCATATCTTTCTTGATAATCAACTTAAATATTTACTAGATACTTTATTCAAAGAAGATAAAGAACAAAAAAAAGAGCAAATGTTTACCCTAATACTTTCTGTAATAGATCAGGAGATTAAACAACAACCATTTTACGGTAAGGCTGAAATGGGGCTGAGTTCAATTGATTTTGAACAACTTTTATTCTATAACATGACAAAAAAAACCATTTTAAACAAATGCTTCGAAATTAATTGTGATGCTTGGGCTAAGCGTTACACCGCAAGTTTGCTTAGCTTAGCGTCAAGTTATAAGAATAACAGCCAAATAACGGTAGCGATTGATTTTGAAGAAGAAGCGTTTACTATTCTTCAAAAGTTATACCAAAGCAACAAAACCGTTTGGGCTGACTATTACACCATAAGCCTGAATAGTTTGGCTGTTAGTTATAATAACAACAATCAATTAAATGAAGCTTTTAAACTGCATCAAGAAGCGCTAAATATTCGTAAAGTGTTGTATAACGGGGATCATGATGCTTGGGCGGAAAAATACATAACCAGTTTGAGTAATTTAGCGGCTTGCTATTACAGTAATAATCAATTCACTCAAGCACTTGAACTGCAAAAAGAAGCAGCATCTATTCTTAACGCGCTTTATCAAGATGATGAAAATACTTGGGCTGCAAATTACGCTTTTTGTTTGAATCACTTGGCTGGTAGCTATCAAAAGAATAACCAATTAGCTGAAGCTATTTTACTTCAACAAGAAGCGCTGAATATTCATGAAAAACTATACGAAAATAATCAAAACGCATGGGCGCATGATTACACTTGTAGTTTAAACAATTTGGCTGAATGTTACGCTAGAAATAATCAACTGACTGAGGCTATAAAGCTTCAGAAAAAAGTTCTCGTTATTAGTAAACAATTATATCAAAACAATGAAACTACTTGGGTTGAACGCTATACCAGTGCGCTCAGCAATATAGCGTCGAGTTATTATTATAACAACCAGTTGCAACGAGCGATTGAATATCAAGAAGAAGCGCTAAACATCCGTAAAAAACTGTACCAAGGTAATGACAATGTTTGGGCAGAAGACTATGCCATCAGTTTGAATAACTTAGCAGGATTTTATGCAAGTAACAGCCAAATTACGCAAGCAATTGAGCTTCAAAAAGAAGTACTGAATATTCGTAGAGCTTTATACGAAAGTAATCAAAATGCTTGGTCTGGCGATTATTCTAGTGGTATGAACAACTTGGCAGAATTCTATGTTCAAAATAATCAATTGGTAGAAGCGATAGCGCTTCAAAAAGAAGCGCTAGCTATTATTAAAGCGCTATACCAACAAAACCAAAATGCTTGGGCTGAAAGTTATACCATCGGCCTCAACAACTTGGCGTCTAGCTATTCAAAAAACAACCAAATTACACAAGCAACTGCTCTTCAACAAGAAGCTCTTAATATCACTAAAGCCTTGTACCAAAATAATAAAAGCGTATGGGTTAAAAACTACCTACTAAGTTTGAGCAACTTGGCGCAAAGCTATACGCAAAGCAACGAACTAATACAGGCAATTTCGCTTCAACAAGAAGTGATGACTATTGTTGAAGTACACTATCAAGAAGAGGAAGCCGCCTGGGTTGATATCTACATAAAAAGTTTAAATAATTTAGCGTCGAGCTACTTTGACAACAATCAATTAGCGCAAGCGATTGAGCTACAAAAAGAAACGTTTGTTATAACTAAAGCGCTATACCGAAGTAATCAAGGTGCTTGGGCTCGCAGCTATCTACTTAGCTTGAATAACTTAGCGAGTAGTTACCAAGCTAACAATCAATTAACAAAGGCTATTGCGCTTGAAGAAGAAGCGCAGCATATACTCGAAGCTTTATATAAAGATAATCAAAGTGTTTGGGCTGAGTACTATGCAACTTGTTTGAGTAATCTGGCCGACAGTTATCAGAATAATAACCAATTGCAACAAGCCATTAAGCTGCAAAATGAAGCGGTAACAATTCGCAGAACGTTATATCAAAGTAACCCAAGTGCTTGTGCTGAATCCTATGTTAATTGCTTGAATAAGTTGGCAGAGTACTTTGTCATGAATAACCAACGCCAACAAGCGATTGACGTTAGCAAAGACGCGCTTGTTATTGCTAAAAAGTTGTACTTAGCCAACCAAAGCCTTTGGGCAATGATGTATGTCGGGGCACTTCATCGCTTGGCAACTAACTACAGTCATAATGCTCAGCTTGACTATGCTATTCAAGCCTATAAAGACTCGTTATTAGTTACCAATGCTAACTACTTAACAGCACCTGATACGTGGGGTATCGCGCATTCAAATACATTAGTTTGTATTGCTTTTGAATATCAACAATTAGGCCAACCAAATGATGTCATAAATTTTATGTTAGAAGCGGTGGATGTGTATAAAGAAAGCTATGAAAAACAACCAGAAGCAGGATTAGAAAACTATCTTGCTAATTTGCAGGTATTGTCACAAATTTATAGAGAAAACTATTACATTATCGAAGCAGTTGAACTTGAAAATATGATAACAAAGTTACAGCCAACATTGATAGCACAGGTTCACAGTACGAATACACCGCTCTAATACGAAGTACTGGCTCGTAGTACTAACTTACAGTATTCATTTACAGTAAAAATAAAACAGATTGAGATACGGAAAATATCAGATGAATTTAAAAGATAAAATGACGAAAGAAGAGGTTTTTAGTGCGGCAAAACATTGGTCTGAACAAACTAAAAGAGAAGTAGAGGGGGCTGAAAAACAAGCTTTTTATTATGTTTCAATTATTATGGAAAGAGAATTAAGTGATGAATATGTGGCGTTTAATCCCATTGAAGAAACAACTATTGGAGTTCATTATATAGCAAGGCAAGATACCAAAAAAGCGGTACACCACTTAAGTAACGCTGCTAAACGAGGAGATCAAGATGCCAGAGCTATACTCAAAGATAACTATAACCTCAATGTAACCCCTCAAACCCAAACTAAGTCTAAACACGTTCAGCCTGAGCCTATCATCACCCCCAGCGGAGAAGTTTTTGATGAAGCAGAGATGCAAGTTTTGATGCAAAAAGCGATGGCTGGAGATGTACAAGCGAGCAAAAAACTGGAAGAAAAGTATGGTGCTTCGCTAACTAAAAATACAGCGACATCTTCAACGATTAATCATCAAACATCATCGTCAGAAAAAAACAGTACTAAACAAACGGTGGTAACAACCAAGAAAAGTAACCCTATCGCTGCTTTATTTCGTTATTTGATCTTTGGAATATTTGTTGCACTTTTAGTGATATATTTTACTTCTGACAATGATTTGTCACCTGAAATTCGAGACATAAAAAATAGCCTTAGCCAATCAGTAAACTCATTATCAGAAGGCTTCTCTAAAGAAACTTCTCAAAAATCAGCTCGTAAAAGCTTACCGAAAATACCTAAACAGAACTGGAATAATGTACATATGTTGCCAGGTGAAAAATTTTCGTTTGCAAAGTTAACTATTCGTCACTCGTACCCGCAATTAATTGCCGCCGCAAGAAATGATGATATAGAAGCCAAAGTCCAAGTTGGCTTAATGTATATGTACGGTGAAGGCATAAACCAAGATTTTGATAAAGCAGTTTATTGGTTTAAAGAATCAGCTAAGGATAATCACCCTCAAGGACAAAAAATGCTCGCATTTACCTATTATGGCAACCAAAATAAACAAGCGTTTAAATACTTTAAAAAGGCAGCTTTACAGGGCGACTTAGAAGCACAACATTGGATATCAAACTTATATTATAGAGGGGAAGGTGTAAGACAGAGTACAAGCGAAGCCGACTACTGGAATAAAAAAGCAGTGGAGCAAGAAATGAAGGCGATGTTTAGTAAATAGATAAAAAATTAATATCCAATAAGAGCACAATACACTATGAATACTGAAAAAACTGAGCCAAGAAGTAACTGGCTGTCACGGCTTATTTCACCAAAATTCAATGATGAACTTAACTTGTGGATGTCAACAATTCCTGTCTTTTGTGGAATTATTCAGTGTTTAATGATGTTCTATTATTATATTCGATTGGTTGGGCTTATTTTTGTTGGTATAGGCTCTTCCGGAGGAATTTTAGCGTTCTTGTTTGTTATTATTGCGATATGTGTTTCTCTTGGTCTTTTGGTTGCATTTTTAGTAGGAATTTTTTACGGCATTACTTCGGCAGGAATTGTATTTGAACTTAACCCTTGGCCTGTATTTTTTTGGTTAGGGTTGGTATTAATGGGGTCTGTATTAAAAAACACCTCAAAAGTTAAAGAAATAGGCGATAACGACAAGGAGTATGCGCTACCAGAGGCTTATTTTTTGGGGATGGGGGTTACCGTCGTACTTATTATTTTTGCAGCAATGTATGCTTCAACAACAGATAACTCTGATATTGCAGCTATGGATCCTTTTTTACTTCCATTCTTTGTATTCGCATTTTTTATTGCTCTTTTTCACTGTATTGTTAAACCTGCTATTACTTCAATTATCATCGTTAATATATTTCTATTTACGAAAAAAAAGACTACTACTCAATACATAAAAGATGAGCTACCAGAGGAAGAGGATGAAGCAAGTCTCTTACCTTATGCGGGTTTTGGTTTTGTTATTACTTGTGGGCTGATAGGTATATTATTGCTTTCAAATACTGGTAGTAATAATAAAAAGGATACTTTGGTAAAAAATAATAACAATACATTAATAAGTAAAAAATCGAATGCCAGCTATAGAAATAGTGTTGATAAAATTTCCAAAATTAATTGGAATACAGTCTATATGCTACCGGGAGAAAACTTCTCCTTTAGTAAATTGAATATTAAAAATTCATACAATCAACTGATTCGTGCCGCAAGACAAGGAGATAAAGAAGCAAAAATCCAAGTCGCCTTGCAATATATGTATGGAGTAGGTGTATTACAAGATTTCGACAAATCAGTTTATTGGTTTAAAAAGTCGGCAAAAGATAACCACCCTCAAGGTCAAAAAATGCTCGCGTTTACTTATTATGGCACTGAGAACGAAAAAGCATTTATCTATTTTAGAAAGTCAGCTCAACAAGGTGATATGGAAGCTCAGTATTGGCTATCAAGGTTATATCATAATGGTGAGGGAGTAGCTAAGAATCGAGGTAAAGCTGACTATTGGAATAAAAAAGCTGTTGCACAAACAATTTCCCTACAGAAGACAAAGTAATTTTTAGGTAGATATAATTCCTTAATCGCAAACTATTTTAAGATTAGTCGGTGGCTTTGTTAACCTTAAACAAAATATTAATTGCGTATTTTTTTTTAGTTTATGTCACTGCTGGCAAAATGTCTTAATTGTTAATTTATCATCACTTGCTGTGATTGCTCAGTGTGAATGTAATTAATGATTAAGGAATATAAAAATGAATGACGCTATAGAAGTTGCTCGTCTGCAAAATAGTTTAAAAAACCCAATTGTTGCTTTGGTACTTGGTTTTTTCATCCCTGGAGCAGGACAAATATATGCTGGTTCAGTATTTTTTGGTATTGTCTCGCTGGTGTTAACGATAGTGCTAGCGATTAGTATTATTGCATCTCCAATCGCTTTTATTATTTGGCTTGTCAGTTTATTTTTAGGTTATTCAGCGACTAAAAAAGCTAATAATAAAATCCTTGAGGAAGCCAGTAAAGTTGAGTTGTAATTTTATCATGGATAAAACACTTTAAATGTAACGTTGAATTCGTTAACCGCAGTTTAATGAGTTTTCCTATGCGGTGACTAACAAAAGTTGACCGCTCTAATGGTGAACAGTTTGCTTAAATGTATACAGTACTAAAAATTAAGTTATTAATTAATAAAAATTAAGGATGAATTATGAAAACACTTTTCAATAAAAAAATTAAATTAGCATTAACGTCAGCTGTTATTGCCTTGTTTCTAACCGGTTGTGGCTCTTCTACTGAAGAAGAACAACTTGCTTGGATAGATAAGTGGAACGGTCAGTATGAAGCGAAACTGAAAATGCTCAGTGTCTGTTACAAAGAGGCTGGTGTGCATACAGGTACTAAGCGTATGTCTAAGAACCAAAAGAAAGTGGTTCATGAATGTGAGTTTGATTATATGATTGACCAAGCTGATGATGACGGTGTTTCATTAGATCTAGAATTATTAAAAGATAATGTTATGCAGTTTTAAGTTAGCGTAATGTTTAGCTCATGTACATAAAAAAGCCAAGGCAATTAATGCCTTGGCTTTTTTATGTGAGCGAACCGTTATAAATTTTATCCATTGATATCGTAAACTATTTTGCGTAAATACAATTTACTTACGTCACCTGAATACTTTCCTTATTCATTGCAAACTAACGTCATCAGTTATTAGGAGTTGTATTAATGACTATTCAATACAAACAAGGAAATAGCATTGTGACGTTTAAACATAAAACAATTGAACTTGCGAATGAAGCAAAAAATCGAGCGAATGCCTCATCGACAGTATTTAAACAAGTACAAGTATTGGACAAAGCAAAAGCTAGACTCAACGACACTACTGAAAAATTATTAAAAGTGGATACTTCATGTTTTAAGTTAATGAATTTATTTGCTGCATTTAGTTTATGTGGCTTGATACTGAGTAGTTTTGTTACTTTTGGTGAATATTTGGGCAGGTCATTTACCTTGAGTGATTCAACACCAATATGGGTATATATAATTGCTATAACAGCGTTATGTAGTTACTTATTTGGTGTAAAGCAGATGATCTCACGCTGTTTGATATTAGCTTTATTACTCGTCATGGGGTTTAGCTTATATAACGCAATATCTGAGTTTTACATTCATACCTCAAGTATCAGTCGAAATACTTATAGCTTACCCATCGATAAGGTCAGTTTTGGTTTCAATTTATTTATGGTTAGCTTACCGATGGTTATTATCGCTATGTTGAAACCAGGATACCAATCTAACGATCAATTGTGGATGAAACTAATACAAAATAAATGTAATGCTAAGTAGCCATAATCTTATGATTACTTCTTCCTTTTTAATGGAGGTTATAATGCAATTCAAACCACGTAAACAACATATTTACAATGGATTTAATGAAGTGGGAAGGGATTTTGTCGTGGGGGATCTCCATGGCCAGATTAAGCAACTGCTTAAGCAACTATCTTTACTTAACTTTAATTTTACATGTGACCGTCTTTTTTGTACTGGTGATATTATTGGTAAGGGAAGTGATAGTATAGACTGCTTAAACTTACTCACTAAAAAATGGTTTTATTCTGTGATGGGAAATCACGAACAGCTTTTTTTAATGGGTTTTAAGTCATTAAAATATTGGGATTTATTAAAATTAAAAGAAGGGCGTTGGTTAAGTGATAACCTTGAAAATTTTGATTTACTCATACGTTGGAAAACGTTAATCGAAATTGCTATGCCTCTTACTCGAACCATTAAAATCAAAGGCTTTACCATTGGTATTTCACATGCGTCAGCAACAAACGACTGGGCTAAATTACAAGCAGGGATATTGTCTGACGATGATATTTGGCAAACGTTATGGAGTCGTCCGTTACGTCAAAAAAGTTGTTGTTTAGCCATAAATTCCGTTGATTATGTAGTGCATGGACACACTCCTGTGCCGAATGTGATTAAAATTAATAACCGCTTTTGGATAGATACCTATTCTACTTCGCAAAGTTTTACGGTTATTAATCTAAACGAATTACCTCAAACGAAGCTTTTTTATAAACCAAATAGTGTTAAAAGTACTAATAAGAACTAGATGATTATATAAAAAGAATATACAATTCATTGGTTTATGTTTTCACTAAGGGCTATCAGTGTCGATTAAAGATTTAGATAATGCAACCGAATTATTACTTGGTTGGCAAGATAGGGATTTGACTAAAAGTAAAGAATTTCTTGAATATGCATATCAGGATATTCGAGCAATTGTGGCCAAGTACCTTAAAAATAATCAGCCTAACGAAACCATTTTATATGATGCCTCAGTTACCGAACTTGCCAATGAATCAGTGGTAAAATTACATCGCTGGCGAAATGATGAAATGCCTTTTGAAAGCCGTCATGAGTTTTTTGATTATATTAGAGTATCGGTATGGCATCTCTTGTTTGGTAAACCTCATCAATCCTTCCTTAACAAACAACAGCTAAAACAAGAGTTTTTTCAATCAGATATTACGATATTTAAAGAACATTTACCCAATTGGGATGTAAATATCGATTTATTAAATACTTTAGAATTACTTCGAGAAAGTCACCCTCGCCAGTCAGATGTTTTTGAGTTAAAAAACTTTGCTATGCTTTCTCATCAGCAAATTGCAGACATGTTATCAATATCTACAAGAACAGCAGATAACGATTTAAAGTTTTCTATCGTCTGGCTAAGAAGTAAGTTAGCTCAATGATCGATATTGTATCAATATATGGCAAGCTAGCTGTTTTAAGCTTCTCTGAACAGCAGGCAGAGTTATCTAAGCTTAAAAAAATTGATATGAAACAAGCTTGTGAGTTAGAAGAAATGCTCAAAGTTGATGACATAACTCTTTCTAATAGTGAATTTATTACGCAGAATATATATACAACTGTACCTATTACATGGCAATCGTTTATTGGTGAAAATGTTATGGGTTTTACCATTAAAAGTCTACTTTCAGATACTGGTGGAATGGGAATAGTTTTTCATGCGGAACAAAGTATTTCGAGCCCAACAAATACACATAATGAAATTCATAAAGCCGCTATTAAAGTATTACGTAGCGACAAGTTAAATAACAGCCAACAAAAAGCGATGTTTTTTAGTGAAGCTTCTAGCTTAATGTCACTTGATCATCCCAATATTTGTAGCATTTATGGTGTTTCAACCGTATTAGATCATGCTTGTATTGTAATGGATTACATTGACGGACAATCGTTAGATACTTGGTTAGCTTTAAATCAACCTGACAATAAAGAAAAAATAAATTTATTTATCAACTTATTAAATGCTGTTGGTTATTTGCATAACTTGCAAATTTATCATGGAGATCTTAAACCTCATAATATTATTATTAATGATCAAGGGCATTTAGTATTGATAGACCTTGGTTTATCTAAAAAATTTGAACAGTTTGATGAAAATGATAATAATAAAGAGCAGGTCTTAGTATCAGAAGAAATTAAAGGTTATTCAAAAAATTGGAGTGCGCCTGAACAAATATCAGGACATCCATGTAAAGCAATGTCTGATGTTTATTCATTAGGAGCAATTTTGTTTTACTTGTTAACAGGCGATTCCCCCACCAAACAAGAAACCTTAAAAATTACAGATATAGAATTAGCAGCAGTAGTAAAAAAATCACTCGCTTATTCGGCTGAAAATCGTTATCAAGATGCTAATGAATTCCGCTTAGCCGTAATAAACCATCAACAGGGATTTCCGCTTGATGAATACACGACTAATCCTTTTTATCAATTCAAAAAGCTTATTCAACGTAAGCCTTTTACCTCACTTGCTTGTTTATTGATGGTGTACTCGATAGCAATTAGTGTGATGTTGTTTATAAAGTAATAGAAGTTTATTTTCTTTTGTTGTTATTTCCATAACTTAATTGGCTTCATTTTATAAAAAGGATATCAGTATTTATAGGCAACACACGATTACTGGCTAGTGAATGACATATGTTCAGCTTAAGTTTTCGTTTATAGCGTTTATAGCGTTTATAGCGTTTATAGTTATCTAAAATACTGTATTTAGTTTTTTAATATTGATTCGTAATTGACTTTTATCGATGATTTCTGAGCATGTGATACATCAATATATGAGTTTTCAGCATTAAATGTACACATTGAATATTCAGCTAATAATGGAATTTTACACAGCACCTTACCTGTAATTAAATGATAAATAGTCATGCTCTCATTTTGCAGTACGGCTATCATTTTTCCACACACTGATATATCTAACGCGTTTATTGTGTTCGGATCAGATTCGCTAAATGCAGATGAATCTTTACTTTGCCACATCATTTCAAGGTTATTAAGATTATAAGTTGTGACAACCGCCTCATGCGGAGCTGCTATTACAAGGCTTTGTGAAGGCTGATGATATTGGTATATCAAGTTACTTGCTTGAGGATGATGTGGTGTAATTATTTCTTTTTTCGTATTCTGTATTAGATCCCATATATTTACTATTGGAGGAATATACCAATTATTATCAAAAGTTAAATAAATAACTATATTGTCATTTTCAATAAATGAGCCATGACAATTAAGTCCAGGATTGTTGTTACATTGATGTAATACTTCTTGGCTTGCTATGTTGATAATTTTGATTGTATTGTCGCCGAAGCGTTGATGTTGAATTTGCATTACTTTAAGCCCGTCTTGGCTTATTACATCGGGTATCTTGTACATCATAATACCTTTTAGTGACTAGTAGGACCGCTGTAGATTTTATTCTACTTAGGACTGAATAAGTAAAGTTCATTATACCCAGTCGTTATCGATTAAATTAATTTATGTATGATGCAATAAAAATAGCATAGTTGGCTGGTTCATAGTGTCACTCTGTGTAACTTTACGTTCTTTTTTATTTATACAAATCAACTAATTAATTCTATTTTTTGTGTTGTTGGTCAAAGGGGGCAATGTACTTTCTCGCGTTATAAATAAAAGCGTACTCATTTTGTACTCATTATGCTTTTTACTCTGCAGTTTAACTCAGCTTTATTGTTGAGTTCATAATCAAATATGTTGCAGAAACACGTTGAGTTAATTATCACTATTTTTCAATGATTCTTTCAATGACAATGTAAACATTGCTGCGGCTTGGTCTGCCCACACTTTGTAAGCTTTTGTTGATGGATGAAAGCCGTCTTTTGCAAGGTACTCAGGGCTAAAAGGTAGCTTAACCGTCAGTACAGAACATTTATTACTATTTTCTACCGCGGTTGCCATCAATGTATTAAGTTTCTTAGCGCGTATGCCTAACCACCAACGTAGTGGTTGAGGTAGGGCGGTGAATAAATGGACGGGCGGTATGCTTGATAATATCACTTCATCGGCATTAAACTTCGTGTTAAGTAACTCTACTATCGTTAGTATGTTGTTAACCCACTGAGTTTGTTTAGTAAAATGTGTTACATCATTGACACCAACTGATACGAGTATAAGGTCAAAATTTTGGGGAGGTAAGGATTCAAGTTCTTTAACAATGTCGGTTGACGTTAACCCTGATTTGGCAACAAGTTTCCACTGTATTTGTTTTTTTATGGCAAGGGTTGATGATAATTGTCCTACTAAGGCTTCTTCTTGCAGATTCGCACCCACTCCAGCAGCGGCAGAGTCACCAACAATTAGCAGGCTAATGCTGTCTCCATTGCCACTATGGCCAGTTCGTTCACCTAATGCTTCTGGTAACTTTAAAGTATTAAAGCGCGCCCAAACAGCTTGCGCTAATAATAGCGGCATGAGCAGTGCGCTTATGACGTAATAAAATATAAGATCACTATATACTTTTATTTTCAATGATTATTCCAGAGCTGTTGCATGTTTTATTCAAGATTAGCAAATAATCGTTAATTATATCAACTGCTAATAAGTCGCTTAGGGTCTAAGAGTATAATGAGTTCAGCTTCGCTGATTTCGGTAAGCTCTTTAGCAACATCTAAAACGGTTCGTTGTTCGGCATAGGCTTTTTTGGCAATATCGGCACTTTTTTCATAACCAATCAAATGTACTAATGCCGTAACTAAAATAGGGTTTTTTGCCAAGTTTTGTTGAATCATTGTATGGTTAACTTGCATTGTATTGATGACTTTGTCGGCCAGTGCTGTGCTACTCGTACTGAGCAATTGAATACTTTGTATTAAAGTGTGGCCGATTAACGGTAGCATCGTGTTGAGCTGAAAATTTCCAGCTTGTCCAGCCAAGGTAATCGTTGTGTCATTACCAATGACTTGCGTGCAGGCCATGAGTACCGCTTCAGGTATTACAGGGTTAACCTTTCCAGGCATAATGCTACTACCTTTTTGAAGCTCGAGTAGCTGTAATTCATTTAAACCATTTAATGGTCCGCTGCTCAGCCAACGAATATCATTACTAATTTTACTCAAACTCACTGCCATAGTTTTAAGTAACCCGCTGACATGTACTGCAGTATCTTGAGCACTGATTGCTCGAAAATGATTATCAGCAGGACTTAATGCTAATCCTGTTTTAGCTGTTAATACACGCGTTACGACAGCGGCGAATTCTGGATGAGTGTTAACGCCTGTGCCTATTGCAGTGCCGCCAATAGCGAGTTTACATAAACTTGCTAAGCTCAGTTGGAGTTGCTCTTTTGCATAACTTACTTGGGCACTCCATGCACTTATCTCTTGAGCAAAGCTAAGAGGCATAGCATCCATGAGATGCGTACGACCTGTTTTGATCGTATTGTGATGTTGGCTTGCTTTTTCATCTAGTGTTTCACTTAAGTGCTGTAATGAAGGCAGTAATTCCTCAGCAATCAATTTAGCGGCACTTAAATGAATACATGTAGGAATGATGTCATTAGAGCTTTGCCCCATATTCACATCATCGTTTGGGTGAATACTAATGAGATTTTGACTACTCAACCTAACTAACGACACAATAACTTCATTGGCATTCATGTTCGTGCTGGTACCTGAGCCTGTTTGGAATACATCAATTGGAAACTGGTTGTCGTGGAAACCATCTGCGACTTCCTTTGCTGCCAATTGAATGGCAATTGATTTATCGGCGTCTAGTAATCCTAGCTCTTGATTAGCTTGTGCGCATGCGCTTTTTATTGTGCCTAATGCCCAGAGGAATGCGCGCGGCATTTTCAATTCACTAATAGTAAAGTTAGTCAGTGCTTTCGCTGTTTCACTGCCATATAAAATAGTGGATACTTCGCTACCTTTTGAGCCATTATGGCGATCTTTAGTTTGCATGTCGTTATCCTTATTTTTGTATATATATCATTGATGTAAATATTTTACTAACTCAGAATAAGTTAAAAATTCGCTTTGTTGACGTTCTGCGAATGATTATTTTTATATACAACGATGATGCTAGAAAATATCAGTTTAAAATAACCGTATCACATTCATTAGATCATTTAATGATTAAGATAAAGGGATTTGAAATTAATTGATGTGCTGAAGATAGCAGTGGCTCGCGGATTTGTTTTCTAACTGTAGGGTATGTTCAATGTCATCAATATATTAACTAAAATTAGCGACGCAGGAGTAAAAGCCAGCTGTGATTTTTCGTGTAATGTTCTTGTTAGAGCTACACTACCTCGTAAATACTTTTTTGACTTGAGAGTTATTAAAGTAAATAACTAGTTCTTGAGTCATGAATTTTTGTGCCTCTGTCGGCTCCGAACCATCTTCTGAATGTAGGTCATATGGAATATATAATTGATAATCTTCCACGCCCCCAGCACTTAAGTCAATAGTTTGAGTCAATGCTACATTTTGTAAGTTAACTGCATAAGCTTGTTCAAAATATTTTGAAGTAATACTAAATGTTTTATTCTGAGTTTTAACTTCAATATTTTGAACCCTATCGCTATGTTTATCACGCGAAATAGTCAGGTTCAAATGATTAGATTTAAGAGTAATTTCATTTAAATGTACAAATAGATTGGGTGTAGCTTTGAGTTGATTACTGAACAGAAGAAAAAACACTAAGAATAGTTGAATAATACGCATACCTTTCCTTGTAGCTCTAAAGCCTCATTAAGAGGCAAAAAATTGTTGGCTAAGATAAGCGATGCAGAACCAAAAGCCAATTTTTTGTCGTACTTTAATGACTTATATTTTCAGTCTCCACCACCACTGCAACCACCTCCGCTGCAACCACTTGAATAATCGCCTCCTCCGCTACAGCCTCGGCCACCCCCAGCGGCTTTACCATCAAGTGTCGGTGCAAAGTCAGCAGAAATACTTATATGACCAGCACAATAGCTTTTATTCTGATCAGTGTTATCTACTGACTCTGAAATTGATGACATACAATTAAGCTCATAAATAAAACCATCTGGGATATTTAGTCTAGAGTCTAATGCAAAAATTAAGGGGAGTCGTTTAGGAGAAAAGTGATTAATTTGTTCACGTCTACAAGACAACTCCCAAGCTCTTTTAATTCCTATTTGCGCTTCAACCTGTGATTTCATAGCTTCCGCAGGTGTGTGATGTATAAAGCGACCAAACGCTTTAGAACAAAAGCTAGCGTATTCTCGTGTAAATAGAATAAATTCATGCCAAGCCACATCAACAGCTTGAGAAGGCATAGCAACTGATTCTTTATCGGATGTATGGATTAGATAAAAATACTCCCTTAAACCTCTCATGACCTGTTCTAGTTCACGGGGGGTTAAGTGAGGATAGATTTCATTGACTTTACTTTTAGTTGTTTCTGGAAATTCATAATTAGTGATGAATGACGTTTGTTTAGCAAAAACTATTCTCCTAAATATTAGGTACACAGCAATAAGCAAAACAAAAATGATTAATACTAAATAAGTGACATCCATGCTCAAACCCTGAAGAAAATATAACGCCCCAATAATGGGGAATTTATAGTTGGTTAAAATTATTGAGCGGAGCGAAAATAGCCAACTGTAAATTTTCCCGCTTTATCGGCTTGTTATGTGTTTTTATGCTGTTTTATATTAATTTTAATAAACGCCACTACGAGAATGTAAGCTATAAAAGACACTGGAGCCAAATAAAAAACACTGCCTAATGGAACAACAAAGCCCCATTCACTTTGCCCTGAACTTTGAGATTGCTCCTGAGTCCAAAACAAGTATGTTATACCCATTAAATTTATTGCTGTTGGTATTAAATAGTATTTCCAATACATTTTGTGCTTGGAAATTAGGAAAGGTACAACCATTCCCAGTGCACTGAGGATTAGCCAAAAGACTAAGTACTCGTAATTATACATTCGACACGTCCATGTACGCTAAACACTGACACATAACGCCTCTTAATGACTTATAGGGTTGTTTATACACAATCATCAGACTTAGCTAAATACCCACAAACACCTTGGAGCCAGTAACTTTCATGAAAATCATCAGCAAAACTGACTTCAATTGCCAATATGCCATACTTAATAGAATATATCACAGTCGACACATCTTCCTCTTGGCCATCTAAATATGAAGTGATTTTATAGACTTTACGCTTTTCACCAAAAATACTCATTTCACTTTCATATTCAGAATGAGTAGGAATAATTCTTCCACCTTCGAATGGGTTTACCTTATATGTATAACCATCCTCTTTCCATACATTCTCAATTCGATATTCGTTAGTTACTTTGCTCGGTAAAATGTCTGAAAGATTTTTAGGTATTCTCATCCTCAAGAGTGGATCATCAATACAATAATAGTTTTCATCATCGCAATAGGCTTGCTCCATACTGAAGCATGTATGACCTGAGCAAAGAATCATTTTTGCTGTTCCTGCGTTTTCGAACCATAATCCCGTCCCATTTACGGATATATAGTAAGGCTTAAACTCATAAGTGTTTTCTTTTTGCAAAGTACTGCAAGAACTCGTCAGGAGAAGAAAAAATAACAGTGTTAATCGGGACATCATTTACAACCCTTACGCCCTAATAATAGGCAAGAAATTGTTGGCTGAAATGTTGAGGAACGAAAACAGAAAGCTGTTTTTATCCTTATTAATTAGCTTGTTATACAAACTAGGCACCAAACTGAGCTAAAAGTTCTTTTAAAATATTCTTATCTGTAGAGTCGAACATAATACAATGTTTACTATCGCAGATTACATTAAATTTTGTATGTACTACTTCGTTATTAGCAATAGTAAAATTATAATCTGCCGTATAATGAGTTAAGGCATCTATTGGAGTTACCTTGAAATTTGTTACATCCTCAGCAGCTTTTAGTTCCTTGAATTCTGTTTGAGTAAAATTAAAAATACTAATATGAGTATTTGAATAATTGTTATTTACATTGGACTCACAATGGTAATTAAGGCGATTATTATCACGTAAAGAGCCTGCTACAGATAAAACACAAGAAGATGGTATTTCAATTATCCCACCAAATATTCTTATTTTTACTTTGTTCTCGGAAGCAGAAGAATAATGTGAAAAAATTATTAGCAGAAAAAAACATAAGTATTTCACCAAACCTCCTTGTATGTATACGCCTAGCTAAGAGGCAAATAATAGTTGGCTAAAATAGGCGGCGAAGGAGCAAGTAGCCAACTGTCATTTGTCCTTTTGAGCGTGTTTTTATGAGGAATTACACACAAGACGTTCGTCTTACATCTGTAACTTCTATATCCATGTTTTCTATAATTTTATCAAATCGTTCAATTTCACCATTTTTAATGAGATCGTATTCAGCACCGAAAATTGGAATAATCCAAAATAGTTCAACATGCTGGGAACCGACGTGAAAGCTCGATAAATCTTCAACTTCACCTCTTGGCTCATCAAAAAGTAGAGCTTTGGGCCACCCAGCGGGAGCTAATTTACTTTCAGGGATAGTGGTTTCTGCTGTTAAATTCCGCTCTAGTGTCCCGACTAAGTAAGCAACTATATCAAAAATATAATTTATTATTTCATCAGTTTGCTTAACCACCACATTTGTAGGTAAAACCATTACAATTTCAGAATTACACTTATCTGAATTGGGAAGGGTGCCAGATGATAGCCCTACAGTCGCAAAACGAGTAAAAAGCTCTTCTGGAAATGAATAAAGCTCAACAGAGTGATTATCTTTACTCGTCACATTCCGATATTCGGGCATTCCCCAGTTAGTCATATACTTTGACAGAATGATAGTTCTACGAATATCAAATTCAAAACTCAAACTTCGTTCTCCTCATAACGTTTATATTAAACGGCTAAGCAACGTTGGCTATAATCGCGAAGCGATGGCCAACTATTGCGTGTCCGCTTTGAATTACCTTATATGCCTTTTCGCTTAACATACTCTTGATAATTCCAATCAGGACTTTCTTTCCCAAAAGTTTTAGGAAGATCTGTTACATCTTCACTTTCTAAACCACAACTTAATATATACCGGCAACTAGAAAGCTTTTCCAATGTTGAGTTTTCTACCAAATACTCTATGACGGCATTTTTCCACTCGTCTTTAGGTAAGTCTTCCGCATAACTACCAATTTTATTAATAGAAACTACCGCATTGGAAAGTTCATTAATGACTTTTTGAATTTCGATTTTAGAATACTGAACCATAAGTTTCCATTGGCATAGACAAGCTAAGGGGGCACAGTTTACTGCGTCCATTCTTGAGCGTCTTGTTATGAATTGTTTTTAACCACCTTACAAATACTATCCGCATCTACACCTTCAAGTTTTGTGAAATGATCTACTGCGGTGCTAACTATAGGGAAAAACATTTGCATTTGAAATTTGTCTTTCGCATAGCTTAACAAGTTATCTTTGATGACTTCGTCAACATTGATGAAAGGTGAAGAGCTTGAGACAACTTTTACAATGAGTTCATTTTTTTCAACTTTATATGAACTCAAGTAGTAACTCACCGACAACTCTTTATTACTGTCAAAGCTATAACTGATAGTGCATTTTTCTCCAGCAGTATTAAAACCTACATGACTAAACCAATAATCGCCTTTGCCATCATAGAGCAACTCCCAAGCACCAACTAAATCTTCGCTTTCAATGTCTTTGGGCTCAAAGAGTGAACATGATGTGATAAAGAAAATAAGTAATAATACAATTAATCTCAATGCTAACTCCGAACTAAAGATTCAACGCCTCGTTAAGAGGCAAATAATTGTTGGCTAAAATAAGCGACGCATGAGCAAAAGCCAACTGTTAGTTGTCCTGCTTTAACGACTTATAGTTATGTGTATTCTGCTGATTCTAATAGAATTTCGCTTATTTCTTGTTTTAATGCAAGATCATTAGATGATTCAGCCGCTTGATCTGCTGAATTAGCAAAATTCCATGCTTTATTGAAATCTTCTAATTCCATATAACGTTCTGCGATAGCTAAATTAATGGAGGCTACATATTCAGTAAGATTGCCTTTTGTAGCGAGCTTAAGTGCTTTGAAATAAATTTTAACTGCATTGCGATCATTTTCTAAAGTAAAGTCGGCCAAAGTCTCCCATTGGAAAGGGTGATCTAGGATAGTACCTTCATGTGTTTCGCAAACATCTTTAATTTGGTTGTATATATGAAGTTCCATATCAAGATCCTCATTATTAACAAGATCTAATGCGAGTTGATGGATTTTTTCATGATGCGGTGGTCGATTCATAATTTATACACATAACGCCTGCCTAAGCAGACTAAAATAGTGAGTTAAAATGTGTAGCGAAGTCTAACCTGCTGTTTTAGTTCTGTTTTAAAGCGCTTGTCATACGTTTTAGTCACCAAACCCTTCATTAATTATTTCTCCTCCTCGATACCAGATATCATATCCCATATCTCCCCATGACTCATCTCCGAGTATAGAAGCAGAGAATTCAAATTCATTTTCTACCGTGATTAAAGAAACTCGAGCATTATTAAAATTAACGATTGAACCGTCCGAATTATCACCATTAGTTAACAGTTTCATTTCTTCAACGACAAAAGGTAACTTTTTTTCAACAATAGAAATGTATTCATCTAATTTCTCTGTGGTTGGTAAAACCAATTTTGCAGATTCAAAATTAAACTCAACATTTCTGTAATCTAAAAACCATTGATTTGATTTTATATCTACAGTAACCGTAAAGTTATCTGTAACCAAAATAAGAGGTTCTTTTTTTCTACCAAATAATCCCATATTTAATAAACCTCGAGAAACGTATAACGCCGCACTAAGCGGACTAAAATTGTGGGTTATAATGTGTAGCGAAGCGAAACTTAACTCACTGTTTTAATTCTGTTTTCAGCGCCTTGTTAGGCATACTTTACGAGCCCATTATTAATAGCAAACTCTTCTGTTTTTTGATCGAGTTTATCTGCATCTTTATAAAACTCTGTATCTAAGCTGTCTAAATCTGGTTCATCTGTTAGTTTGCGCATAACATTCCAGCGCTCAGCTTGATCTTTAGGTACGCTCTGGTTGCCAAATAGTGAAGACTTAGCTTCCCGTAATAGGGTGATGCTTTTTTTAGCTTGCATTCGAATTAAGCCGAGTTCGGCATAACGATATTGTGCACCTGATGAGTTATCAAAGAATTGAACAAAGCCACCGTTATATACTTCACCAATAAGAACGCATACAGAATAATAAAGTTTTTCTTCTTCTGTTAATGAAGAAAAGCCTAACTCCTCGTCATAAACCCTATCAACAAGATTTATCCAGTATGCTCGAAAAGGACAAGTTTTATCTAATTCCCTTTCTTTTATCGCATCTTCCTTAGCTTGATCCATACTTTTTCTAGTGCCATTTTTACATGGCATACATAAACCACCAGTTCGCTCTGCTGTAGAGGGTAAAACAAGAGCATTACACTCATTACATGGGATTTTATCTGACACCGAACCTCCGTGTATGCCTAACGCTTTGCTAAGCGGCAATAAAATAGCTGGCTAAAATTAGCGAGGTACGAGCAAAAGCCAGCTGTTTTTTGTCCGTTTAAGCAACTTGTTGAACGAAGCCGCTCTGCGGCAGAGTAGCTTTGAAACTACCTTCCATACTCAATAATAACATCGTCATTGTGACGGTGTGTTATTGGAGTATAACCTCATGAATACATCACAAGCACAACACT
>JBAROR010000114.1:0-26563 GCA_049642265.1 Cognaticolwellia sp. | reverse complement strand
TGATGGTAAAGTACAATTTGAAGTTAAAGGTCCTAAAAACCGCAAGTTTGTAAGCATTATCGCTGAGTAGTAATACGCAAACTTATAAAACCCTGCTGTTACGCAGGGTTTTTTTTTGCAGGTAATATTAATATCACTAATTGTTTGATCATTTTTACTGCTGAAACAACCGACGAGTGTTTTATTTAATAATTAGTACCGCTAGTTATTAAAATAGACACTTAATATTTGGCTGTTTTTTAGCGTATAAAGCAGATCACTTAGCTATTGGTATTAGGATAATTTATTGCTATTCGTTACAAATTGTATAAAAAATGACATTGTTCAAACCAAATTGAAATAAATCATTTATAATACACAGCAGAAGATAAAATTTTGGAGTGTTTTAAAACACCATGAAATTCGTAGATGAAGTAGAAATTCGCGTAGAAGCCGGAGACGGTGGCAATGGTTTAGTTAGTTTTCGTAAAGAAAAGTATATTGAATTCGGTGGACCAAACGGCGGCGACGGCGGAGATGGCGGCGATGTGTACTTAATTGCTGACGAAAGCTGGAATACACTAATCGATTACCGTTTTGAAAGATTTCATCGCGCGAAACGTGGTGAAAATGGCAGAAGTCGAGACTGTACAGGTAAAGGTTCTGAAGATTTATATCTAAAAGTTCCTGTTGGTACACGTGCTGCTGATGTTGATACCGGTGAACAATTAGGTGATTTGACTCACCATGAGCAAACCTTATTAGTCGCTAAAGGCGGCTGGCATGGTTTAGGTAATACTCGCTTTAAAAGTAGTACTAACCGTGCTCCACGTCAGAAAACTGATGGTACTCCTGGTGAAATACGTAACCTCAAACTTGAGTTGTTACTGTTAGCGGATGTTGGCTTACTTGGGTTACCAAATGCAGGTAAATCTACTTTAATTCGTAGCGTTTCAGCGGCTAAACCTAAAGTAGCAGATTACCCGTTTACCACTTTAGTACCTAATTTAGGCGTAGTACGTTTAGATGCTCAACGTAGCTTCGTTATTGCTGATATTCCAGGCTTAATTGAAGGTGCGGCAGAGGGGGCAGGCTTAGGTACTCAATTTTTAAAACACTTAGAACGCTGTCGTATATTATTACACGTCGTTGATGTTATGCCGGTTGATGGTTCTGATCCTTTAGAGAATGCTAAAACCATTGCTGCTGAATTAGAAACACATTCTGCAGAACTTGCAGGAAAACCTCGTTGGTTAGTCTTCAACAAGTTAGATTTACTGCTTGAAGAAGAAGCTAAAGAAATTACTGACCGTGTTATTGAAGGGTTAGGCTGGGAAGGCGAAGTTCGTAGTATTTCAGCATTCAATCGCACTGGTACTGAAGATTTATGTCAAGGGGTTATGGCTTTTATTGAAGCTTTACCACCAGAAGAAGAAGAAGCACCTATTGATGGTAAAACCGTTGAATTTAAATGGGATACTTATCATGAAGATGCAATCGCAGACTTATCTGATGACCTTGATGATGAAGATTGGGATGAAGACGAGTACGATGTTGAAGTTGAATATCGTAAGTAGCTTTTGCTAATCGTTTTATTGAAGGTGCATTTGTAGTAATACAATGCACCTTTTTTGTTGCTTGTAATAACGTATAATATTTGAAATTCAGTAGCCTTATAAATATATAAACTTTATGACCATACTTTCAATGATCGTGGCACATGCCAATAATCGTGTTATCGGTAAGAACAATGACATGCCGTGGCATTTGCCGGCTGATCTGGCCTATTTTAAAAAAACCACGTTAGGAAAACCAATTATTATGGGTCGAAAAACCTATGAATCAATTGGACGACCTTTACCTGGACGTAAGAATATTGTTATTTCTCGCGATAGTGACTACCAAGCAGCCGGTGTCGAGGTGGCTAATTCTGTTGATGCCGCTTTGGCTTTAGTTAGCGATGTCGAAGAAGTGATGGTGATTGGTGGTGGCGCTATTTATCAACATTGTTTAGCGGCGGCACAGCGACTTTATATCACTCATATCGATGCAGATATCGAAGGCGATACTTACTTCCCTGAATATAATTTAGATGTTTGGCACAAAGTAGCTAGTAATATTCGTCCAGCAGATGAAAAAAATCTATATCAATTAGACTTTACGGTTTATGAAAAAGTTTAACGTTATTATTTTTTGGGTATAAAAAAGAGCGCTTAAGCGCTCTTTTTATTGGATAGACTTTGAGTTAATAAAACTAAAGTTTAAACTCTTGCACTGATTGTTGTAACTCTTCAGCTAAACGTGCCACTTCACTACTTGATTCAGCTGTCTGTTGTGAACCATTAGTTGTTTGCTCTGCTATGGCAACTATTGACTCTAAATTCTCACTTATTTCATGAGCAACAACGCTTTGTTCTTCAGCTGCGGTAGCAATTTGAGAGCTACGATCAAAAGCTTCATGAACAGCATGAGTGATGGTATCAAGGGCTTCTTCAGCCTGTACACTTTGCTCAACACAGTTCGTCGCTTGCTTTTTACCTGTGTCCATAACAGATACCGCTTTTTCGGCTCCTGTTTGTAACACTTCAATCATATTTTGAATTTCTTGGGTCGACTCTTGAGTTCTGCTAGCAAGTGTTCTTACTTCATCAGCTACAACCGCGAAACCTCTACCATGTTCACCTGCACGTGCTGCTTCAATCGCAGCATTTAAGGCCAACAAGTTAGTTTGGTCTGCAATGCTTCTAATAACATCAAGGATACTACCAATGGATGCACTATCACTTTGAAGCTTATTAATAACTTGTGATGCCGACTCTACTTCATTGGCTAAGAGCTCAATGGTTTCTCGGTTACGACTAGAAATGACTTTAACGCGCTCAGCTTCATCGTCCGCTTGTTTAATTTCACCTAAGGCATCGTTTGCACTAGAAAGCACGCTCTGCGCTGTACTGCTCATCTCAGTGGTTGCTGAGGCTGCTTGCTCTACTTGCATACGTTGTTCTTGAATTGCCGTCGTACTTTGAGCGGTTACTGCAGATGTTTGTTCGGCTGCGGTTGCTAATTGAGTTGAGCGACTAACAATACTTTGAATTAAGTTTCGTAGGCTATCAATTAATAAGTTGCAGTTTTTAGAAAGCTGAGCAAATTCATCATTACCACTTTCATCTAACTTTCTAGATAAATCGCCAGAGGCCACAACATTTAACATTTCATTTACGCGGCTTAAAGGGCGAGTAATACTAGTTAATGTTACCCATGCAATTATAATTGCTAAGGCAATCGAAATTATAGTGATCACCAAAGTATTACGTGTGCCGTCAGAGACTGAACTTTTAACTAGTGCGCCGGTGGCTATGGTCGTTTTGTTGGCTAATTCTACTTGTGTATTCAGTATAGCATTCGCGCTGCTAATACCACTTTCGGCTAACTCTAAACTTTGATTAGCTGCTAAAATAGCGTTAAGTTCTTTATTCTTATGGAAGAAAATCTTTTCACCACCAGTAATGTAACTTCTTAGCTCTGAAGTACTAGAGGTTAGTTCATCTGCAATGTCAGTCATGTCTTGCAGGTTTAATTCATTAATTACATCATTTACTGACTTTTCAATATCAGTAAATGAATTTTCGATTTCACTGGTGACTAGTTCTGCTGATTGTTTGTCTTTTATATCGCGATATTCAAAAGATGAGCTTACGATACCATTAAGTAACATTTCTAAACGTTCAGCTAAACTTACAGCGCGCTGTAATTTTGTTGAAGCAAGTTCGTGGTCAGCAAGATCCAATAAGATGGTAGCCGTATCGTCAGCCTTTTCTTCAACAATATCGATTTTATCAACTAAGGTAAGTTTTTGTTCTATCGCCAGTCTACGGTTACTAAGCACACTATTTATTTCGTTTGCCAAGTCGTTATAAACCGCATCAACTTTATTTAAGTTATTGATAAGGCTAGTTTCATCTTTAACTATTTTTTTTAAGTTCTTTAATTGAAACTTAAAGTCAGTATTATTAGTATCAAAAGTAGCTTTATTTTTGGCGAGTGGCGATAAGTCAGTTTGATAGTAAGCTCGTAGCGTTAGATTGCCAATGTTGGTCAAGTCATTTGCTAGTTTGTTACTGCCTTTTAAAGTGGGGATAGCAAGTTCATTTTGCTGTTTGGTAGCATCGCCAATAGTATTTAAGCTATTCCATGATATTACGCTGGTTAAAAGGAGTAAAAGCGAAATAATGGTGAAACCACCTATTATTTTTATTGCTACGGTTAATTTCATAGATCCCACCAATATATAAATTAAATTCTGTATAGATTATCTGATAAATAATAAGAGCTATTATTGATGCGAATAATCGTTAATTATTATTAGACTACAAAGGAATACAGATAAGTCTTTTCGTTAGTATAACAAGCTGAGTCACTTTTTAAACCTATGTATGCTTTATCTCAAATTTTTATTTAACTGAGCTTTTATGCGAGTGTTCTGTAAACAGCTTTTTATCATGCCACCTTAACATCGTCATATGTTGTCCCCACACACATCCGGTATCAAGTGCGTGAATGTTATCCGCAGGGCAAACCCCCATTAAAGCGGCCCAATGACCAAATATCCACTGGGTATTCTTATTGATGTGCTGAAATTGAAACCAAGGTGTTAATGCCTTTGATGCATGGCTCGGACTTTCTTTGCAGGTGAAGTCTAAACTACCGTCAGCGTAGCAATAACGCATACGGGTCAGTGAATTGATCGTAAACCTAAAGCGGCTTAGTTCATCATCTGCTTGTGCCCAGCTTGTGGGCTGTTCACCATACATTTTACTTAACCAATGTTGACTAGTAGAAGAGGTTAAAAGTTGTTGTGCTATTTTAGCTTGCTCAAGCGCTGTTTCAGGAGTCCATTGCGGGGGTAACCCTGCATGGCTCATATAAGTTTCTTCATTGGGAAGTTTTTGTATAAGGGGCTGTTGAATTAACCAGTCCATTAATGGTTCCACGTCTGGAGCTGATAGTAATGGACCGAGTAAGTCTTGAGCTTTTACTTTTTTGATACCGTGATAAACGGCCAGTAAATGTAGATCGTGATTTCCCAAGACTACTTTAGCATTATTGTTTAATGATTTTACAAAGCGCAAGGTTTCGAGAGAGTTTGGTCCTCGAGCAACTAAATCGCCCGCAATATAAAGTTGGTCGCTGTTAGAGGAAAACCCAACTTTGGTTAATAAAGCATCTAATTCGCTATAGCAGCCTTGAATATCACCAACGAAATAAACTGCCATAAAGGTGCTCTAATTTAATATGTTAGGTTTTGCTAAACGAAATACGGGAATTTCAACTTGAAGCAATTTTGCCGAATTTGTTTGCATTTGATAATGCCCTTGCATATTACCTAATGGAGACTTTAATAAACAGCCACTGCTATAGGTAAAGCTTTCGTTTGTTTTAATAAAAGGTTGTTGGCCAATAACACCTTCACCTGCTACTTCGCTAGTGTCGCCATTAGCATCCGTGATTAACCAATAGCGACTTAAAAGCTGTATAGTTTCAGCACTATTATTGGTAATGGTGATGGTATAACTGAAAACGAACTGTTGCTCAGCCTCTATCGACTGCTGAGCAATGTATTGAGTAACAACTGATACTGGAATATCAGTTGTTAGTGCGATGTTTTTATCATTCATCGTCGGTTTCTATTGGGTTGTCAGTAACAAAATTCGCTAGCATAACAAAATCTGCTAATGATAAGTTTTCAGGACGAAGTCCAGGATCAATACCTAATTGTGTTAATTGCTCAGCAGAAATTAACTTTTTAAAGCTATTACGGATGGTTTTTCGACGCTGATTAAATGCCGCTAAACAGACTTTATTAAGTGAGTTAATGTCTTTTACTGGGTTTTTAATCGTTTTATGCGGTATTAATCTGACAATGGCAGAGTCGACTTTAGGCGCTGGTTTAAAAGCTTCTGGTCCAATTTCCATTACAGGGATAACTTGGCATTGGTATTGTGTCATTATTGATAAACGACCATAAGCCTTACAGTTTTCGCCTGAAGCCATACGCTGTACAACTTCTTTTTGAAGCATAAAGTGCATGTCTTTAACTTTGTCTTTAAAGGTCAACAAGTGAAAAATAAGCGGTGTCGAAATATTATATGGCAAGTTGCCAAAAATACGTAGCGGCTTTTCATCACTGGCTAATTGTGAAAAATCAAACTTTAAGGCATCTTCTTCATAAATAGTTAATTTTGGTGCTAAGAATGGATGATGACGTAGTCTGTGTGCTAAGTCTCTGTCTAGTTCTACTACGCTTAATTGGCCCGCACGATCGACTACAGGCTCAGTAAGAGCGCCTAATCCAGGACCGATTTCAACTAAATTTTCATTAGGCTCCGGGTTAATAACGTCAACAATATTACTAATAATTGCGTCGTTATGTAAAAAGTTTTGTCCAAAGCGTTTCTTAGCTTGGTGGCCTAAATGGGAATTCTTACTCATAGTTTTTTTTGCTCGAATTAATCTTATGCTTGATTGTTAGCTAATGTTATTGCGCTGTTTATGGCTTCATTAAAGCTGCCAACATCTGCCTTATTAGTACCTGCTAAATCTAAAGCAGTACCGTGATCAACAGATGTTCTAATAAAAGGTAACCCAAGGGTGATATTGACTGATGCGCCAAAGCCTTTGAATTTAAGTACCGGTAACCCTTGATCATGAAACATTGTTAAAATGGCATCAGCATCATCAAGGTATTTGGCTTGAAAAATAGTGTCTGCGGGTAAAGGACCAATTAGGCTCATACCTTCTAGACGCAATTCATTCAATGCAGGGATCATCACATCTATTTCTTCACGTCCAAGATGTCCGTCTTCACCTGCGTGTGGATTGATACCACAAACATAAATTTTAGGATCAGGAATACCAAATTTATCAATCAAATCTTTATGTAATATACGCGTAACTTTCTGCAATCGTTCGTGCGTAATCGCTTTAGACACGTAAGCTAACGGAATATGTGTTGTCACTAATGCAACTCTCAAGCCTTCTGTAGCTAGCATCATTACAACGTCAGCACAGTTTGCTTGGTGCGCAAAGTATTCAGTATGACCACTAAACGCTATACCAGCCTGATTAATCAAGCCTTTATGTACCGGACCTGTAACAACGGCATCAAATTCACCTGAAATGTTTTTTTCACTCGCTATACGCAAAGTTTCAATAACATAGTGACCATTATTGGGATTAAGTATGCCGGCTTGGCATACATCATCCAATGCTACGGGCAATACAAGCAGGGTTCCGGCTTGATGAGCGGTTACCTCATCATTTACGTCATATAACTTAATCGTAAGCGGTAAGTTTAGTAACTTCGCTCTAGCACTTAATAGCTCAGGAGAAGCGACAGCAACAATTTGTGTTGGCCAATCTTGCTGTGCTATTTTTATCATCAGATCTGGGCCGATACCTGCTGGCTCTCCTGGTGTTATTGCAATTCTTTTTAACACTATTCTTTTTCCACTTCGAGTACTTCTACATACGCTTCGTCACGCATTTCTTTGATCCAACGAGCACCTTCCATACCAAACTTACGGTTATAGAGTAATTGATAAGCGCGGTTTTCATTCATTTGCTCTGTGGTATCTAAAGTTCTACGACCTGTCAGTTTGGCTATATGCCAACCAAATGATGAGCGAAAAGGTTTATGTACTTCATCAACGGCTAACTCTGCCAAAGCTTCAGCGAACGCAGGATCATATTTGCTTGGCTCTGACCAGCCTAAATCACCACCACGTACTGATGTTGGTCCATCAGAGTGTTTTTTTGCTAGTTCAGCAAAATCAGCACCAGCCTCTAGTTGCTCGATTAAATCTTGCAATAATGCTTGAGCTTTCGCTTCACTAAGTATTATTGAAGGCTCAATTAAAATATGGCTTGCTTTAACTTCTTCAACTTCATTCGTTTGGCGACCACGTACATCAACCAATTTAACGATACTAAAACCTAAGCCGGTGCGAATTGGACCAAAGACACTGCCTTTTGCTTGGCCATCAACTAACTCAGAAAACAAAGTTGGCATTTCGTTAATGCTATTCCAACCTAAGTCACCACCTTCAAGCGCTTTTGCTCCGCTAGAAGAGGTCATTGCCATATTCGTAAAATCACTACCTTTATTTAATAATTCTAAGACTTTTTCAGCACGTAATTTAGCTGCAGTGATATCGTCTTGTTTTGGATTATTAGGGAATTCAATCAGTATGTGGCCTAGTCGATATTCAACATCCGCATTAGTTTGCTCTTTCATTACAGTTAAAAGGTTACTCACCTCTTGTGGAGATATGTAAATACGACGGCGTAAGCTCGCGTTACGAACTTGACCTGAAATCAGTTCATTACGAACATTTTCACGATATTTTTCATAATCTAAACCATCTGAAACAAGCATTTTACGAAATTCTTCAAGCGATTGCTTATTGTCTTTCGCCATATTCGTCAATGTTTGATCAAGTTGAGCATCGCTGATTTGAACACCCATGCGCTCACCAAGTTGTAATATAATAGAGTCGTTAATTAACTTCTCCATAACTTGAACACGAAGAGCACGCTCAGATGGCAATGCTTTGTTATTTTTTTTGGCTTGTATTGTGACTGAAGCAATAAGATCTTTTACTTCCGACTCTAATACCACACCGCTATTAACAACAGCTGCGACTCGATCTAGCTCAACTTCATCAGCTAGCGCTTGATTTGGAGAGTTAAAAATAAACACCGAGCTGAGTAGTAATAATTTCAATGAATTTTTCATGTAACGTAAATTTCTTCTAATTAGTTATTGAGGAAGTAAGGGCGTTTGTAGCCAAATATACTTGCATTAAACATATCTCCAACACTGTTGGAAGATTTCTTGCTATTTATACCATTATATACAAATTGAATATTAAAGCCGCTATCAAAAGCATCGCGACTATCGTCTATATTGCGCGAGTCATCGATTGTAGAGTTGATATTTCGGTGGTAAGTAAAACGAATCCCCCAACAACAACTACTATATTCAAAACCGGCATAACTTTCGATACTACGTTTGCCTTTTAAGTCTTGTGTAAATCGTCCCACAAACTGCCAACGAGTCGCAATATTAATATTGGTAGCTAATGACATTTGTTCTAATGACTCTCCTGAGACATCACGAGCGTATCGATGGTTCAATTGTATTGTTTGATTATTAGAAAATAAGTAATCTAATGTCGTTTGACTTTTATTTGTCGTGCTTGCATCTGTGTTGTATTGAATATCAGAACTAAATTGCCAGTTGCGATTTAAGTTTATAAATATATCGGCAGCAAGTGCTGATTTATCTACCAACGCGTCAGGATCAGTACTGTTAAAATTGCTTTCATTAAGGTAAACAATACGCCCTAAACTAAAGCGTAATACTTCATTGTTCTCTTTGGTTAATAGACGACTTGTGATACCCCAAGATATTTGGTTTGCTTGCGCTATTCGGTCAATACCACTAAAACGACGATCTCGGAACAACCCGCTATAATCATCTTGTAAGTTTGTAGTGTCGTAAATACCAATATTGTTTTGATCTTTTTCTGGAATATAAAGGTACTGCAATTGCGGTTCTAGTGTCTGGTTATAATTTTTATCAAACAATGTTAAATAACGATCGAAATTAACACCACCGTGTAAACGCACTTTCGGCAGTGTTCGACTAATATTTTTTTCTAACAGGCTATCTGTCGCGATGTTTGTTTGGCTGTAATTGGTTTGAAGTACTTTAACTTCTGAATTCAAAAACCATGCAGGTGTCACTATTGGATATAATAATCCGGCTTCCACATGGTATCTTTGTGCGGTTGGTTTTGTTTTATCTGCAGTGTCAAAACTTGAGAATTCAGAGTAAATATCAAAAATACCATCAAAATTTTCGAATGTTTCTTGGCGGCTCATTTCTATCTGAGGCAAAGTTTTGTAACTTAGTTCATGATCACCTAACAATTCAAAATCTTGCAGCTTTATCGTGGTCTGCCAATTATCGGCAAAGTAAGCAAGCTCACCTATTTGGTATAGATAAGCGTCATTAGCATTGAATTGATTGCTGCCCAAATCAACTAAGTAGTTATCATCACTGATTGTGGTGTAATCAACATGTGCTCTAAAGCGCTCTGAAAAAGTGCCGATGTGTTGAAATCGAGCCAAATAACGAGAGTCATCATTGCTAAGCTTTTTATCACTGTTAAGATATTCAATATCTATTTGCCCAGATTGTAGACCTTCTAAATATCTAAACTCTGTAATTAATTGCGTACCTCGATCTGACATGTAGCGTGGTGTTATGGTCGCATCCATGTTGTCGGAGATATTGACGTAGTAAGGCGCTTCTATTTCTAAACCTGAACTTTTCGACGTACTGATTTTTGGATATAAAAACCCTGACTGTCGTTCATCACTGATCGGTATGGTTAAATAAGGTATATATAAAACAGGGACATCAAAAAGACTAAAGCGGGCATGGTAGGCTTCAAGTGACTTTTCATCAGATGAAATGTTAATTTCACTCGCTTTCATTTGCCAATCAGGCACTGGGCCATAACAAGTCGTAAAGCTTGAATCGACAAAGTTTAGCGTTGAACCATTGCCGTCAATATTAATTTCTTTCGCACTACCGTGACCAGCGGAGCCATTTAATTGATATGACGTAGTAGTAAGCGACGTTGTTTTTTTCTGTTGATTAATATTTAGAGAATCAGCAAAAATATCAATACCTTTATTTTGAAAGTGAATATCTCCACTCGCATCGACTGTCGATGCTGCACGATTAACCGACAATTGATCAGCAACAACTGATTTATCTTGATTTAATAAGGTAACGCCACCAGTAAATGTGGCATATTCACCTTTTTTAATGCTGGACGTTGACGATAAAATCGTGAAGTTTTCGTTCGGTTGTTTACCCGATTTTTGGGCAATGTTCAGGTAACTTGGAATTGGACACTGGTTCAATATATTTGTATTTATTTCAGCACTTTGTGCTTTGCTACTAATGGTACAAGGTAACAATAGGATAAGGGATATTTTGTTTAAGGGAAAACGCATTTATGGTCCGGATAATTAACTTGAAAAAATACAAAGCCTAGATTCTGAACGGTATTTTACCGTTAAAGGCTACAATAATATAGCAATTTTCATTGGCCTGCTAATTAGTTATACTCAAACAACTTTTCAGCTCATGATTCATTTAGAGTTGAAAGCCTATAGAGATAAAGCCTTAAGTCGAGATAAAGGAATTTCCTTTATCAAAATCTATAACGTGTATTAAATGATTTCTGAAGTAATTCAAACATATCATCCAGACTAATATGCGTTTTTCCGTATTGTAAGGAATAATCACTAATAGAATTAAGTGTTTGAATATTCATTATTTAGGCACTTGAGTTTATATTAGCAATTTTTAGAGATATTACTCATTGAATAACTCAAGAACTACTGAACTATTACAATGGCTCTCAAGCCATTTCTCAGACTCAAATATCACTTTAATGCCGTTAACAGGTGATGCTGGCTTTAGACGCTACTTTCGTTTTCAGTTTCAGGGAATATTTTATATTGCTGTTGATGCTCCGCCACAGTTATCAAACAATCTCGCCTTTGTGAACGTGCAAAAAACGTTGCAAGCACTTGATGTTGGTGTACCACAAGTTATTGCCGTAGATCTTGAGTTAGGTTTTTTTTGTCTTAGTGACTTTGGCGATCACTTACTTGCAGACAAGCTAACTCCTGAAAATATGCAGACCTATTATGCTAAAGCGATAGTTGAACTGCAAAAAATGCTCAAATGTAATAAAGTATTAGTTGATAACCTACCTGATTATGACGAAAAGTTTATTACCACTGAATTGGCAATATTTAGTGATTGGCTGTTAGAAAAACACCTGAATATTCATTTGAATGTAGAAGAAAAAAACGCACTGAATATGTGTTTTAATGTTCTAGTATCAGCCATAGCAGAACAACCTAAAGTTTTCATGCATCGAGATTATCACAGTCGAAATATAATGCTGTTGGCTGATGATAAACTTGGCATTATCGATTTTCAAGATGCAGTGCAAGGTCCTGTTATTTATGATCTTGTCTCATTACTTAGAGATTGCTATGTACGTTGGCCTTATGAATTATTAGCGCCATTGATTGAAGAGTATCGTCAACAAGTTCAAGATTATTTTCCTAATGAAAATATAACATTTGAAAAATGGCAATATTGGTTTGATTTAACAGGCTTGCAACGCCATATAAAAGCCAGCGGCATTTTTGCCCGTTTGCATCATAGGGATAGTAAATCAGGATACTTAGCTGATATTCCTTTGACACTATCTTATATAAAAGATGTGAGTGGACAATATGATAAACTCAAATTTTTACATGAATTAGTGACTAATCGCGTGATTCCTGCATTAAATTCACTAGATTAAGCAGCGTTAAACTCTCATTTACTTTTTGTAAGTGATTGTATTGGTAGTTTTAACTAAATTTAGGTTATTTTCATGAAAGCAATGATATTGGCAGCGGGACGTGGTGAACGTATGCGACCTTTAACGGATAATTGTCCTAAACCGTTGCTTAAAGTTAAAGGTATTCCGCTAATTGAGTACCATATAAGGCGCTTAGTGAAGGCTGGAATTCAAGATATCGTGATAAATCACGCTTGGCTTGGTCAACAGATTGTAGACCACCTCGGGTGTGGTAAAGAATTTTCGGCCAATATTAGTTACAGTGAAGAACCTGTAGCGCTGGAAACTGCAGGCGGAATCATTAAAGCTCTCCCTATGTTGGCAGAGCAAGATACTGATGTTTTTATGGTGATTAATGGTGATATCTATTGTGACTTTGATTTAATAAATATACCGAAATTACGATCAGAATGTAATGCGCACTTACTACTTGTTGAAAATCCTGAACATAACTTATCTGGAGACTTTCAACTTGAAGCTGGATTGTTGGCAAATCCGAAAAATAATCAACAAACGACATACACTTTCAGTGGTATTGCTCTTTATCGAAAAAGCTTTTTTAGGCAAAATACTACAGAGCAACAAGCAGAGTTGATGCAAAGTCAGTCAGTACGACCTTTAGCGCCGATGTTAAGAGCTGCTGCAGATAAGCATACTGTATCAGCAAATGTTATTAATAATGCTTGGACCGATGTCGGTACACCAGAGCGCTTAGCTAAGTTAAACGCTATTTAATCCGTTTTATGAATATTAATTATTGAGTTGTACAATGCGAATTTGGGGTAAAATTTTAGGATTCTTGTTTGGTTTAATGCTAAGTAAGAATATTTTTGGTGCATTAATAGGTGCATGGATTGGTCATCGCTTTGATAAAGGTATTGGATTAGATTTTAGCAATTTAGGTAATGCGAAAAATGATACTGATCGTCAAGCAGCATTTTTCTATAGCACCTTTTCAGTGATGGGCTATATAGCAAAAGCTAATGGTCAAGTTACGCAACATGAAATTGCTTTTGCTACAGCTTATATGGATAAGTTGGGATTAAAAGATGCATTGCGTCAGCAAGCTCAAGAGGCTTTTCGAGATGGTAAAACTACGGGATTTCCACTTGATGAAAGCTTAGCCAAACTAAAATCTGCAGTGGGCAATCGCCAGGACTTATTATTACTGTTTTTGGAAATCCAAATTCAAGTCGCATTTGCTGATGGTGAGTTAGACCAAGATGAACGCGAAGCATTACACCTTATTGCTAAGGGCTTAGGATATTCAGCGCAAGAATTAGATAAACTATTAGAAATGATTATCGCTGGAGCAAATTTCCATCAGCAAGGTCAAGGTGGTGCAAACTACAGTTTTGAACAACCCGGAAAACAATTAGAGAATGCTTATAAAGTTTTGGGTGTAACTGAACAAGATTCGGCGAGTGAAATTAAAAAAGCTTACCGTAAGCTAATGTCTCAGCATCATCCTGATAAATTAGTAGCAAAAGGTTTACCACCAGAAATGATGGAAATCGCCAAACAGAAAGCACAAGATATTCAAGCGGCTTATGAGCTAATTTCAGCCAAAAATAAGTAATAGTAGATAAAGCTACTGCTTGAAAAAAATCTTATCTAAAACATTCTCGTGCTACGGTATGAATGTTTTAGATAACTATTTTAGTTTACATATTTTAAGTAATATTTCCGCTTACTTTTAAAGAGGGTATACCTACTTTTTAAGGTATTGGCTGTTCAATAAAGTAAGCTTTTGCTAACTCAACGAACGTTTTAACACGTGTCGATAACTCATAGCGATGTGGATACATTGCTGAGATCTGTAAGTTATTAATCGCCTTTGCTGGCATCACTTCAATTAAACGATTACTGTCGACATAACGTGCTACGGAGTAACTTGGCGCTTGGATAATACCTTGACCATTAGCTGCGGCTTCATTCAATAGTTGACCGCTATTTGACGTCCATACCCAGTCATATTTCATCAGTTTACGTTCTTCATTTTCAATAAAAAGCCAATGCTCTTTACGCAAACTATGAGCAAAAAATAGTAATTGATGCTGATTTAAATCTTCAAGAGTTTTTGGAATACCACAGCGTTGCAAATAATCAGGACTTGCCCATAAAGACAAACGTGATTGACAAATTTTTTGAGCTATGTAGCTCGCACTCGTTAAACTTGGTGCGACTCTAAAGGCTAAATCAGTTTTATCATCGAATAAATCAATGGGCGTATTATCCATACGAATATTAAGTTTTACTTGAGGGTGTTTTTTACCGTAAAGCGCTATTAGGGGTGCCAAGTATTGACCACCAAATTCAGCGGTTGTGGATATATTTAACTCACCGCTGGGTTCACTTTTAAATTGTGTCATTTGATAATCAACTAACGCTAATTTTTTAATAATAGGCTTAATGTGATTACGATATTGGGCGCCAGCATCGGTTAAAAATACTTTGCGAGTGTTACGTTTTAGCAATAAACAACCAAGTTCTTGCTCAAGTTGCTTCACGTACCGACTGACCATGGTGGCAGATATATTCATTTCTTTAGCCGCTTGCGAAAAATTTAAATGATCAGCGGTAAAACAAAATGCCTTCATTGCCTCAATTTTATTCATGAAACCATGCTTATTATAAACTTTATGTAGATAGACTATAAACTTTTAGTCGCTTTCAAACAAAGCTTAATAAAGGCAATATAATAACAAATTAATCTTATGTGAAAGAAAACTGATGACGCTTTTTAAACAAATATCATTACTGACAATATCGCTGACACTTGCACTACCCGTTGTTGCACAAACTTATGCCTTAAAAAATATTAATGTGGTTGATGTTGTTGACTTGAAAATCAAAAAGAACCAGACGGTTTTAATAGAAGATAAGCAAATAAAGTCTATTAGCGATTTTAATAATAAAGCGTTAGCTAAAGACGTTATCGTCATCGATATGACAGATAAGTTTCTCATACCCGGTTTAATCGATACCCATGTTCATCACGCAACATCTCCTGATACCTCTGATAATGATCTTGTCACGCGTATGCGACTTCGTAAGTTGTTGCAAGGAGGGGTTACTTCTGTACGAGATATGGGTGGAGACACCCGTGCGTTGAATTCATTAAAACGTCGAGCTGACAATGACGTTATTCAATCACCTGATATTTATTATTCTATTATTATCGGTGGAGAAGCGTTTTTTGCTGATCCTCGAACGATTGAGTCAGCTAAAGGAGAAACTCCAGGGGAAGTTAACTGGATGCGTGCGGTTAATGACGAGACAAATTTTGATGAGATTATGTTGAAAGCAGCTGGCACAGGCGCTACTGGTATCAAAATTTACGCTAAAGTACCGGCAAATCTAATTCCTAAATTAGAACAATCAGCTAAAAAATATGGTTTGAAAGTGTGGTCGCATGCCTTCGTTGGTCCTGCAAGACCTCAACAATTAGTAAATGCAGGTGTTGAAACAATTTCTCATGCACCTGATATCTCAGCTCAGGTAGTTGATAATTTTTATCAACTGCGCAGAGAAGGTAAACACATTACAAGTCAGCAAAAATTAGACTCTTTTCAACTGGAGAAATATCAAAGCTTTTTTGATGATATGAAAAAGCATGGCACTATTTTAGATGCCACGTTAACTGTTTTTGAAAAGCAACAACAAGCTCGCGGTGAACGTGGGGAACTGATGTATCAATGGGGACATACTTTTACGCGTATGGCTCATGAAAACGGCATCACCATTTCAGCTGGAACAGATGGAACGAGTGACTATTATCAATCGGCTTATCCACTAGTTCAGCATGAAATGCAATTATTGGTAAAAGATGCAGGTCTAACGCCGCTCGAAGCTATTCAAGCCGCTACTATTAATGGCGCAAAAGTTATTGGTATTGAAAGCACTCATGGCGATATTAGTCGTGGCAAAGTCGCCAACTTAGTTATCCTCAACCAAGACCCAAGTAAAGATATAACGTCGGTACAAAACATTGCTCATGTTATTAAGAATGGGCAATTTATTACGATTGGTGATGATAAAAGCTTACCGTTTGTGAGTGCGAAAAAAGCAGGTGGTATGCTTTGGCTTTCTGGTCAAATAGGAAATTTCCCTAGTACTAAAACTTTAGTTGGCCCTGATGTTAGTAACCAGATGCAACAAGCGATGAAAAATATAGGCAGTGTTTTACAAGAATACAACTTAAGTTATCGTGATATCGCTAAATGTACCTTAATGTTAGCGAATATTGATGATTGGCAAAAAGCAAATGAAGCCTATTTGCCATTTTTTGAAACTCCGCCTGCACGTAGTGCTTATGCTACGGCAGGGCTAGCATTAAATGCAAAAGTTGAAATTGAATGTGTTGCAGAGCTTTAGCCAGGAGCCCACGAGGAATTAGTGATGGATAAAAGACAATTTTTAAAATTAAGTACAGGTTTTTCTATTGGCGTGCTATTGCCCAATAGTGTTTTGGCGGTTGGTCAGTCAACATTATTAAAAAGTGATATGCATTGGCAACCTTATGCGAAAAGTATAATTATTGATGGCTTAAGTGCCGCTTTTGATTACGGTGTCGATTACTTTGATGAGCAGACTTTAGCATTATTTAAGCGTTCGGGAATTAGCGCACTTAATGCAACGATACCATCGCCGGGCGATGGTCACACAACCACAGCAGCCAAAATTGACGCAACACTTAATTTAATTAAACGTTATCCAACACACTTTCGTTTAATTACTAAAGCTAGCGACATTCTCGCCGCTAAGCTACAACAACAAATTGGTATTATTATGGGGTTTCAGTCAACAGAAATGTTTGCTGATGATCTCAATCAAATTGATTTTTTTGCTAGGCAAGGCGTACGTTATATGCAATTGAGCTATAACGGCCCATCGCAATTTGGCAGCGGTGGTTTAGTTGAAAAAGATAAAGGTTTAACAGAGCTTGGTCGACAAGCTTTGCATCGAATGGAGAAAAATAAGGTGCTAGTGGACCTTTCCCATTCAGGACAACAGACGGTTGCTGATGCAATAACGAGTTCAACTCGGCCATTAACTATTTCTCATACGGGCTGCAACGGTGTTTATCGTCATCCGCGTAATAATGATGATGCAGAGTTAGTCGCGGTGACAAAAAAAGGGGGTGTAGTCGGCCTTTATTTAATGCCTTTTCTTGAAGGTGGAGACAACGAACTTAAAGCTGAGGCTTTGTTAAAGCATATTGATTATGCTGTGAATCTCTGCGGAGAAGATCATGTCTCTATTGGTAGCGACCAAGGTGTAGTTCCGATAAATGATGGTCCAAAATATCGTGAAGCTATTCGTCAAGAAGTTAAGCGCAGAATTGCTGCTGGAATTTCAGCTCCAGGAGAGACTCCTAACCGTCCTCCGTTTATCGCACAGTTGAACTCAGAAAAGCGCATGGAGTTAATTGCATGGTATTTAACCAAGCGAGGCTATCACGATAGTCAAATAGAAAAAATTCTGGGGCTGAACTTATTAAACCTTTATCGTGAGGTTTGGTAATAGGTTTATATTCAAGCTGATTATTGAATTTAAAAATGAAAGTATTTAATTGCGTTAAAAGTACAATTTAATGTGTTAAACGACATTAGCTTTGCTTGCAAGGTAAGTTATAACTCGCGTACACTAATGTCGAATTTTATTTATTCATTCATTTAGGTAGCACAAATGTACTTTTCAGTAACTAACAGACGATTTATCGCAATATGGCTCAGTGCTATATTGCTATTTTTGTCTGTGGCTGCTTCTGCGCATAGTGTTGAACATATCGATGATGGTGCAAAAACGCACTGTACTTTGTGCTTTCACCAGCATCAATTTGATCAAGTACTACCGCAGCAAGACGTCAAACTTGGATTTATTTGTCAGCAGTATGAGCCTCTCACTACTGTTCAACCGACATTAGCACTTACTCACAGTGTTACTTACCTGAGCCGTGCCCCTCCCGTTTCTCTTTAAGATATTATTTTATAATTTATAGTTTTATTTAACCGATTTGCCAATTAAGGCAATGGGTTTATGTACACGTATTTAATTTATTTTAGAGATTTATAAACATGAAAAATTTTCAATTTTTTCCTGCAGTTTTGTCTGCACGGTTACCTATGAGAGTAAGTGCAGCATTAGTTATATCTGGTTTTTTCCCTTTGCTTTCACATGCACAAACACCAACGCTTTCTAATCCAACGGTCAGTGCTGTTTTAGATGGTTACTACCAAAGTGATGATCGCTTAATGACAGAGCGAGCAGAAGGTTTTGGACTTGGTGAAACTGAGTTAGCTTTTAGTGCCAGTATTGATGATATGTTTTACGGTAAGTTGACTACAGTTTTTGAATCGCATGATGGCGAGAGTGAAGTCAATGTTGAAGAAGCGTTTATTCAAACAATGGCGCTACCTAATGGTTTTAGCGTGCGAGCAGGGCGTTTTTTGTCGGATATTGGCTACTTGAATAACCAGCATCTACATTCAGACTCTTTTACCAGCAGACCTAGTGCTTATCGAGCATTTTTAGGCGGACATTATTTCGATGATGGTTTGAGAGTTAGCTATATTGCACCAACAGACTTGTATTGGACTATGGGCGCTGAAGTTTTTTCTGGTGATAGCCTTCGCGCTGCAGATGAACATGGTGAACGTGAGTTTGACAGTACCGGTGTTTACACCGCTTTTACTAAAATTGGTGGTGATATTGGTATTGAAAGTTCGTGGCAATTAGGCCTGAGTTATTTACGCAATGAAAATGGCCAGCTAACACCTGAAGATCATGATGAAGAAGAGCTTGAGGGTGAACATAGCGAAGATGAACATGACCATACTCATTCGGCAAGTTACACCGGCAAAAACACTTTTGTAACTGACTTTGTTTTTAAATGGGCACCGAATGGCAACTATAAATATCAACACTTAACTTTAAGTGCAGAGTATTTTCGTGTCAGTGACTTCATGACATCAGAACTACATGAAGAGCATGGCGAAGACGATCATCATGATGAAGCTGACGATAATATCAAGGATTACCATCAAGCTTGGTATGTTAGTGGTGTTTATCAATTTTCACCAAATTGGTCTGCAGGTTTACGTTATGGAAAACTTGATAGCCAACTGCAACATGAAGAACATTTCGACCGACAAAAGCTTAAAGAAACTGAGCTTAGCGTAGCTTGGCACAACAGTCATTTTTCGACGGTTAGATTAGAGTTTAGTCATCAAAGTAACACGGGTTTTGAGAGTGCTCAAAATGACAATGTTTTAACCCTACAATATGTTATGACTTTAGGAGCTCACAATGCGCACCAATTTTAAACTTATTTTAACCAGTGCTTTATTAACGTTAAGTCACAGTGCTTTCGCGCAATTTAATATTTTTGCTTGTGAGCCTGAATATGCCGCTTTAGCAAAAGAACTTGCACCCGATGCTCGAATATATTCAGCAACAACCGCAATGCAAGACCCGCATCAAGTACAAGCGCGTCCTAGCTTAATTGCCAAAATGCGTCAGGCAGATTTAGTTATCTGTGCAGGTGCAGAATTAGAAATTGGTTGGTTACCTATGCTGCAAATGAAAGCCGCTAATAGCCAAGTACGTAGTACAGATAAAGGACTGTTTTTTGCTGCAGAGCAAGTAGAAACTTTGGACAAAATGACTAATGTAGATCGCAGTATGGGTGATGTGCATAGTCAAGGTAATCCACATTTGCACTTTTCGCCGCAACGCATGTTAACAATTGCTAACGGGCTAACGCAAAAACTGATTCAACTGGATGTTGACCAAGCCGAAAGCTATAAATCACGGTTAGAAAACTTTACTCATCGTTGGCAATTAGCTAGCGTAAAGTGGCAGCAAATGGCTAATGAACTTAAAGGCTTAAAAGTTATTGCTTACCATTCTACTTTTCGCTATTTATTTGATTTTTCAGGTATTGAGCAAGTTGCAGATTTAGAACCTAAGCCGGGATTACCACCAACAAGTGGCCATTTAGCTAAACTGTTAAAGCGTGCAGCTCAAGGAGATATCAGCACTATTGTGGTCGCTTCTTATCAAGATCAACGTGGTGCCAAATGGCTAGCAGAAAAAGCTAACTTATCGGTTGTTGTGTTACCACTTTCAGTGGGGGGTAACGAACAAAGCCTGGATCTTTTTAGCTTATATGACAGTGTGTTGGATTTGTTGTTGCAAGAATCTCGAGCACAAAAACTTCATAAGCTTGGGTAGGAATATTCGATGGATTATGAATTATTCACAATTTTGTTACCAGCATTTGCTGCTGGTGTTTTAGTACTTTCAACACATGTCGTTTTGGGCAAACAAGTATTAAAGCGTGGCATTATTTTTATTGATTTAGCTATCGCACAAATCGCCGCCTTAGGCGCAATTGTTGTCGGTATGAATCATGATATTGCCGAACTGGCTTATGCGAGTATCTGGATGCCGGCGTTATTTGCTTTAGCTGGCGCTGGTGTTATCGCTTGGTTGGCAAAGCATATGGCTGAAGAATTAGAGGCAATGATCGGTTGTTTCTATGTGCTTTCCGCTGTTGCTGCTATGTTGCTGTTATCCAATGATCCTCATGGTGCGGAGTTACTTAAACAGTTAATGTCGGGACAAATTTTGTGGGTAAGTTGGCAACAACTATTACTACCTGCTGTGGCTTATAGTGCTATTTTAGCGTTGATATTCTTTAGACCTAAAGTGTTAGATGGAGCATCTTTCTATCTATTATTTGCCATTGTGATCACATTGTCGGTAGAGCTTGTTGGTGTTTACCTTGTTTTCAGTACATTAATACTGCCGGCATTGGCAATTAACAAGCTAAAAGGAAAAGGTGCATTATTATGGGCTTATGTAGTGGGCTTAGTTGGCTATGTATTAGGTTTGTATTTATCTGCAACCTTTGACCTGCCTAGCGGTGCGGCGATTGTTGCTACATTAGCGTTGAGTGCTATTACTTTTAGGTTGATAACGAGATCTTCTTTGCACAGTCGTTAGTTTATCGACAAAAAATATTGACCTAAATAATATTATTACAACTTCGGTAACGTTTGAAGTTAATACAAATCCCTTCGGAGCCATTCGAAGGGATTTTTTTTAGCTAAATTTTATCATTTAAAATATTTCCGATTTCAGGAGAAAAAACAAATCCTATCTTGATATTTCCTGCACGTCGTTTGAGTTTTTTGATTACCTGTAAAAGGTTAAATACTTTAAAATCAATGGCTTGATTGATTGGTGTGTTGGTTATATTTAAGAGGTGAAACTCGATTTGACCATATCATGCTTCTTTGCTTAACTTAAGCAGTGTTTGGACGTTACAAACAGAAAATAAATGAATAAACACAATAGGATAAAACATATAAGGGAAAACATCATGAAAATCACTTTGAACAATAAACATACTCTCGCATTAGGTATATCAACGGCGTTATTCGTTTCACAAAGTTATCAAGTTGTTGCAGCTGAGGAAGCAACTGCAAAAGGAGTAGAACGAATAGAAATTACAGGGTCTCGAATTAAGCGTACTGAGATGGAAGGCCCGTCACCTGTACAATCAATAGGTAAAGAACAAATTAAAAGTATGGGTTATGACAATTTACAGCAGCTTTTAGAGCGTATGCCTGTAGCAGGTAGTGGTACTTTCTCTACTCGCGGTAATAGTCAAGACTCAACCGCTAATGGTGCAGCGGCAGTTAGCTTACGAGGTTTAGGCCCCGATGCCACACTGGTGCTGATTAATGGCCGAAGAGCTTCAACCAGCGCATTTGCAGAAAATATAACTAATTCATTTGTAGATATTAATAGCATTCCCGTTTCAGCTATTGAACGTATTGATATTTTAAAAGATGGTGCTTCTGCTATTTATGGCTCTGATGCTGTTGCGGGTGTTGTTAATATTATTTTGAAAAAAGACATTGAAGGAATTGAAATTAACTTAGGCTATGGCGCAACCGACGGACCTAATTATAACGAAAAAACGGCGAGCCTAGTTTGGGGGACATCAACAGCGAACAGTCATGCATCGATTATCCTAGATCATTTTAGTAACAGTGAGTTAGGAGCCTATGAGCTTGGCCGTTTTGGTACGGCAAACCAAAGCCCTTATGGCGGTGAAGATTTTCGCTCCTCTCGTGGCTATCCGGGATATTTTTATGTAAATGGTGTCAAAACTATTGATCCAGACTGTCCCGCTGATCAAGCAACAGCTACGGGGAGTTGTTTGTTTGATTATGGTCCATTTAATTTAGTTATTCCAAAAGCCGAGCGTGTTGGTGCAATTGCACAGTTTGATTATACTTTCAAAAATGACATTACTGCTTTTATGGAGGTTGCTATTCAACATAATACCTCTGAAGCAGGTGGTGCAGCGACGCCGCTAGATGAATCCGCGGGTTTAACCGTGCCAGCTAGCCACCCCAATAATCCCTTTGGACAAGATGTTGAAATAGGCCGTTATCGTCCGGTTGATGCGGGAGCGAGACGCTGGGATATAGAGTCTGATTCCATGCGATTTGTGGGGGGATTAAGAGGCACTTTTAATGAATGGGATTGGGAGATTGCAGCTCAAAAAGGTCGCAGTAAATCACTACAAACAGGTAATCGTGATCAAGGTTGGGTACGGGTAGATTTTTTACAAGAAGAAATTAATGAAGGTAATTACAATCCTTTTGGCGGTGCCACAAATCCTGATGACGTCATTGATAGAATTACGACTAGCTTAGTTCGACGCGGTGTATCTCATATCACGTCATATGATGCTCATATTACAGGTGAAGCCTTTGTACTTGATGGTAATCCAGTAATGATGGCTACCGGTATTGAATATCGTGAAGAGGATGTTGAAGATATTCCAGACGATCAATTCCAACGCGGTTTAATTTTCGGTACTGAGGCTGTAGCTGCTTCTGCAAGTAGAGACCAATATGCCGCCTATATCGAGTTTTCTATCCCTGTTACTGATGATTTAGAGCTACAGCTTGCGGGTCGATATGATCACTATAGTGATTTTGGTAGTACAACTAACCCTAAAATAGCCGTGCGTTGGGCTGCCGGCGAAGATATAACGGTTCGGGCTTCTTGGGCTCAAGGTTTTAGGGCACCTTCTTTAGCTCAAATTGGTTTAGGACCATCACAAAATAGTACATTTTTCGTTGACTCATATCGTTGTGCTGCAACAGGTTTAGATTGTGAAGCACTTGACTACAATACTGAGTTTTCAGGTAATGATCAGCTCGAGGCTGAAGAATCTGAGTCATGGAATGTTGGTGTTATTTGGGCTCCTGGTGAAGGTTGGGGAATGAGTTTCGATATTTGGAACATTACCCAAGATAATAAAATAGATCAACAAAACTTTGGAGACCTATACAATGCGACATGTAATGATCAAAGTAGCACTGTTTGTGTACGTTTACCGGCACAAAGCGGTCAAAGTTTAGGTGTTATCGATCTAATACACAGTAGTTTTATTAATGTTTCATCACAAGATGCGAGTGGTATTGATACTTCTGTTAACTATACAACCAGCATTGAAAATATCGGTGATTTGAAGTTTAATCTAGAATGGTCCTATATGGACACTTTTGACAAAGATGATCTTGAATACATTGGTGAGTATGGTTATCCAGAACACCGTTGGATTGCTAGTACTAATTGGTCGAACGACGATTTTTCTGCCAATTTAAATGTGAGTTACACTGGCGAATTTGAAGATACACCAGATATCGACTTTGATGGCAGTTTAGATTTTGAAGACAATAAATCACGTATGGTCGATTCGCAAATTCTAGTTGATGTTCAAGGTAGTTATCACTTTTCAGACAATTTACGTTTTTCACTGGGTGTAAATAACTTGTTTGATGAAGAACCGCCTTTCGCAATAGGTGATGGTGATGGCGATCTATATGGTTATGCACAAGGTACACATAATCCTAGAGGTCGATATATTTATAGTAAAGTAACCGTTAACTTCTAAAAGCACACTCAACTAAAAAGCCTAGAAATATCTAGGCTTTTCTATATTTAAACTTTTATAAAGTGCTTAGTACAACCGTTCACACTTCCAATAGATTATTCTAGTTTATCTTACTGTTTTTTAATTGAATAATTTTCATAAATGATAAGGTATAATTATTACTCGTTGTTTATGAGAGTTACCAACATCAGCCATAAAGATAAAAAAGAAATTAAGCCGGAACTTCCAACTTCAGCGGCATCAAATTTAAAACTTAAAATAGCGACTTTCAATTTATTCAATTATCTTGAACCTCCAAATGCTTTTTATGATTTTGAACGTATCTATAGTGCAGAACAATGGAAAAAGAAACAGCGTTGGATTAGCGACTATTTATGTGAATTTCGACCAGATATCATTGGCTTTCAAGAAGTCTTCAGTACCGAATCATTAAAGCAATTAGTAGCTGAACAAGGTTATGTTTACTTTGCGGTCGTCGACCAGCCTCAAATCATTGATGATTTTATTTATCGAGGGCCCGTTGTTGCTATTGCATCCCGCTATCCTATTGTGGATATCAATGCAATAACACCAAATGTTGAACTTGCAGACGCATTAGGTTTAAATCGCGACTTTTCTTTTAGTCGAAAAATTTTAAGAGCAACAGTTGATGTACCTCATATGGGGAGCTGTGATTGCTATGTTGTACACTTTAAATCTAAACGCTCTATGATCAGCCTTGATGAGACAGATAAAAGTCGTTCAGCAGAAAAAACTATTATTGAGAGTTTAAAAGCTCAAGTCGCTGGCGGTTGGGGCTCAACTATACAACGTGGCAGTGAAGCCGCGTTATTAATGATTGAAATGATCGAACGACGTGAAGCAACAGGGAACCCCATGGTATTGATGGGAGACTTTAACAATACGTTAGCTGATGGAGTACTAAATCATCTATTAACAAATAACTTACGCTTTGTTTCTGCAATTGATCGTGATGCCTATTTGGCAAAATATTGCTTACATGATTCCTGGAATTTATTTCAAGTTATGACAACGAATGAAGTTGACCAAGAAGTTAACTTAAAGCGTACGCCAACTCATTACTTCGGAGCAGGTAGCTCAGTACTTGACTATATTCTACTGTCTTGTGAATTTGATGCTAGTTATCACGATAGTCTATATCAGGTAAGTGACTATGATACTTACGACCGACATCTCATTAATCCAATTTTCGATCGAGATGGAGAAAGTACAGACCACGGTATTATTCTCATCACACTATCATTAAGATCATAGTGGTACTTACTTATATATAGCTAAGTTAGTTAAGTAGGGCTGAAAGGGCGACACAATTTATCTATAAATATCTTATCTTCACTAAAACAACAGGGAAGTAAAATGTCACGAGATAAGAATTGTCATATATTGTTCAATATTTTTATTACATCATTTCAATTAAAGGTACTTGATAACCTACTAGCTAAACGAATGAATTCCCGCGCTCTTTATAACTCTAAATCAACCACTACTTTATGTCCTACTTACTCACTATATAAGTAAGTAACCAGATATCAAAAAAGCAATATATGTGCAGTACAGTCAGATTTGCCCATAATCTAATATAAGCATGATGATTTACTCGATAGTTTAACTTACAAGTAAACAATGCTGATTCGTAATCTACGATCATCTCGACTACTCTCCTTACCAAGTAAAATAAGGTTATACAGAAAAATAGAGCCTTGGTTGCCTGAACAATTAATTGAATGTAAGTTAAATTTACTTAATTTAATACATTTACAGAAAACTAACCAAACATTGAGTTCCACAGTGTCACTCATAACACTGAAAGACAGTACTTTGGCTAAGTCATTTTTGTTACCTGGACGCTACTCACTCGTCTTTAGCTCAATAAAAATACCGTTAGTACGAATAATCAGCAAACAAACATTTATTCGCAATTAAATGCAATTAGGTGTTGACGTATGGCGAGAAATCTCTAAAATGCGCTCCACTTCTTCGGGACAAGTCGAAGAGGTTGTTTTAATGAGTTATCTCTTTCAGTTTAGGCTGAATTGATTAACTTAACGTTTTAAAGTTAAGTTTGAATCTT
>JBAROR010000084.1:0-94753 GCA_049642265.1 Cognaticolwellia sp. | reverse complement strand
AATCCGGTGCGCTCTTACCGCACCCTTTCAGCCTTACCTGTGAAGTTCCTAAGAACAACCATCGGCGGTCTTCTCTCTGCTGCACTTGTCGTGGGCTCGCGCCCCCCAGGCGTTACCTGGCACCCTGTTCATTGGAGCCCGGACTTTCCTCCCCTCTATCTGTCTACCGCTTATTAAAATAAGCAGCACAACGATAAAGCAGCGATTGTCTCGTCAACTCGGCGCGCATTCTACCCCATATTATCGCTAAGGTCTAAATTAAATATCGTTGCTATAACTTGGCTGTTATAGTAATTTCAAAAAAATTAATTAGGATTTATCTATGATCGAACTTTGGCATTGTCACAATACTCGTTCACTACGTGTATTATGGGCTTTAGAAGAGATGAAGCTTGAATATAAGCTACACTCATTGCCCTTTCCACCACGTTTTTTAGATAAGGCATATTTAGAGACTAATCCCCTTGGCACCGTGCCTTTTCTAAAAGATGGCGATACTACGCTAACAGAATCAAGTGCGATGTTGCTGTACCTTGCTGAGCGCTATCAACAAACTGATTTTACCCTACCGACGACACATCCAGAATATGGCGCGTACCTTAATTGGCTATTTAGTAGCGATGCTACGTTAACATTCCCACAAACATTGGTTTTGCGTTATAGCCAATTTGAGCAACCTGAACGTCAACAGCCACAGGTGGTTAAGGATTATGCCATTTGGTATTTAGCGCGTTTAAAACGGTTAAATCTGCATTTAGAAAATAATGCTTTTTTGGTCGCGAATAAATTTACCATGGCCGATATTAGCGTAGGTTATGCACTTTATTTAGGGGAAATACTTGGACTTGCCTCACATTATCAGCCGCAAACACAGGTTTATTTGCAAAAACTTAAAAGTAGAGCGGGCTTTATCGCGATAAAAGATGAAGGACAAGAAATCAGCAATTACACAATAAAGCCGGTTGATATCGGTTAAAGCACTATGCTTTCATTTCAAGCGCATAATCGTAAAGTGCATTTTTCTTAACGCCGTGAATTTCTGCCGCTATCGCACAAGCTCTTTTGGGTTTCATTTCGGTTAAAAGTAACTTCAATGTTGCTATGACATGCGCTGGAATATCATTAGGGTCAACTTTTTTCCCTTCGATAATAAGCACCATTTCACCTTTAAGTTGGTTAGGATCGGCCTGTAAAAAAGCAAGTAAATTATCAGCCGTATCTGAATGAATTGTTTCGAAAGTTTTCGTTAATTCACGCGCCATAACGACATAACGCTCACCACCAAGGGTTTTAACAATATCTTCAACGGTGTCAATAGCACGGCGTGGTGCATCATAAAACACCATTGTACGAGGCTCATTGGCTAATTCATTTAGCGTTGCTTGTCGCGCACCTGATTTTGAAGGTAAAAAACCTTCAAATGTGAAACGGTCAGTTGGCAAGCCTGCAACAGAAAGTGCAGCAATGGCAGCACAAGCACCTGGAATAGGCGACACTTGAAGACCTTGTTGACGGCAATGGCGTACTAAATGAAAGCCCGGATCACTTATTAAAGGCGTACCCGCATCAGACACTAAGGCAATGCTTTTGCCTTCTTTTAATAAGATTGCAATTTGTTCTTGGCGTTGACGCTCGTTATGGTCATGCATCGACATCGTTTTATTTTTTATCGAATAGGCGGATAGCAAACGTTGAGTATGCCGAGTATCTTCACAGGCTATAATATCAACCTGTTCGAGTATATCCCGCGCCCGTTGACTAAGATCACCGAGATTGCCGATGGGTGTGGCAACAATGTATAAGGTGCTAGGCTGAATTTGAGAATCCGACATTATTAAATACTTGTGTTGAGACTGAAGAGGATGAAGTTTATTATAAAGCACTATTAAAAAGTATGGATTTATTAACTTTGACACTCACTAAATGGTTTTCAACGCACAAAAGTGGCCTATTTGCTCTAGCAACTGTTGCTATTTTGGCTAGTTGCGCAACAACTACTAAAAATAAATCGACAAAAAGCACGACAAAAGAACCTGTTGTCATTAAAGAGATTGAAACCAATATAAGCGCAGAGCAACTTGTGGCACAAGCGGCATCACAAGTATCAACTTTTGGTAATGATGAAGCCGTTACCTCATTATTAGACGCTAGTGAACTGTATTTAGTCGAAGCTAAACCGCACAAAGCATTATGGCTAGCTAAGCAACTTAACGCCTTAGCGCCTTCCGCAAATCAACAGTATCGTTTAGCACTTGTTGTTGCTAAAAGCTTTTTGGCATTGGCTGATATTCCAAAGGCATTTCAAGCACTAGAAAGCGCGAATAGCATTAAGGAACAAGCAGAGCTAAAACATGGTCTCGATTATTTTCAAACTCTCGCGCAAGTACAAACACAAAGAAATCTCCCGATTGTTGCACTTGATGCCAGTTTAAGAGCCTTTGCAAATAATCCTCAAGCAACCGACAACGACATTGAAATGATTTGGCAGCAACTTTGCCAATTATTTCCATGGCAGCATCAACAATTACAGAAAATGTCACCTCCCGGTATTCAAGGTTGGAGTAAGTTACTCAGTTTTGCTAATAAATTTGGTGATAACGACGTTAGATTTAAACGATATATAAGCCAATGGCAACGAGAGTTTAGCACGCATCCGGCGCAGTTTATTGCCGCTAAATTAAATCAGCAACAACCAGCAATCACCAATGATTACACAAACATTGCCGTTATTATTCCTTTATCAGGTAAGCAAGAACGCGCAGGGAAAGTAGCACAACAAGGAATACTCGCGGCTTACGATATCAATAGTGGTAAAACCTTACACTTTATTGATTCAACGACCTTAGACATGACAACGTTAAATGCCAAGTTCGCCGAACTCAATATCGATTATGTTATTGGCCCGTTACTCAAAGAAAATGTTAAGCAATATTTAGCTCAAACCGAGATAACGATACCAACGTTACTACTTAACCTTCCGGCAACCGTTAACTTAATGCCACATCAGGTCGCCTTATCAATGCGCCCTGAAGATGAAGCAATACAAGCAGCAACAACGCTTAGTCGTCAGGAATATAAATATCCTATAATTTTGAGTCATCAAGACAACGCTAGCCGTCGTATCGCACAGACATTTAGTCAACAATGGCAACTTATTACCGGCCAAGCACCAGAGATGGTATTTTTTAATAATGATGCCAAGATGCAAGATCAGCTTAAAGCGAGTCTTGGCGTAGATTTAAGTCAACAACGTACGAAAGAACTCAATAGACGAGTTAAATACGCTATTAAAAGTGAATTGCGTAACCGTCGAGATGTTGACATGATTTATGTGGTTGGGTTACCGCTTGAAACCAAACTTTTAAAGCCTTATATCGATGTTAACATCAGTCCATTTGCAGATATAATTCCTGTTTATGCAAGTTCGCGTAGTCACAGTTCTAAAATAGACAAAAGTGACAATCGTGATTTATCTGGTTTAATGTTCACTGAAATGCCTTGGCAATTAAAAAGTAAGCAACAAAATAAAGCCTTAGTCGCGCAAGCAAAAAAACTTTGGCCTAACCGCAGCGACAGCTTACAAACCATTTTTGCTATGGGTTTTGATAGCTTAGCCTTAGTTGATAAAATATCTGCCATGCAACATAAAACTTATGTCCGACATTATGGTCAAACAGGCGTGTTGCAGTTGGACAATGATAATATTTTGAAGCGCAGTCTAATTTGGGGCAAGTATAGCCGCAGCAAGGTACAAGAAATTGCTATGGACTAATAAAGAAAACACCGTAACCACTGGGAAAAATAGTGAGCAATTGGCGGCTAACTATTTAACTCAACAGGGGTTAATATTACAGACATGTAACTTTCAAAATCGCCGCGGTGAAATTGATTTAATCATGACTGATAATGACACTTGGGTGTTTGTTGAAGTGAAATATCGTAAAAACAGCCACTTTGGTGGTGCTTTAGCGGCTATTTCAGAAAAAAAACAACAGAAAATTAAACAATGTGCGGCATTTTATCTGCAACAAGCTGGATTAAATGAATATAATACCCCTTGCCGATTCGATGCTATCGCGATGCAAGGTGATATAAATAACCCAGAAATTACTTGGCTTAAAAATGCCTTTTAACCGGTACCTTTTAACCAACGCCTTTTAAGAAATAAAACAACGGAGCTAAGTCCATCATGTTAGAACGGATAAAAAGTAATTTTACCGAAAGCATACAAACAAAAATAGCCGCTAGCGAATTGCTAGCTGGACCTATAGAACAAGCCGGAATGACTATGGTACAAAGTCTCTTAGCCGGTAATAAAATATTAGCTTGTGGTAACGGTGGCTCAGCCGGCGATGCCCAGCACTTTTCAGCAGAATTATTAAACCGCTATGAAACTGAACGCCCGCCGTTGCCTGCGATAGCTCTTACGACGGATAGCTCGACCATCACATCAATTGGTAATGACTATCACTTTGATGAAATTTTTTCGAAACAAGTACGTGCATTAGGAAATAACGGAGACGTATTACTCGCTATTTCTACCAGTGGTAATTCTCGCAACGTCATCAAAGCTATTGAAACCGCAGTATCTCGTGATATGCCTATTATTGCCTTAACGGGTGGCGATGGCGGCGATATAGCGGGTTTACTTGGTGAAAATGATGTGGAAATTCGTGTACCTTCAAGCCGCACAGCACGTATTCAAGAAGTACACTTAGTGGTTATTCACTGTTTATGTGACATTATAGATACAACATTATTTCCACAATCTGAGGATTAATATGTCGATGAAATCAATTATCAGCACCATTACTATTGCCATACTGCTACAGGGTTGTGTTGCTGTTGCGGTGGTTGGCGTGGTTGGTGGAGCAAGTGTCGCAGCCGATAACCGCTCATTAGGCAATCAAATAGACGACCAAAAAATTGAATTAGACGCACACAATATACTGACTAAAAGTGCAGCCTTAAATGACAATACTCATTTAAACGTTATTAGCGTCAATGGTAGTGTTCTGATTGTTGGGCAAGCACCAAATAGTTATTTACGTGATCAAGCGATAAAAGCGATTAATGAAGTGAATGGCGTAAAGCAACTTCATAACCAAATTCGTGTCAGTAATACGACATCTTTTACCACAAAAACCAACGATGTTTGGTTGACGTCAAAAGTGAAAACCGCCTTATTTGGTAATGAAGAGTTAGATGCGACTAACATTAAAGTGGTAACAGAAAATGGCGAAGTATTTTTGATGGGTTTAGTCACCCAAGCTCAAGCAACTATTGCTATAGATATTGCGCGAAATGTTGGTGGAGTAAACCGCGTATTTAAGATTTTTGAATATGTAAAATAACTGCTGACCCCTCCCATACCTTTCACATAGACATATATATGTAAGTTATGATGGGATGTAAAAGCAACTACTGATAAAGCTATAAGCGACAACGTTATAAGCAATTTAAAGCTCATTACATCAGCTAGAAAAAAGCAAACCACTCGGTTTGCTTTTTTATTGCATTTTTTATCTGTAACTTAGCACTTTACGATTCAAGTGCTGGGCACTCTAGCCCTGTTACTAGCCCTGTTACTAGCCCTGTTACTAGCCCTCTCACCAGTGCTTAATCGTGGTATTTATTCGAGATTCATTCAGGTTCAAGATCAAGAATAAGGTTAAGAACTACTCCCCAAACAGTTTCTCAAACCATGATTTTTTCTTGAGCTTGTTAATGTCTTGCTCACACTGTGTTTCATAAATTAAGCCTGTAGTTACTGCAGGGAGTAATTGTGAGTTATCACAGGCTTCCATGACCGCATGGCCACTCTTGTTATCAAAGCGTACTAATTCAACGTTGGCTGGCAAATCGGTGCTTCGACTAACCGCTCCAACTTTATTCATAAAATCAGCAAATATCACCAATGCACCACTACTTCCCGTTAATTTTGTCGGCTTGTTATCATCTCTGCCTAACCAAGTGGTAACGAGTAATTTATTATCATATCCCACAAACCAACTATCTCTTAGGTCATTGGTTGTGCCGGTTTTTCCTGCTAAATTACTATATGGAACACGCCATGTTAAAGAGCGAGCGGTACCTGACGTAGCTACTTTTCCTAAAGCAAAGTCGAGTAAATAAGCGGCTTGTGTTGAAATTATTTGTTGTTCTAGCGGCTTAAACTGAAATAAGGTTTCACCACTAGCACTTATAATGCGCTCTATCGCATGTGATTTTTCGGCAACGCCATGATTAGCCACAGGCAAGTAAAGTTGATTAATCTCCATAGGTGACATATTTAATGCCCCTAGCAACATAGATGGTCGGGTAACAATGTCATCTTGATAGCCCAGTAAATGAATCGCCTGAGCAACATTATCTAGACCTAATTCCATACCTAAATTCACTGTTGGTACATTCAGGCTTGAGACTAAAGCGTCAATCAAGTGAACTTGGCCCCGGTATTTCCCATCGTAATTTTTTGGTCGCCACGCTTTACCATTTTTACTGCTGAGCGTAATCGCTTTATCATCAATCAAACTCGCTAAATTAAACCGCTGATAACGTTCTAAGGCACCAAGAAATACCGCAGGTTTAATTAAAGAACCAATGGGACGTTTCGCATGCAGCGCACGATTAAATCCAGCATAACCGGCTTCTTTTCCGCCCGCCATAGCTCGCACCACTGAAGTAGTAGAGTCGGATACCACCATAGCCACTTGCAGTTCAGAACCTGATGCTTTTTCTAAATTAGGTAGTTGCTCATCAATACTTTCCTGCAATGCTATTTGCTGGGTAATTGAAAATCCGGTAAATACTCTGACACCTGATTGCTGCTGATACTCAGATAAATACCGTGATAACTCCGCTTTGACTAACTGTAAATAAGCCGGAAATTTTTGTTGATTTACTCGGCGTTTTTTTCTGATCGATAATGGAGACTCTGCGGCTTTTTCAAACTCGTGTCGTGAAATAAACTCTTGCTGATACATTAAACGCAAAACTAAATCTCGTCGTTCAATGGTGCGTTCGGGGAAACGCCAAGGATCATAATAGCTTGGCCCTTTCACTTGGCCAATGAGCATCGCCATTTGTTCCAAATTAAGCGACTGCACTGACTTGCCAAAATAAAACTCTGCGGCCAAACCGAAACCATAAATGCCATTAGCATAATGTTGGCCTAAGTAAACTTCGTTGATATACGCTTCTAATAATTGGTCTTTGCTGTAGCGATATTCTAAAATTAACGCCATAATGGCTTCGTTAACTTTTCGCCATAATGTTTTATCTCGCGTTAAAAACATATTTTTAACTAATTGTTGCGTTAAAGTACTACCACCTTGCACGGTACGACCTGCTCTTATATTTTGGTATAAAGCACGTAAAATCCCCAACGGTGAAACACCATGGTGAAAATAGAATTCACGATCTTCGACCAATAATAAGGTATCTAATAACTTTTCAGGTACCGCTTGCAAAGACACCAATACGCGATCTTCTTTACTTTCTGGCAAAATCCTATCGAGTAAAAGCGGCTCTAAGCGTACCGTCGATACTTTAATATCATTAAGATATAAGGCCTCGACACTGCCGTTAATAATATCAATCGTAATTTGTTGTGCCGCTTCAATACCACCACCAAAATCAAAGGCACGACGATAGATAATTGCACGTTTTTCTGACAAAGCAAATTCACCAGGGCGTTGCACATGCAATACTTTTTTATAGCGGTTGGCAATTAAAGACTGCCTCACATTAGTAAGTGTCAACTTACTACCTATCTCATAGCTTTCAACAGCGCCAAAAACTTGCACAGGTACTTGCCAACGCTGACCTTCAAACTTATTACGCACTTTACTATCAAGGTAAATACTATAAAGAAAGATCGAAAACATCACGAGTACGGTCATTTTAACCGTAAACCAAAATGACCAGCGCATAGCTTTTTTCACACGATTATCGCTATTTTTTTCGGGTTCTTTTGAGGTTTTTGATTTAACAGCTTTTGATTTTTTAGTCGCTGTTTGAGAAGTTTTTTTTGCCGTCATATTTAATTAAATTGCCTTGAAGGTACACATACTTTTGATTTTTATAATCGAACTAATACTATATCACTAATGATAAATCTTAACGAAAAAAACAGCCCATAACTAACAAGCATAGTAAGTAAATTAACGATATAATTCAGACTTTAATTTTTGTTCAATATTTATAGGTTAACCATGTCTGCATTTAATATGCTCGTAGTGCTAGGGTCAACAGCGTCAGGAAAAACTAAGCTGGCGGTGGAATTAGCCAAAATGCTCAATGGCGAAATTATTTCAGCCGATTCTCGACAAGTCTATCGTGGCTTAGATATTGGCAGCGGTAAAGACCTCGATGAATACCAAGACATCAAACATCACTTAATTGATATTGTTGATCCGGGCTACGAATATAACATTTTTGATTTTCAACAACATGTTATCGACGCCTATGAAAAAATTACCCAGCAAGAGAAGCTAGCGATTATGGCTGGTGGCTCTGCACTTTATGTTGATTCAATATTGAAAGGCTACCGATTAATCGAAGTACCTGAAAATACTGAACTACGCGCATCATTAGCCACATTGAGTCATGAACAATTAACGCAAAAATTAATACAACTTAAACCTAATTTGCATAACACCACAGACCTTATCGAACGTGATCGTTTAGTTCGTGCTATCGAAATTGCTCAAGGCGAACAGGACGCGCACGACAAAATCAATGACTTTCCAGCATTAAAGCCGTTAATCTTTGCTATAAAATGGCCAAGAGAAGTTATTCGTCAACGCATAACAGAACGTTTAAAAGTGCGAATGGAACAAGGTCTAATCGAAGAGGTGCAACAGTTGCACGCACAAGGTGTTAGTTGGGAAACATTATATTTTTACGGGCTAGAGTATCGCTTTATCGCACAACATTTACAGGGCCAGTTAACGAAAAATGACTGTTTCCAAAAACTTAACTCCGCTATTCATCAATTCTCTAAAAAACAAGATACTTGGCTACGTCGCTTAGAGCGCAATGGTACCAAAATTCATTGGTTAGATGGCGATAAGGATGTTCTTGCGCAAGCGATGAAGGTTATCGCTTCGTATAGCCTATAAGCTTGCTCTTGTAACCTTTGATTTATAGCCTTTCACTTATAACATAACAACGATCAAAGATGTCGTTTAACTTTCCGTGTTGCTTGCGCATTTGCAGGGTCATCCGGCCAGAAATGTTTGGGATATTTTGAGCGCATATCCTTTTGCACCTCACGGTAACTGCCTTGCCAAAAAGCGACTAAATCTTGTGTTATTTGGATCGGTCGCTGCGCTGGCGACAATAGCTCAATAATCAAAGCGACTTGCTTATTGTGTTTGCTATCGCCTACTGATGGCGTGACGCTAACCCCGTATAACTCTTGCATAGGTAAAGAAACAATCGGAGCTTGTTCAACGCTGTAGCGAATTTTACCTTTGCGGCCAGTTGGTCCGGTAAAGTAACTGGGGGCTAACTGGTTAAATAATTGCTGTTGTTGGTAACTTAATTGAGCGAGTAGTAACTCTGAAAAATTGAGTTTATCAAGTTGCGCTTTACTCGTAATGTCAGTTAAATATGGGCCAAGCCATTGTTCTAAATTATTGAGTAACTGGGCTTCACTAACATCAGGAAAGCCGACATGTGTTTGTGTTTGATTAAGCCAGCGCCAGCGTAACAACAATGACTGTATTTTTTCATCAAATTTAAGCCAGCTCAAACCACGCTTTCTAATTTGTTGGCACCAACACGAGATCAATAACTCAGGTGCTAACGTCTTCGTAGTATTTTCTTCACTGATCACCAGTGAGCCGATAACTTGTTGATCAGCAGAACGTATACGATTTTGTTTATTATCAAATAACAAATGTGTATTCGTTGTCAGTTCAACCACCTGCCAAGCGAGTGCTTGGGATAAGTTAATTTCAGCGGCTAAGGCAATTGCTAAAGATTGTTGTCGCTGAAAAAACTGCACCGCCACAATGTATTCTTTGTCTGCCAAAGCGTCGTTATCGTTCATAACAACACCTTTACCATAAGCGGTTAAATAGTTGCCTTGATGATCCCTTTGCTTGGCTAAACGTTCAGGATAAGCAAGCAGAAGTAATAAGCCGCTACACTGTAATGGTAGCTGTGCAGCATTATTGTAGAAACGCTTTGCTGTATGGCCAGACTGGCTATGCTGCTGAGCTTGCTGCGCCGCCATACGAAATAAACGCTGAGCTTGTTGAATAATTCGTTGGTGCTGTGGTCTTTTAGCTTGTTGTAAAAGCTGCCCAACGCGCTGGGTTATATCGCAATTACCTTGGCGTTGTTCAGCACCAAAAATATCGCGTTCTTCTAATAACGCAGCATAAATACAAGCCAGCGTTAACAAATGCTCAACGTGTTCACTTTCTTCAAATTGTGCTGCCGATAGTAACATTTTAGCGAATCGAGGATGACAAGGAAAAGCTGCTGCGAGCTTGCCTTGCGCCGTTAACTGATGCTGCTCAGAAACTAAGCTTAAGTCGATTAACTCCTGCCAAGCTAAGGCTTCTCTTTTAGCATTAGGCATTTCAATCATCGGCAGTTGCGTGCAGCCACTTGCTCCCCACCTTGCCACTTCCATCAACATAGGCAGTAAATCAGCTTGTTGAATTTCACTGCCACTTTGCTCGTTTCTGCGTTCGAAATCATCTTTGCTATATAAACGAATACAATGTCCGGCTTGTAAACGCCCTGCACGTCCAGCACGTTGAATGGCGGATGCTTTGGCAATACCGCGCTGAGTCAGTTTGTTATTCAGTGTTTGTACATCATATATAGCGACATTTTCTAAACCAGAATCAATAACTAAATCAACACCTTCTATCGTCAAACTGGTTTCTGCGATATTGGTTGCCAGTACTAATTTATATTGCCCTTTTGGCATTGGTGCAATCGCTTGCTGCTGCTGCTGCAAGGATAGCTCACCATATAAGGGGCACAGTGCCATGCATGTTGGCATAAGCGGTTGTAACTGCTCTGCTAAATAACGAATATCCCCTGTGCCAGGCAAAAACACTAATATTGAACCCTGGTGAGCGTTCACGAGTGGCTTTAAGACTGATAGCGCATGTTCGCGCCAAAAACGGGTATTGCTTGCTGCTTGGTAACTAATATCTACCGGATAACTTCGTCCTTTACTTTCTAGTGCGATGGCATCGGGTAATTGCTGATTTATCGCCTCAGTAGCTAAGGTCGCTGACATCAAAAGAATCTTTAAATCGTCTCTTAAACCTTGTTGAATATCCCGCGTTAAAGCAAAAGCTAAGTCGGCATTGAGTGAACGCTCATGAAACTCGTCAAATACCACTAAACCACAATCAGACAATTCAGCGTCGTGTTGAATTATTTGCGTTAAAATACCTTCGGTGATCACTTCTAATCGCGTATTTTTTGATACTTTACTTTCATTACGTAATCGATAACCAACTGTTTCGCCGACCGGTTCGCCCAATTGCTTTGATAGATAACTGGCAATATTTTTTGCGGCTAAACGACGAGGCTGTAATAAATATATTTTCTGGCCTGATAGGCAAGGTAAATCCAGTAACCAAAGCGGTAGACAGGTTGATTTACCCGCTCCAGGAGGTGCGGTTAACAATAACGTTTGATGCTGAGTTAATGCGGCAATGACATCAGCTTTAATATCATCAATGGGCAGTTTATGGGTCGATAGCGTCATAAATTATAAAGCGTAATATTGAATTTAAGAGTTTTATGGTCGCAATGTTAACATAACAACGTCATGGTAATTATTCAGAATTTAAACGATATAATTTAAAGTGTTAAATTATGACCTTTTATTATTTTTAGCTATGACAAAAAAGGAAACCATGATGACAAAAAGAATGTTTATTGCCTTAGATATTTCAAAGGCAGATAAAGTAAAAGTGGCTCAATGGCGTAAAATCTATTTACCGCGACCATTTAAAGTCATCAATGAAGAAAACTTTCATATTACCTTAGCTTTTTTGGGTCTTATTAATCAGCAACAACAAGTAAGTATAACCGCAGTAATTAACCAGCAGCATTCTTTAATTCAACAGCAATTACAGCTTCTATTATCACAAAAGCTAGCCTTACCGATAACATTGTCAGCAGTAGGTTATTTTAAAAAAGCACAGGTTTTACACTTAATGCCCCCCAATTGCCCAAATTGGTTAGCATACTTAAATAACGTAATGATCAACTCTTGTCGCAATGTCGGCATTCCCATAGAAAACAGAATATATAAACCACATTTAAGTATTTATCGAAAAGCAAAGATGTCATCACCCAAAAGTAGCGAAGAGAACATAGCCGTTGAGTTGCAATTAAATATCCGTAGCTTTAGCTTATATCAGTCTTATTCCACACCATTGGGCGTTCATTACGAACCCATTCAGACTTGGGAGATTAACTGAATAATTAATTTGAGTAGTTAAAACTGGAAAAATACTGAAAATATGCTTACTTGGCAATAGCGTAAAATATTGTTATCACTATCCCCCGGTTTAAAATGGAGCAGTGCCATGGAAAAAGTTGTGAAAGAAAAATATTCAATCTCATCGCGATCGAACATTTTACAAGTAGATGCTTTTGGCCCATTTAATAACTATGTCACCGAAGAATATATCGATGATATGCATGATGCCTGCAAACAGTTTTCCGGCCAGCCTTGGGGCTCATTAATCGTTTTTTATGGTACGAGTGTTTTTTCTCCTGAAGCAGAAGAGGCATTAATCAAAATAAATAAATACCGTATTGAACAAGGGTTAATCGTCAATGCCAGTGTTTTAATTAATAGTAATACCGCTGACATTCAACAATTACAACTAAGACGAATTTACCAAGCCTGTAATCTTACCTTTTATATTTTTAGTGACATAAATAGCGCTGAATCTTGGCTAGAACAATTTTTACAACAAACCAATCGATAATCGTTTAACCATAAAAAAAGCTGAGAAAATCTCAGCTTTTTTTATGACTTCAGAATGCGAAATTAAACAACCTATTTCAATAATGCCGAAGCAGGCTTATCAATAACTAATGCTTTGAGATCAAGTCCGCTATCGTCGCAATACCTAGGCCTGTTGCGCCCGCAGCCCATAAACTAGAGTCATCAGCATTATATGCCGCTGCTAAATCAAAATGTAACCAACCCGTACCTTCGTTAGCAACAAAGCGAGACAAAAAGCCTGCAGCATTACTAGCTCCGCCAGCTCCGCCACCTTTTTGCGTACGGCTATTTGCGGTATCAGCAAATACTGAAGGACATTTATCTTGATGCCAAGCTTCTAATGGAAATTGCCAAATCGCCTCACCAGTCGAGGTAGCTGATACTTGAGCTTTCGCTGCAGCTTCGTTATCTAACGCAAATAACGCAGAGTAATCACCACCCGTTGCCATAACAGCAGCACCTGTTAAAGTTGCAGCGTCAATGATCATCGGCGCGCCAGTTTCACTCGCTGCCATCAAACCATCAGCAAGTACTAAACGACCTTCTGCATCAGTGTTTGCCACTTCACAAGTAACACCATTTTTATAAGTGATAATATCGCCAAGTTTATAAGCGTCATTGCTGATCATGTTTTCAGCACAACATAAGTACAACTTAACACGTTGGTCTAAACCTTGTTTTATCGCTAATGCTAATGCACCCGCAACTACCGCAGCGCCGCCCATATCACATTTCATATCGAACATGCCGGCACTACTTTTAATGCTGTAACCACCACTGTCGAAAGTAATACCTTTACCAACTAAACAAGCGGCAACTTGTGTGCTGTCGTCTTTAGTTGGGTTAAAATCAACTTCAAGCAAACAAGGTGTGTTAATACTGCCTTTACCTACGTTGTATATGCCCATCCATTGTTGCTCTTGTAATTCTTCACCTTGAATAAGGCGAGTTGTCACATGTTCAGGAGCAAGGTTAGTAATATAATCTGACGTTAATTGAGCTAGTTTTAATGGATATAGTTCAGCAGGAGTCTGATTAGTTAAATCACGGCTCCAAGCATAAACAGCAAGCTTATTTTGCAAGCGTTCAATCATGGCCGGTTCGCCACAAAAGCTGATAGCTTCAAGTTTATTAACACAACTAAAGCCAAGCGCAAATGCCCACTGACTGGCTTCATCCCAGTCATCACCTTTAAGCAACGCATGCTCAATATCTAATTTTTCTATCTTACGCGCTGCCATTTGAATTTTTCGTAGTCGGTAAGCCGACTCTTGCGGTAAGTAAATAGCAATACTGTCAGCTGTAATTTGGAGAGTTTTCCCTTGCTGCCAACCTTGTGCATGGTTACTTGTGGTCAATGTGATTGATACTGGTGCAGAATTAGCTGTTGTCATGTTATCGCCTTTGCAATTAATTTTATTGCAAACAGTTTACACTATGCAGACAAATAATTAACCTATGCGCTTGATTTATCAATCACTGTTTATATGGACTTTATACTAAAACCTAGCACCCTCATAAAACGCTATAAGCGCTTTCTTGCTGATATTACATTAGAAGATGGGGTCGATTGCACAATTCATGTTGCCAATACCGGTGCGATGACTGGTTGCGCGACACCTGGCGATACTGTCTGGTATAGCACTTCTGATAATTTAAAACGTAAATACCCAAATAGCTGGGAATTAACCTTAAGCCAAGCCAATGACTGGATTTGTGTTAATACCATTCGGGCAAATCAATTAACCGAAGAAGCGATAATACAAGGCAGCATCGATGAATTCCAACAGCATCGAGATTTAAGACGTGAAGTTAAATATGGTGAAGAAAAAAGTAAAATTGATTTTCATCTTTTTGATAAAAATAATCGTGAAACCTTTATTGAAGTTAAAAGTGTTACTTTATTAGAAGCTCAGCAGGGATATTTTCCTGATGCGGTTACGCAGCGAGGGCAGAAACATTTGCGTGAGCTTATCACCATGGTAGAAAATGGTCACAGAGCCGTACTATTATTTGCCGTACTTCATAGCGGAATAAATAGCGTAAAACCCGCGGAACATATTGATGCCAAATATACGGTGCTACTGCGTGAGGCACAGCAAAAAGGCGTAGAAATCATAGCTTACAAGGCGGTTTTTAAAAAAGAAAAACACAACTTTACCGTGAATTTAGTCAATAAAGTGCCCGTAATACTTTAACACCAACAAATAAATAGCGACGATAATGATTGACGTGAGGGCTAAAAACTTGCTAAAAGAGCTTGCTCAAAATTTATTGTCGCCTTGATTAAAGTTTAAACAACAATAATTTTTTAATAATACTTTAAATTTTATCGTGATTATTTATCAATTCAGCCTTGAATTTTATATTAGCGACCACATATATGTCGCATATTTCAGGTCTATTTAAATTGGCGGTTGCAACCAAACGATGAAGTTACATGATGTAGCTCATATTCATCGGTTTAGGTCTAGTAGCATTAGGAGAATTAACATGCCAACACAGAAAACATTAGGTATTTTAGCATTAGCAGGTGTTAACCCTTACGTTGAAAAGCCCAAAGAAGAATACATGAACGGCGCGCAACTAGAACATTTTAAAAAAATTCTAGATGCGTGGCGTATACAACTTAGAGAAGAAGTTGACCGTACTGTAACGCATATGCAGGACGAAGCAGCAAACTTCCCTGATCCTGTTGACCGCGCAGCTCAAGAAGAAGAGTTCAGTCTTGAATTACGTACACGAGATCGTGAACGTAAACTTATCAAGAAAATTGAAAAAACCTTACAACTTATCGAAGATGATGATTTTGGTTTTTGTAACTCTTGTGGCATCGAAATCGGCATCCGTCGTTTAGAAGCCCGCCCAACAGCTGATCTTTGTATTGAATGTAAAACATTACAAGAAATCAAAGAACGTCAACTAGCAGGTTAAACACCTCGCCATTGTTGAGTCTTACCAAGTCTTTGCGACCCGATAACTCTAGTATTTATCGTGGTCGCTTTGCTCCCTCTCCTTCCGGTTTATTACATTTCGGTTCATTGATTGCTGCTCTGGCGAGTTACTTAGACGCCAAGCATAATAATGGCCAATGGTTGATCAGAATTGAAGATATCGATCCCCCGAGAGAGAAATCAGGTGCCAGCGCTGAAATATTAAACACTCTAGAAAACTATGGTTTGCATTGGGATGAAGATGTACTCTACCAAAGCCAACAAAGTGTGCTTTATCGCGAGGTATTAGCCCAGTTATCCGATCAAAAACTTAGTTATTACTGTCGTTGTACTCGAGCCCAAATCAAAGCTATCGGTGGTATTTATCAAGGCCATTGCCGACATTTAGCACAACCCGCTCATGAAAGTGCCATTCGCGTTATTAACAACATCGGTATCGCACAATATGACGACCTTATTCAACATAAAGTAAGTTGTAATTCTGAGTTAGCTCAAGAAGACTTTATTGTTTTAAGAAAAGACGGCCTATTTGCCTATCAATTAGCTGTAGTTGTCGATGATATCTATCAAGGAATAACGCATGTTATTCGGGGTTGTGATTTGCTTGAGCCCACAGCAAGGCAGCTAAGTTTTTATAATATATTACAACATAATGCGCCTAAATTCGGCCATTTCCCACTTGCTGTTAGTCAACCTGGTTTTAAACTGAGTAAACAAAATAGTGCTCCTGCAATTGATAAGAATAATCCTTTGCCCTCTCTCTTTGCTGCCTTAACTTTTCTTGGTCAACAACCCCCGATTGAATTAAAAACAGCAAGTATAGATGACTTTTTAGCATGGGCCATTACCCACTGGTCGATCACTCAAGTACCAAAATCACAAGAAATCCTTTTATAACGAGGTTAATTCATTAACTGAATAGCTATAAGTACAATAAACGTCGATTTTTCACACTGTTTTCATTCTCTTTTCCTTTACACTGTTATATCATTGCGCGAGAAATTTAATGATAAATCTGGGGTCCACCATTATCAAAAGCGTGATCAATTTGTGTAAAAAAGTACTAGGTAAAGCACGAAAAAATAATTCTAATCAGCCATCATTTGAACAGCCGAAAATACTTTCTCGTGATCAGCACCCTGTTTCTAGAAAACACATCAGTCACAATGCCCTAAAAGTATTATATCGCTTAAATAGTGGCGGATATGATGCTTATTTGGTTGGCGGAGGTGTCCGCGATATTCTATTAGGTTTAGAGCCAAAAGATTTTGATATTGCCACCAACGCAACACCTGAACAGATCAAAGCACTATTTCGTAATTGCCGCCTTATTGGCCGTCGCTTTCGTCTTGCTCATATTGTTTTTGGCCGAGAAATAATTGAAGTTGCCACTTTTAGAGGGCATCACGATAGCAGTGAAGAAAAAACTTGCTCAAAAACATCAAAGCAAAGTGAAGATGGCATGCTATTGCGTGACAACATTTATGGCAACATTGAAGAAGATGCTGAGCGCAGAGATTTCACCATAAATGCACTATATTATTCAGCTAAAGATTTTAAAGTTTATGACTTTGCCAATGGTGTCGCTGATGTTTACGCTAAACAAATTCGCTTAATTGGAGATCCTGAAACGCGTTATCGTGAAGACCCAGTAAGAATGTTACGGGCGATTCGTTTTGCAACAAAATTAAGCATGGAAATTCATGCGGACTCCAAAGCCCCTATAAAGTCCCTTGCTCCATTAATGGCTAATATTCCACCAGCACGTTTATTTGAGGAATTTTTAAAGCTATTTATGTCGGGTAAAGCCTTAGAAAACTTCCATCAATTGCGTGATTACGATTTATTTAAATATTTCTTCCCTGCCGTTGATCAACAGCTAGAAAAAAATTCTCACGCTTATCTAAATGACTTCATTTGTTTAGCAATGAAAAACACCGACCATAGGGTCAATACAGATCAACGTGTAACTCCCGCATTTTTATTTGCCGCTATGCTTTGGTATCCAATGCAAGAACAGATACAACGCTTAAATAGTGAAACACAATTAACACCGCAAGATGCATTTTTTGGCGCATTAAGCGAAATAATGTCAGAGCAGCAACGTAGCATCGCCATTCCAAAACGTTTTCAAGCGGTGATGAAAGACATTTGGATTTTACAAGAAAAACTCGTTCGCCGAGATGGTAAGCGTGCTTTTAAAGCACTAGAACATCCTAAATTTAGAGCGGGTTACGACTTCTTGTTATTACGTGCTGAAATTGAAAGTGCATCGAATAGTCATAGCGACCAACCTTCTGAGCTACAAGAACTTGCTAAATGGTGGGGTGACTTCCAAGAGAGCAATACTGATACGCAACAAGTTATGGTTAAAAGTGTTGCCCAAACTAAAAGTGGCCCTAGACGTACAACACGCAAACGCAGAAAGCCACGCGTGCAAAATTCGAGTAACGACGCATAATGTCTTTAGCCTATATTGGCTTAGGCAGTAACTTATCTGATCCGCAGGCGCAAATAACCTCCGCATTAGATAAGTTAAAGCAACTTGAACATTGTTTAGTGACTAAGGTGTCTTCATTGTATTTTAGTCGTCCGATGGGACCACAAGACCAACCCGATTATATGAATGCCGTGGTTGCCATTGAAACAAGCTTAAGCCCACTAGCATTGCTCGACACATTACAAGATATTGAAAGCAAAGCCGGACGTGAGCGTAAAGACAACCGCTGGGGCGCTCGTATACTAGACTTAGACATACTTTTATTTGACCAACAAACGATAAATAATGAACGTTTAACTGTGCCTCATTATGGTTTAAAACTTCGTGAGTTTGTTTTACTGCCTTTAGCTGAAATTTCTCCTCAATTAGTATTACCTGATGGTGATAGTATTGAAGAGCTAGCTAACCAGATTGAAAAAAATGGATTAAAGATCCACAGTAAGTTAAATTAGTACAATAACTCTAAATACAGCAATCATTAGCGCTGACACATAAATAACGGAAAATAATATGGCCAAAATTACCACAGCCACCTTGAAGAAAATGAAACAACAAGGTGAAAAAATTACCACTATTACCGCTTATGATGCCAGTTTCGCTAAAATATTTGATCAAGCGGGTATTCATGCGATATTAATCGGTGACTCCCTAGGCATGGTATTGCAAGGCCATGACGACACCCTACCTGTTAGTATTGATGATATGGCTTATCACACTCAATGTGTTAAGCGTGGTGTGGAAAACACGCTAATTATCGCTGACATGCCCTTTATGAGCTATGCGACAACAGAGCAAGCTTATGTCAACGCGGCTAAGTTAATGCAAGCTGGTGCCAGCATCGTTAAAATTGAAGGTGGCGAATGGTTAGAAAGCACCATTAAAGGCCTTGTTGAACGTGGTATCCCTGTTTGTGCTCATCTTGGCTTAACACCACAGTCAGTTAATGTATTTGGTGGCTTTAAGGTACAAGGTCGAGACAGCGATAAAGCACAAGAAATGATTGAGAATGCCAAAGCCTTAGAAGCAGCAGGCGCGCAATTATTAGTATTAGAGTGCATACCAAGTAGTTTAGGTAAAGCCATCACTGAAGCCGTATCAATTCCAACAATAGGTATTGGTGCAGGTAAAGATACCGACGGACAAATTTTAGTCATGCACGATGCCTTAGGTATTTCTTGTAGTTACATGCCGAAATTTTCTCGTAACTTTTTAATCGATACTGGTGATATTAAAAAAGCTATAGAGCTTTATATCGACGAAGTCAGCAAGGGTAACTTCCCTGGTCCCGATCATATTTTTAAATAACTAAAGCCAATCAAACTAATTTATTGATCACTTAACGAAAGTTAAGTGCCTTCAACATTGAGTAAAAAGTAGAATAACCATGCAAACAATTGAAAATATTTCGACTTTACGCAGCGAAATTAAGCTATGGCGTCAGCAAGGCCTTAAAATTGCTTTTGTACCAACTATGGGTAACTTACATCAGGGCCATATTACTTTAGTCGAAAAGGCAAAGTTAGTTGCTGATAAAGTTGTCGCCAGTATTTTTGTTAACCCGATGCAATTTGGCGCGAATGAAGATATCGATAATTACCCGCGCACCATGGCAGCCGATCAAGAAAAACTGCTTAATGCAGGTTGCGACTTATTATTCACTCCCACGCCCGCTATCATTTATCCAAAAGGGTTAGATAAACAAAGTTACGTTGAAGTACCTAATGTATCTGATGGCTATTGCGGTGAAAGCCGTCCAGGACATTTCCGTGGCGTTGCGACCGTAGTTTGCAAACTATTTAACCTAGTACAACCCGATATTGCCTGCTTTGGCTTAAAAGACTATCAACAAGTACAAGTGATTCAAACCATGGTTGAAGACTTGTCTATGCCAATTGAGATAGTACCGGTTGAAACCGTTAGGGAAGCTTCTGGCTTGGCGTTAAGTTCTCGTAATAACTACTTAACCGCTGAAGAAAAAGCGATTGCTCCAGCGTTAAGTCAAAATATTCAGTGGTTAGCAAAAGAAATTCAAGATAGTAATGACTTTATTGGTTTAGCCAAAAAAGCGGCCAGCAATATTAATAATGCCGGTATGAAAACAGATTACATTCATATTTGTCATGCACGGACCTTAGAGCCAGCGAGTGAAGACGATAAAGAGTTAGTTATTCTGGCGGCCGCGCATTGCGGTAAAGCAAGATTGATTGATAATTTACGGGTGACATTGGCTTAAGCCATTAGTAGATAGGATGTAGATTATGTAATTCGTTACGTTGCTATTTACATAACTACTTACATAACGATGCCTTACTAAAGGACGAAAGCGACTACTGATGTTAGTCGCTTTTTTTATAACTAAAAAACACTTTTATCTACGTATTACTAACCAATTATTGAAAAGTACTTACAAAAAAGTGATTAACTCATCGCTAATAATTTAGGTAAAAAAGTTTCGCTTTCTTGAGCTAGCAAAGCTTGCTCAGCTAGCACGTCTTGTAAGATAGTTTTTGACGTTAGCGGGTTCGCCAGTACTACGCGAAAAACTAACGTTTTACGCCCTTGATATTTTTGCACTTCAATACGAGTACGAGAAACAAATGATTTGCCATTTTCACGCTGGCGCTTTTGCACAAACTTCGTCAGTTTATCGAGTAAAACATTGATAGTTTCTTGTTGTGCATTATCAGCATTCGCTAGCAATTTTTGTACGCATGCAGGGTTGTAGCGATACGTTAGCAAACATAATTCAGGTTCGGTGATCAACTCAAAATCTTCATGCTGCTTAATTAACTCAGCAAAGTACTGCGCTTTTTCAATGCTGGTATTAATCAGCATTTCATAGCCTGGGCGACTGATAACATGCAAAGCAGCATAAACTAACATTGCCATACCAGGGCGCGAGCCCTCTAAGGTATGACTACCTAAATCTTTCGAGCCTTTACGTAGAATATATTCAGCATGATGCTCAATCGCCGCCACTGATGCGGGATTTTTAAAGACAACTAAGCCTGCCCCCATAGGAACGTACATCTGCTTATGTGCATCAATAGTAACAGAGTCGGCTAATTCAATACCTTTTAGTAAAGGTCGGTACTTATCTGATAATAACGTTGCTCCGCCCCAAGCGGCATCAACATGAAAATGTGCGCCATAGCGTTGAGCAATTTTGGCCATTTTCTCTAACGGATCAATATTACCAGTTTCGGTAGTGCCTGCAACGCCGACAATACTAAGTACATGAATATTTTCATCGGCTAACTGCTGACACTTAGCCTCTAGCAGTTCGCAATTAATTCGGTTGTTTTCATCTGTAGGAATAGAAATGACACTGTCTTGCCCGATTCCGAGAACATCGGCCGACTTTTTCAATGAATAATGACCGCGAGCAGAGACTAAAATAGCTAAGCCATCATATTTATAGTGTTTAAGCGCCTTAAACAAGCCTTCGCGTGCGACTCCTTTAAAATCACCATCAGGCTTAAGCATATTGTTACGTGCAACCCAAAGCGCGGTTAAGTTCGCGACAGTACCGCCAGAACAAAACGCACCTAAAGAGTGATTAGCACTATGCATCCATTGCTGATAAAAAGGTTCGTCATCTTGATACACCAAACGATGCATCATACCCAGAACTTGTCGTTCCATCGGGGTAAATGCTTTCGATGTTTCAATTTTCACCAAATTTTGATTTAAACCCACCATCAGTTTTGATAACGGCAAAATAAAATAAGGTAAAGCTGAAGTCATGTGACCAATAAAATTTGGACTTGAGGTATGAACAGACTGAGACACCAGCTTATCAAGTAAGTGGTGCATGTGATCAGAAACAAAAGCAGGCTCTTCAGGGATCTGCGAATTGGCGAAATCTTTTTCGATCACGCTTAATGCTTGTTCCCTTGCAGCAATATGTGCGCCGAGGAAACCCGCTAAATTCTGTGATATCTCATTCTCTATTCGACCCAATGTAGAATCAGGTGCCACAGGAATGGTAAAAATGCGATGTAGAGACTCTTCAGAAACTTTTGCCGCGCGTTTACTCACCGTCATACTTACTTCACTGTTAACGACTTGCCTTAAGCAAGTTGATTTATATAAGTGCGGCACTTTAATAAAAAATGAGTCAAAAGTCTCGTTTTTTCCACCAAAGTTAAGCTTTTGAACAAACTTTAACGAAAAGTTAACTTAATTTAACGAACATAAACTTGAAATTGAAAAATTAAATAAAAATTAATTTAACCCAGCAGTGTCGCTGCATAAACTAAAGCTAATTCAACAATTGCTAAGCTACTCAACGCCATCATAAATACAGTTTTTTTAATATTGTTAGTCATGTTATTCATCCTAAATCACAGTTAATATACTTAAGCTATATCAAGTTCCAAGCCAAAAATATAAACAATTGAAATTTAAAATAAAAATAGATTTTTACGACGATATGAGAATAATAAAGATTGTATATATTGGCTAACTTTTTGTGAATTTAACCAATATATTGTTTTTATTTATATCAGTAGAAAAGCCGAAAGCTAATCTACTGATATAGTACTTTATTTGATATGGCTTATTTTCACTTAATAATATGCAACTGCCAACACTGCTGACCACTAGCATGAAACTTTGCTTCAAACGGCGTTAAAGGCTGAGTAACGTTTACCGTTGATATATCGCCTTTGAAAGATAAAATATCTGCCGCTAGCTGAAACTCTTCTAAGTAAAGTAGCCAATTGCTGCGCAGAATAATTTCTTGTCCAACGGCAATAATTTGTGGAAAAACCGCACTAGCATGCCAACGTCGTTGCACATGTTTAGCTTTCGGCCAAGGATTAGGGTATAAAATATAATGCTTAACCACCGGCCAATTAGCGGCAACGACAAGACGATAAAAATCATTTAAGTCAGCGCGTACTAAATGATAATTTTCAACCTTACCTTTACCGTCATCCTGTTCAACTTCATCAACATTACGGTTAATTCTGTGAGCTGATTTATCGACCCCTATCACTAACGCTGCTGGATTTTGCTTTGCTAATAACCGAGTACTTTGGCCAACACCACAACATGAGTCTAAAATAATCTCACCCGAAAAGCCCTGCACAATGGCATTAATCTCATCAAAGGCTTGTTGAGTATGCGCTTGTATCGGCTTTTGCGACGGGTGCGTCACATGTTTATTAACAATATCAACCAGTTTTTCATGTATACCCGGCTGATTAGTGACAATCGCTTTCGAGTCACCTGTAATTTCTGTCTCGGTCATTACCTTTTACCTATTTACTTATTTACCTATAAATTTCACTAAAAAACGAGTTAGCTTCTTAAGCCGATACCTTTAGTAATTAACACCATAGCAATGGTGTATAAACTAACAATAAAAACGCCTAACACGCCAAACGATAACGTTAAACTAACATCTGATATGCCCAAAAACCCGTATCTAAAGGCATTCACCATATAAACAATAGGATTGATTTGCGACACACCTTGCCAAAATTCAGGTAACAAACTAATCGAATAAAATACCCCGCCTAAATACGTTAATGGCGTCAGTATAAAGGTTGGAATAATTGAAATATCGTCAAAACTACCCGCGAAAATAGCGTTAATTAAGCCACCCAAAGCAAAAGTAGCAGAGGTGAGCGCAACCGTGGCAATAATAACCCAAATATTATGAATTTGGATATCAACAAAAAACATCGCCACAATAGTAACAATACCACCAACCAACATGCCACGCGCCATACCGCCGCCAACATAACCGGCAACAATAACCCAGTTAGGTACCGGGGCAACGAGCATTTCTTCAACGTTTCGTTGCCACTTAGCACTAAAAAATGACGAAGCTACGTTGGAGTATGAGTTAGTAATAACACTCATCATGATCAAGCCTGGGACAATAAATGACATATAATCAAAGCCACCCATTTCACCAATACGTGAGCCGATTAACGAGCCAAAAATAACAAAATATAAACTGATAGTAATTGCTGGCGGAACCAGTGTTTGTATCCAAATGCGCATAAAACGTTGTATTTCTTTATTAAGAATACTTTTAAGCGCAATGAGATTTCTCGATGATGCCATGATATTTATTCCTTAACTGCGCTATCAACTGCCGCTTGACCACTACCAACAAGACTAACAAATAGCTCTTCTAGTCGATTACTCTTATTTCGCATACTTAACACATCAATACCCTGCGCGTTTAACTCAGTAAATACCGCGTTCAAGGTTTGACTCTTTTTAACATCAACCTCTAAGGTATGATCATCGATAACCCGAGAGCTAAAATCAGCTAAAGCGCTAGGTACATTATTCGGATTTAAATCAAAAACAAAAGTCTCAACATCTAATTTAGACAACAATGACTTCATATCAGTATTTTCAACAATAATACCTGAGTCAATAATGGCAATATTACGACAAAGCATTTCGGCTTCTTCTAAATAATGCGTGGTTAAAATAATGGTAATACCTTGCTCATTAAGTTCACGTAAAAAGCCCCACATTGAACGACGTAACTCGATATCGACACCAGCCGTTGGCTCATCAAGAATAAGCATTTTAGGTTCATGCATTAATGCGCGAGCAATCATCAATCGACGCTTCATGCCGCCTGAGAGCATACGCGCAGCGTCATTACGTTTTTCCCATAAATCGAGCTGCTTTAAATACTTCTCAGCACGTTCTACGGCTAACTTGCGTTCAACACCATAATAACCGGCTTGATTCACCAGAATTTTCATTAACGGTTCAAATTGATTGAAGTTAAATTCTTGTGGCACTAAACCAATAAAGCTTTTTGCGGCTTCAAGCTCTTGGTCAATATCATGACCAAAAACAGCGATACTGCCTGCGGTTTTATTGACTAATGACGTGATAATGCCAATGGTTGTCGACTTACCGGCACCATTAGGACCAAGCAAAGCAAAAAAATCGCCCTGCTTAACGGTAAGATCAATACCTTTAAGTGCTTGAAAACCACCTTTATAGGTTTTCGTTAATCCTGATATTTTTAGTGCTGGTAGCATAGCGAACCTCAAAAAAATTGCGTGCCTTTAACGTGGGGGCAAGTTAGTTATTTTCAACGTGTAATAACTGATTGTTCACGTAATAGTGACGAACAAACGAAAAGCTGCGGTGAATGCGTTTGCCTTACCCTTGTATACATTTTAAAGTTAAGGCAAAAATTAAGGATAAACAATGTTGATAACTAAGCTATCGCGATGGTGTGCATTAACCGCCCTTTCTGTGTCATTAATTGCTTGTCAGAGCACTTCTGAGCAGGCAACAACTAAAAGTGTAAATCACGTGCCTTTAACTGTTGAACGTATATATAAAGATGATGAATTTAGCTCACAATGGTTAGGGCAAATTCGCTGGCTAGCCGATGGCAGTGGTTACACTGCTATTGAAGAGTCTGAAAAAACTAAGATAACAGATAAAAACAGTAACGACGATGCTAAAAAAGCAGAAAGCATTGGCAAAGATATTGTTTTCTACGATCCAAATACTTTAGCTCGCCAAGTGCTCATTTCAGCAGAACAACTCATTCCAGCAGGTAAAGACCAAGCTTTATCAATCGACAATTACCTTTGGTCTGATGATCGCTCGCAACTGCTCATTTATACCAACAGCAAAAAAGTTTGGCGTTCGAACAGTCGCGGTGATTATTGGATTTTAAACCTGAAAACCAACCAACTAAATCAATTGGGTGGTAAAGACGTTCAAGATAGCAGCTTAATGTTTGCCAAGTTCTCACCTGATGGCAACAAAGTTGCTTACGTGACCGACAATAACATTTATGTTGAAACGCTAGAAAATCATCAAGTTAAGCAACTCACCTCAGATGCTGGCAACGGTATTATTAATGGTTTATTTGATTGGGTGTACGAAGAAGAGTTTTCAATTCGAGATGGTTTTCGTTGGAGCCCTAACGGTAAAAGCATTGCCTACTGGCAGCTAGATACCCGCGGCAGCAAAGACTTCATCATGATCAACAACACCGATGAACTTTATCCAACGTTAACGAAGTTTCCTTACCCTAAAGTGGGCGAAGAGAACGCCTTAGCAAAAATTGGTATTGTTAATGTCAGCAATGCTAAAACCACTTGGGCCAAGTTACCTAACAATTCGCGTGAAATGTATGTGCCGCGTATGAACTGGTCTGGAAATTCTGAGCAAGTATTAATTCAACACGTTAATCGCAAGCAAGACACCAACAAACTCTATCTTACCGAGATAAAAAACGGTGATGTTGAGCTGATACTAACCGAACAAGAAGAAAACTTTCTCGATTTTTATGATGACGCTAAATGGTTAGAAAACGGCACTGATTTTATCTGGAAGAGTGAACGCAGCGGTTGGCGTCATATCTACAAAATATCACGCGATGGTAGCAACATAGTAAATTTAACCAATGGCGCTTTTGATATTACCGATGTTCAAGCAATTGATGAAAAAAATGGTTGGATATACTTTATCGCTTCACCTGATAATGTCGCACAGCGTTATTTATATCGTAGTAAGCTTGATGGCACGTTATCAAATCAACGCATAACACCGAATGAGTATGCTGGTTCAAACCGCTACCAAATGTCGTCTGACGGCCAGTGGGCAATTCATTCATTTTCAAGCTTTGCTCAACCAACCCAAAAACAATTGATTAAAGTCGACGGACATCAGGCAAAACATCAATTAATGACCAACGAAAAGCTTAATAAACAATTAGCTGCACTAGCAAAACCTGAACATGAATTCTTTCAAGTAACAGCACAAGACGGTGTGGTACTTGACGGTTACATCATGCGCCCTGCCGATTTTGACGCCAGTAAAAAATATCCCATTATATTTTATGTTTACGGTGAGCCCGCCGGACAAACAGCACAAGATAAATGGCGCGGTAATGCTTACTTATGGGATCAAATGTTAACCGAGCAAGGCTTTATTGTTGCCTCAATTGATAATCGCGGGACACCTGCACCTAAAGGCAGAGCATGGCGCAAATCAATTTACGGTGCCGTCGGCATTTTATCATCACGTGATCAAGCAGACGCATTAAAAGCGATGACAGAACGCTGGTCATATATTGATAGCGACCGTGTTGGCATTTGGGGGCACTCAGGTGGCGGCTCAATGACCTTGAATATGCTATTTCGTTACCCTGAATTATACAAAGTCGGCATATCGTTGGCGCCCGTGGCGGATCAGCGCCTATACGATAGTATCTACCAAGAGCGTTATTCCGGATTACTTAGCGATTATGCAGAGGGCTATGAACAAGGTTCGCCGATCACGCATGCTAAAAACCTACAGGGTAAGTTATTGCTTATTCATGGTACTGGTGACGACAACGTGCATTACCAAGGTACAGAACGATTAATCAATGAACTGATAAAACATAATCGTCAATTTGATTTTATGTCATATCCAAATCGCAGCCACGGCATACGTGAAGGAGAAGGAACGACCTTACATTTGAAAACAATGATGACCAATTATTTTAATGAGCATTTAAAGTAAGCGGGCAAGTTTACTATGCGCTAAAACTGCTTTGGTGAAGAGTGAATTTAACGTTGTTTTTTTATAAATTGATTAAAAAAATTAATGGCATTAATAACTGTATTATTAATGCCATTTTTCTTCTACTTATCTCAACTATCTAATATGTAACGAAACATAATCAGCCAATTACAATTGCTCGTTTAAAGCACTTTTATGCTTTTACAGCTTCGGTTTTTCTTGCTGTAGTATAAACAAACTTTTATTAGGTATTTCAATAAAATCAACAGCATTAGTTTGGTTTTTTTCGTGACCTTTAGTTAAATATACTACCCAATATTCAACATGAGGAGATTCCCATTTCTTTATAAAAGCAACCCCAATTTCGTCTTGCTCTTTATAAAAATCAATATCCCCTAATAAATGCGTTTTATGTACTTTCGACCTTTTAAAAGCATCCCATACTGTTTCTGCATTAGAATATCCTCCAGCAATAGCTTCAACTTGATTGCTATTAAAGTCATTACCATAATAATCTGGAAGCTCATAATGAGCATTTCGTAAACGAGAGTTAGGGCTACCTCCAAGGTTATGTACGACTAAACCAAATTCAGACATCTTTTTAGCTTTAGCTTCAGCCGCCTCAGTCAGTATTTTATTACAACGGATAGATGTTCTTTTTTGCTCTTTATCATTTTTAATTAAGTTAACTAAGGCCCTAGCCTCATCACTATTTCCGCATTTATCAAGTCCATCAGCAAAAACAGAAAATGGAAAAATAATTAATGTGATAATAAAATACAACCTTGACATAAAACACCTATTTAAATGAAAAATATAGTTGGCTAAAGTGTTGAACGGAATAAACAGCCAGCAGTGCTTTTTCCGCTTAAAGTCCTAGTTAAGTGTTCTTAACGCCCACCTTCCTGAGACAATCATGATAAAGACAAGAGAATCAATAAAGAATGCGCCGATTCTTCTAAAAACCCACAAATCCATTGTTGATGTACTTCTTCAAAAACGTAAGCCTTACTACCATATTTAAAGTAATCGAATGCCACCTTAAAGTGACAAATATTAGTTGGCAAAAATGTGGAGATAAAATGGAACCTAACCCACTATTTTATTTTGCTTTATTGAATTCTCAGCCGTTTTTACAGCAAATCAATTGATTAATAAAATCCTGATATGCTTTTATTGCTTTGTCTTTTTTCATCGTTTCAGCATGCTCAGTATTTGGAATGATAGCTAAAACCTTAATCTCACTTGAAGAAATATTGTAAAGCTCTTTCGAGTTTTCCACTGGAGTGGTTGAATCATTCTCACCAATTAAGAAAAGTAATGGCTTACTATATTGTTTAATGAAATCAACATTATTTATTTCCGCTAATTCAGGTGATAAATTAACTGAATAAAATGGTTTTGACCAAGTAGGCATCAAATTATTCACTAACTCTGGAACTGTACTAATGGCACCATCAAGAATTAACGCATCTATTTCTTTATTGCTTGCAACGTAACTTGCAACTAAAGAGCCCATTGATAATCCATGGATTGTTGTTGGCAAATTAGTAGGAAATTCACCTTTCGAAAAATCAAAAATCCTTAATGCATCAGTTTGTAAGCTGTTAATAGATAATTTATCTTTTTTATCACTTGCTCCCATCCCTCGATAATCAAACCAAATCACATTTGCGGGTAACAACGAAAACTTATTTAATATTTTTGATGATGTACTAACTTTCATGCCATTGGCACTGAAAAAAACAACATTTATCAAAGCGTTTTTGTTTATTAATTTAACGCCTCTAAGCGTAATACCATCCTCGGCGGTTAAACTCACAGCTGACACAACAGCCGAGATTTTCGCTTCAGTTAGGTCTGTTTGAATTTTAGCGATATTGAGTTGTTTTTCTGGTTGTTCATCTTGGTAAACAAATGATTCAGCAGTATAGTTTGCAGAACACCCTGAAAGTAATAAAAATAATAGTATTGCGACTGTTTTCATATCGAACGACACTCCTTGTTGATTTAACGGCTAGCTGCTTATTAGCCTGCATTTCCATTTAAAACAAAATATATAAGTAACCTTGCTTCATGCTAATTGATTTTTTATTAATTATTTTAATAAGTTAGCAGTAATTATTTACCTTAGCAAACAAAAGTTCATCTCAAGAAGTTAACATTGAAATAGATGTGCCTTTACACAACTCCATAGGTCTTATTTTTAGTTAATTAATCTCATAACGTCAGCCAAAGTGATATAAAATGAGAAATTCAATTTTTTAGCGCTACTTCGAACTTAACATCGGGCCAAATGACTAGCCGATGAACTGGGAAAGTATAAAAATATATCCTGAATTTTGGGCACAAAAAAGCCTGCAAATGCAGGCTTCTTATTAAGCTAGATAAAATGCTTATCTACAACTTAAGACTTACCGGCACGTGAAACATAATCACCCGTACGCGTATCAACTTTAACTACGTCACCTATTTGCACGAATAACGGTACACGTACAACAGCGCCAGTGACTAATGTTGCTGGTTTGCCACCCGTACCAGCAGTGTCGCCTTTAAGGCCTGGGTCTGTTTCAGTAATGGCTAATTCAACAAAGTTAGGTGGATCGACCGAGATAGGGTTACCGTTCCAAAATGTGATAGTACAAATATCACCTTCAGCTAACCATTTAGCTACATCGCCAACGGCTTTTTCGTCAGCAGCAATTTGCTCAAAGGTTTCGTTATTCATAAAGTGCCAAAACTCACCGTCAGCATATAAATAGCCAAGCTCTGAGTCCATAACATCGGCGCCTTCAACACTTTCACCCGATTTATAAGTTTTTTCTAATACTTTGCCAGAGATCAACTTACGAATTTTAATACGGTTAAATGCTTGCCCTTTACCTGGCTTTACGATTTCATTGTCGATAATGTTACAAGGTTCACCATCAATCATTAATTTAAGTCCAGCTTTGAACTGGTTAGTGCTAAAATTAGCCATAATTATTATGCTCGCTCGTTCACGTTGTACACGCAAAGGTTAAAAATTGAATATAGAAATGCCGCAAATAATACCTCAAATCAGCGATAGATTGCACACTTCTTGGCAAAAAGAATTAGCAAATGTGATTACCGATCCAAAAACCTTATTAGAATTGGTCGATATTTCACCAAAAAACTACCAACAACACTTCTCTGCACGCAAGTTATTTCCTGTTCGCGTACCTCGTCCTTTAATATCAAGAATCAAAAAAGGCGATATTAACGACCCTATTCTCAAGCAGGTTATGCCACTAGATTTAGAGTTTTCAATTACCGACGGCTACAGCGAAGATCCGCTTGAAGAACATGACACCGTAGCGCCAGGGCTATTACACAAGTACAAACATCGTGTGTTGATGATGGTTAAAACCGGCTGTGCTATTAATTGTCGTTATTGCTTTCGTCGTCATTTTCCTTACGCTGACAATAGTCCAAACAAAGCACGATGGCAGCAAGCACTCGTTTATATTCAAGAGCATACTGAAATTAACGAAGTTATTTTTAGTGGTGGCGATCCATTAATGGCCAGTGATGAGCATTTACAGTGGTTAATTGATGAAATTGAAAAAATTCCGCATATAAAACGTTTACGTATTCATACCCGTTTGCCTATTGTTATTCCACAACGTATAACGCCAGCATTAGTTAACGCATTACGTACAACACGATTAAAGCCGACGATAGTTTTTCATGTAAATCACGCAAACGAAATTGATTCAACCGTCACACAAGCGATTGAACCTTTGCTGGTCGCCAGAATTCCATTATTCAATCAAAGTGTCTTGTTAAAAGGCATTAATGATAGTGCTGATATTTTAGCTGAATTAAGCGAGCGCTTATTTGATAGTGGTATTCAGCCTTACTATTTACATTTGTTTGATAAAGTACAAGGTGTTGCCCATTTCGATTTAACCGAATCCGAGGCGAAAAAAATCACCTTAGAGTTGATGGCCATTCTCCCCGGTTTCTTAATGCCCAAATTGGTGCGAGAAATAGCCGGAGAAGCGAATAAAACGCCGATCAATTTAGCTTAATATTGCCGATGAAAACATGGTTAATTAGTGAGTAAAATAATCGCTTATTTGCTGAGCGTAACAACCTCAGTAATTTAATCGCAAAATTTGTTCTAGAAGCTAACAAAAACCAAATCAATTTGGCATAATAGCGCCATTGAAGACACGAAATAAATATGAGTAATTATGAGCGAAGCAGTACATAAACAATTAATCGAAAATATTTCGATAATTTTAAAAAAGTCATTAAAGGCAGACGCCACGTTAACAACATTACGTGAAGCCAAACAAGCAGGCTTTGCGGCAATATTTACTGAAGACGCTGGCTTTAAATGTTCAGCTAACACTTTTCAACCCTATGTTGAGGAAGTGGCAAATGATTTAGTTTTTTGGCAAAAAACATCAGATCAACAAGCGTTGATCGATATTGTTAAAAAAATAGAGCAGTTATTTTCAGTTTTAGCTAAATTTGAACAAAGCTAAATACCCATTTTCTACTACAAAAAAACGCAGCTAAAGCTGCGTTTTTTTATTGCTAATAAATTTATCACCTAAACTTATTAGCTAACTGGTAGCTAACTGGTAGCTAACTGGTAGCTAAAAATAATTAAGAATATGCAAACAATATAACAAAGCTTATGAGTGCAGTTGCTTTGCTATTTTAGCATGTCATTTTCAAAGGTTTTTTTAAACCAATCATCAAACATTTCTTTCTCATAACCTAAAGCTCGGTCGCGATATTTTAAGCCGCTATGCATCATAAATCCCATATCTTTTAATTCAACATCTCCGCTTTTAACCACACTATTATCAGCATTAATTAGCTGATAACTAAACGACATACTCGGGAAAAATATATCTTTTATGATCCGAATACGCTTTATGCCGCCAAAATGAACATCGCCAGCTAAATCAATGTCCGTCATATCAAACACTAACTTTTGCTTTTCAGGTAGCAACTCAGCCATTTTAACAAAGTGTTTTTCAAAGGCTTTAAAGGTTCTGTCTTTGAAATGTTGTCGATGCTCTTCACCAGCATCAACATCAGAATATTTATCAGAATTTGACCACTTCACTTCAACTTCTGCGGCTTGTACGTGGGTAAATTGCCCAAATGCTACGAGCGCAGGTATAAAATACATTATTAATTTTTTCATCATATTATCCTCGTTGACTGCTTTTAGTATAGTAGACCTAGCGAAATGAAAAAAGTGCGTCCAAGTTACAGAATATCTTGACGATAAATTCCTCATTATTATAAGACAACACCTATCCTAGCCAACAAACAGCCGAAAATTAAAGGTTAAAACTAAATAAGTATTTAGCGATCAATATCAGCATAATAAAAATAATCACCTTATGCTTTTGATAATGTTTTTAATTTTTTCTCGTTCATTATCGTTTAGCTGAGTAAGTGGCGAGCGCACCGTAGACTGAATTGGTACACCTAACAACCGCAAGGCCTCTTTGGTTCTTGCCTGAGGGCTAGCCGCACTTTTTATCATGTTAAAAGGTAACTGACTGACAACGCTGAGCAGCTTTGCTTGTAACTTAGAGGACAAATTCAAATTATTTATAACCGGTAACAACCCCTCGAGTATTGCTTTATCTTTACCCACTGTATATTGCCCTCCCGCCGTTAGTATTTTGTTATATTTAGCGGTCTCGGCCGGCACAATTGATGCGATAGGACAAATAGCACCTGCTGCGCCCATCGGATATAAGTACTTAAGCATCAAACTTAAACCAGTAAAATATAAAGTCTGAGGCACTTTACGGATAACGGCCCTAGCCGTAGGTAAATGAAGCGAGCTATCTTTTATACCAATGACATTAGGCAAGCTCAATAACTGGACAAGTTCATCAACACTATGGAATCGACCTGTAATTTGGGGGAAATAATAAAATATTATTGGCGTGTTTGACTTAGTAGCAATATCTTCAAATGCCTTTTTATAGGTTTCAAATGGCACCTCATAGTATTGATCCAACATTAATAAAATCGCGCTAGCATAAGGTTGGTAGCTATTAATTTTTTCTAGTGCTTGCTGCGCACTCAACGAATATAAGCCCATTATAATTGGAGTTTTATTATGGGTAGCTGCGGCAACATAGCTTAATACATCAAGTTGTTCTTGATCAGAAAAATACGGTAACTCTCCGCCACTGCCCAGTACGGTAAGACCTTGAATTCCCTTTCCTGAGTAATAATCAACTAATGCACTTAGACCATTAAAGTCAACGGATTGGTCGATATTTAAGGGAGTTGGCATAACGGGATAAATCCCCGGTTCAAGCAAAGTAACATGTTCCAAATTGGGTCTTCCCGTGTTAGTAATAACGCTTAAAAAGTAAGGCAAACTTTATATAAATTTCAGTTCAGAAATCGACAATGCCCGAAAAGTTACTTGCATTGTCAAAGCTTGCCATAATGTAAGTACCGGCCTAAATACTTAGATCTTCAAGATTATAATCTTGCATATCATTTTTGGCTTTTTTATCCCAAACATATGCTTTGCCAGCGTCATTCAACGGTTGATAATGGTATGAATTTTCTGCAGGGAAGCGCTGCTTTCTGGCGTCAATTGCATAACCAATAACGCGCGAGCGATGCTCAATCAATTCTTCATTATATTCCTTAGCGGCACAATGAATTCCAGATCCCATAATACCCAGCACAGATGTTCTGCGATGAAAGCCAAAGTTAACCGTCACTCTTGGTTCAAAGCCGGTATTGGCAAACGAGCCATGAACAATTTGGCGATTACAAATAACCACATCGCCAGGATTACAAATTAGCGGTACAGCCCCTTGCAAACGTTCGCTGCCAGATTCTTCTACCAACTTTTTAATATCCATTCTTCCAACTTTATGGCTTCCTGGTAAGACCCAAACACCATTGACACAAGTACTGCCATAAACTTGCGCCATAAAGTTAAAGCCATGAATACCTTCATCAAAAACATCGCTATTCCAATGCGTATCACCATCTTGATGCCAAGATACTGCCGCACCTATGCCGGGATCTTTAATAAATAAACATTCATGAAATGGTGCAAAGTCAGCACCATTGACCGACTCTGCAACTTTTAACAGTTGTGGGTGACCATAAACTCGCAAACATGACTCTGAAAACTGTAACGATCCTAACAAAACAAAAGGTGCCGCTTGAGGTGCATCTGCTGCAGGTTTAGGTTCAAATAGCTTCACTTGGTGTCGGCCATTGGCAATTGGTGTTCCGCCTAATGGATCGGCAAGCGGTCTTGACCAAATCAAATTAGGGGCTTTACATTCAGCGCCTAATGCAACATCCCCCGACTTTGTTACCTTACTGTCAGGGCCGAGCGGAAATGACTCTCTCATCGCATCTAAATCTGCTTTGATATCAATTAATTCATCTTCATTAAGTACATTTTCAAAAATGTAAAAACCATACGCTGAGTAAGCAGCCAAAATTTCTTGATCGAGGTTTCCCTTGTCATCAAACTTTATTGGGCCTCGGTTCTTTAGCTTTAATGCTGTTTTTTGACCGTTCTGTAGATAGTTTCGCATGGCAACTTCATCTTCACCATAATGAGCAGCGCAAGCGTTAATAGATAAATCAATATTGGTAGTCATAATGTAATCCTCTTGAATGATTTCACTAACTTTACTACCAATAAAAACTACGATCAAACTAAATTTTACTAACAGTAAAATTTACCGGTAAATAAACTTTAATGTATAATCAAAAAAAATGATTTAAAGGTAGAACTAATGAGTGTCCAAGCAGTGCAAAGGGGAACCGTTGCGAGACAAGCAAATAAATTACGTCGACGAAATAATATTCTAAATATTGCTAGAGAATTAATTTGTACGCGTGGCTTTGACGACTTCACCATTAGTGAACTCGCCAATATAGCCGAAGTAACCATTCCGACTATTCATAACCTTTTCGGAAAAAAAATAGATATTTTTCAAGAACTCGTTGAAGAAATGGTTATACGTATTCAAGACGCTTTAGTACAACCTGATTTAAAAGATCCTATCGACACTGCAGAAACTTTTATCGATAACCTGTTAGCACTCTACAAACAAGACGAATCATTTTATAGAGCGGCATTTTTAGCAGGTGAGCGAGCAAAACTTTTCGAGCATGACTCCCCAGCAGGCATATTTAGAAAATCATTAAGTATCGCGAATGAGGTATGTTTAAAAGCACGGGAGAATGGCTACCTTCTTGGCCGTGTAGATCAAGAAGTATTGGCTAAACAGTTATTCAGTGGCCAACGACTTGCCCGCCATGACTGGATAAATGGCTACATAAACTTAGCAGAATACAGAACACAAGTATTAACAGCGGTATATTTAACCTTCTTGGCCGACGCATCTGCCGCTTTTACTGATACCTTGCATCAGAAACTTACAATACTGCAGCAAGTGAGTCATTAAGTCAGGCTTTATCGACAGGCGCTCCTTCAAGCTTGATTTCGCTGATAAGCGCATTGACAGTAACGGCATGTACGTTACTAATATCTTTTCTGATCAAGACCAATAGCTATAAAATAAATTAATTTTATAGCTATTAACAAAACTCTCTTCGCAAGCAATTTTTGACTCATTCTTTGCGCGCTCTATGCGCTCAAAGTTCATTGCTATAGCCTTTAGCCTTGCCAATCTGTTATATTGGCCGGTTATTAAATTTATATTACGCCAACGTAACAGTAGAATCTCCCCTATGAAAATTTTTCCAAAATCAAAAACTGTTGTACTCATGGTTATCATCATAATTCTGGGCGGCTGTGCCATTATTGCAAATAACCACTTTGATAACCTGTTTGGCATAGCAGAGCCTCAACAACGTATGGTGCTCGATGATTCGAGCCCTGCAGCCTTTTATCATGAGCAAGTGCAACCGATCATTGAAAATAGATGTGTGGTTTGTCATGGCTGTTACGATGCCCCTTGCCAATTAAAATTATCGGCCCCAGAAGGCATCGACCGTGGCGCAAGTAAAACATTAGTCTATGACGGCACGCGTTTAATTGCAGAAACACCGCAGCGCTTGTTTATTGATCAAGACAGCACCGCCGCTTGGCGCAACAATGGTTTTTATCCTGTAATTAATGAACGCCAACAAAGCCCTGAACTTAATCAAACAACCGGTGTTATGGCAAGATTACTAACTCTTAAACAACAACACCCACTACCTCAAGGTAAGCTTTTACCTAAACAATTTAACTTCGCGTTAGATCGACAACAACAATGCCCAACTGACGTTGAAATGGACAACTACGTAGCAAATTATCCCGATTGGGGCATGCCTTTTGGCTTACCGGCACTTTCAGCTCCAGAAGATAAAATTTTACAAGATTGGTTACGCAGTGGTGCAAAAATGGCACCGAAAGCACCATTAGATAATACTTATAGTGAGCAAGTGACACTGTGGGAAAACTTTTTAAATGGTGATAGCTTAAAAGAAAAACTGGTCAGTCGTTATTTGTACGAGCATTGGTTTATTGCCCATCTTTATTTCTCTGAGTTACCTGCAGGAGAATTCTTTAAAGTTGTGCGATCAACAACACCACCGGGACAAGCCATTGATATTATTGCCACGCGCCGACCTTACGACGATCCTGGCGTAGAACGTGTTTATTACCGACTTTGGCGCGAACGTGGCACTATCTTAGAAAAAACACATATGCCATATGCTTTAAACAGCGAGCGACTAGAAAAATATACCCAATTATTTTTACAAGACAATTATCAAGTCACACGTTTACCTTCGTATAAGCCAGAAGTTGCTTCTAATCCATTCAAAGCTTTTGAAGAAATTCCTTCCATCGCGCGTTATAAATTCCTACTTGAAGAAGCAGAGTTTACCATCATGAATTTCATTAAAAGTCCGGTCTGTCGAGGCCAAGTAGCTTTAAATGTAATTAATGATCACTTTTGGGTGTTTTTTGTTAATCCTAATGAAAAAAATGCGAAGGAGCACTCGGCATTTTATAACGCACAGCAAGATCAATTAGCCCTCCCCTCGGCAGCTGAAAGTAATGCCTACATCATAGCTAACTGGTTAAAATACTCTAAATTGCAACGAAAGTTCATGCACAATAAAGCCATCACCATGAATAAAGCCTTTCCTGGTGGCGAGCATTTAACGACTGATCAAATTTGGGCTGGCGACGGTGATAATCCTAATGCAGCATTAACTATTTTTCGACATATTGACTCGGCTACGGTAATTAAAGGTTTAGTCGGACGTCCACCGCAAACATCATGGGTAATTGATTATGGCTTATTAGAGCGCATTCATTATTTATTAGCCGCAGGATTTGATGTTTATGGCAATATTGGTCACCAATTAAATACTCGTTTATATATGGATTTTTTACGTATAGAAGGTGAGTTCAACTTTCTGGCACTACTACCACCAGAAACAAGAAAAACCGAAATCAACCAATGGTATCAAGGCGTATCAGACAGTCAGAAAGAGTACTTACTTGCCCCACATAAGTTATTCTCTCAGCCTTCTGGCATTGAATATAAAACCACGCAATACAAACAAGAGTTGTATCAGTTATTACAGCAAAAACTTGCCCCTGTATTAGCGACAGAAAATAATTTATCAAGTGAAGAAACACCTAGCAGTCATCGCCAAGCGTTAGACAGGTTACAAGACTTGGTTGGTGGGCCAACCACTTTACTGCCACAGATCAGCTTTTTATCAATACAAGGTGCTAAAAAAGCGCATTATTACACTGTGCTTAGAAACAATAGTCATAGCAACATCACCAGCTTACTCAGTGAAGATAACAATCGCTTACCTGAGCAAGATAGAATTACCGTGACACATGGTTTGGTGGGAGCTTATCCTGACGTTTTTATCAATATTGACGAATCACAAGTGTCGAATTATGTTGAGTCAGTGTTGGCATTACGTACTAAAGCAGATTATGAAAAGTTAATGGATAAATACGCGATTCGCCGAACCGATCCAAACTTCTGGCAACACAGCGACACCGTGCATGCTGACAATAAAAAACAGCACCCTTTCAAAGCCGGACTGTTTGATTATAATCGCCTACAAAATAGATAAACTGACATCTGTGTTTAAAGCGTTTTAATTTCGAGGCCCAAGCGAGGATGCTTTAAACACCATAGCTAAATGCTCTATTAATGCTCGAATGCGTTTAGGTAAATGCCTGCCCGACGGGTATACCGCATGCAACGGAATAATGCGTGCTTCGTTATCTTCAAATAATAACGTTAACGAGCCCTCTTTTATATACGACTCCACCACATACGCAGGGGCCGCGCCAATTCCTAATCCAGCCGCCGCCATGTGAGCAACGGCACGAGGTGAGTTTGCGCTATACGAGCCCACCACCGGATAAGACTTCATCTCGCCAGCAATTTTAAACTGCCAATGATGAGGTTCAATACTAAACTGTTGTAAAAGACAGTTATGAGTCGATAAAGCGCTCGGATGTTTCGGCCTGCCAAATTCAGCTAAATAATCTGGTGAAGCAAATACGACAATACGCATATCCATAAGCTTTCTGGCGATCATGGTTGAGTCTTCTAATTTGCCAAAGCGAATAGCTAAGTCAATTCCTTCATCCACTATGCTGACAATATGGTCAGACAAACGCATATCGATACTCACTTTCGGGTGCATTTTTTGAAAGGGAGCTAACGCCTCAACGAGTTTAGTGCTGCCAAAGCCGGTCGGTGCGGTTATTCTTATCACGCCAGCAAGTTCAGACTGCCCCTGCTGAACAACATCTTCAAGTTCAGCAAATTGCTCTAATACCGGTACACATTTTAGAAAGTAAGCCTGCCCTGTTTCCGTTAATGTCACACTACGCGTTGTGCGGTGAAATAGCTGTGCGTCAAGCCGTTCTTCTAGCTGGCCAATGTATTTGCTGGCCAGTTTCGTACTAATGCCAATAAGTTTAGCACCGCTGGTAAATGACTTTTGCTTAGCCACAGCAACAAAAGTACGCATGCCATCAATGGTGTCCATCACGATTACTCTTTTTGATTGTGGTTAGTACCACCTTTATGAACATATTGTACATAGTAATTCTATATTTCACTATATTGTCTACACACAACATTATCTCTACTATTTAACTCACAAGACAACGAGCAACTTTACCTACCCAATCTCAAGGAATTAATCATGTCGAACACTGTAAAAATTCATAGCTTTGCCCTATCAGGACACGCCCATCGAGTTGTATTATTTGCTGCGATAGCGGGTATTAAACACCAAGTAAATTTAATCGATTTACCTGCAGGTGAGCACAAAGAAGCGCCTTTTCTCGCCCTAAACCCGCTGGGTCAAGTACCGGTTATTGAAGATGGTGATGTGGTTGTATCTGACTCAAATGCGATTTTGGTTTATCTAGCGAAAAAATATGCGCCAACATTTTTACCTAATGATCCGTTTGTTGAAGCCCAAATTCAAAAGTTTCTCACCTTAGCGGCTGGCAGCCTAGCTTTTGGACCTGCAGCAGCAAGGTTGATCACCGTATTTAATGCGCCAATAAATGTCGAGTACACAATGGAGATAGCCGCAAAAGCACTCGGCCAATTAGACCTGCACATGCAAGGTCGTGAGTTTCTTGTTGGTAACACACCAACAATCGCTGATATTGCCATTTATAGCTACACCGCCCATGCACCAGAAGGCAATGTATCGTTATCGCCTTACCCTAACGTTCAACGTCTTTTGAAAAATATTGAAGCTTTAGATGGCTTTGTAGCGATGCCAACCACTGAAATTGGCCTGCTTGCTAAATAACTTAACCGCTTAATCGCACAGTATTTAGCAGCTCAGTCATTTAAGAGTATTTAACGAAATTTGAGGCCAATATGTCTAATGCATCAGAAAAGTCACCTTTTCATTCAGGTGAAAAAGCCATGCAACAGCGAGTGGGCAAAGCCGATGCAATGGCGACTATTGGCCGCAAAGTTATTCGTTCCTACTTGCCTGAGCAACACCGTGACTTTTTTGCCAAACTGCCTTTTGTGGTTGTTGGTAGCGTCGACGAAGCAGGCAGACCTTGGGCCTCTATTTTACCGGGTTCACCTGGCTTTATGAATTCCACAACACCTACCAGCCTTGATATTAAAGCCACACCGATCACTGGCGATCCTTTATCAAGCTCACTAAAACTTGGTCGGCCATTAGGCTTTTTGGGCATTGAAATACCAACGCGAAGACGAAACCGCTTAAATGCGCGAATAACAGCCGTTACAGAACAATGCTTTAGCGTTAAAGTCGATCAGTCATTTGGTAATTGTCCACAGTACATTCAAACGCGTGACTTTCGTCAAGTTGACAATGCGACAGCGGAAAAAACGTATTTTAAAACATTAGATAGTGATACAAAAAGCGTAATTTCCCAGTCTGATACTTTTTTTGTCGCTAGCGCTGTTAACAGCGAAAATACGAAAAATGTCGAAGGCGTAGACGTATCGCATCGTGGTGGAAAATCAGGTTTTGTCGCTGTAGATGGCGATACCCTGACCATTCCTGATTACGCTGGGAACAACTTCTTTAATACCATGGGCAACTTCTTACTGAATCCGAAGGCAGGCTTACTCTTCCCTAACTTTGAAACCGGTGATTTATTATTCCTATCTGGACGAGTAGCAATACTGTCAGAACATGACCCTCTGCTTCATTCATTCAAAGGTGCAGAGCGCGGTTGGCAATTTATTGTCGAGCAAGGACTGAGTATTAAAAATGCCTTACCTTTCAGAGCCAGCCTAGTCGAATACTCACCTAACTCATTGTTAACCGGTGATTGGGCGCAAGCTAAACAACTTGAATTGGCACAAAAGCAGTCGAGTATGTGGCATTCATTTAGGATCGTTAAGATCATTGATGAAACAACTGACATTCGATCCTTTTATCTAGAAAAACACGATAAAGGCGAACTTGTGCCCTTTAAAGCAGGCCAACACTTAACTATTCGCTTAGAAAGCAATTTAGGTAATAGCTCAGTGATAGCGAATACAAACAATTGGCTTATTCGTAATTATACATTATCGAGTTCGCCACATGATGCGCTTTACCGCATTTCAGTAAAGCGCCAAGAGCACGGTCTAGCATCATTACATTTACACCATAAGCTAGCTATTGGCGAGCTCATTGAAGCGAAATTCCCGCAAGGAAATTTTTGGCTAGACACCTCAGTCAAACGACCTGCGGTATTATTAGCCGGTGGTGTAGGTATCACACCGATGATTTCAATGGCGCAGCAAAGTTATGTCGAAGGCATTAGAACACGCTATACAAGGCACATTAATATATTTCATTCGGCTCAAACAAAAGCACAACTTGCTTTCTATGATCACTTCAAGCAATTAGAGTCGGCGACGGATAAAAGCATTGCTTATTACCCCGTTATTGGCAAAAGAATTTCCAAACAAACCTTACTAGAAAATATGAGAAGTCTAGAGGTAATTCAGGCAAGCGATTACTTTTTATGTGGCCCTGAAAGCTTTATGCAAGCGATGTATGACATCTTGCTTGAGCTCGGCGTTGCCGATAAATACATTTTTGCCGAAACGTTTGGTCCTTCAACTTTAAAACGCATAACCCTTCAAAATGACATGGCTGAAGAGGCTGAAACATCGATAGTAGAATTTCGCGACGCCAGCATTAAGCAGCAATGGCATAAAGGCGGTGCGACACTATTAGAGTTAGCCGAAGAGCAAGGACTGTCGCCACCTTACAGCTGCCGGAACGGCAATTGTGGCTCATGTGCAGTTAAGCTACACGCCGGAACCGTTACTTATAGAACAGAGCCAAGTGCTGACATTGCTAAAAACGAAGTGCTCATCTGCTGCGCCGTACCTGCAAAAGGCACTGACCATCTTGTTTTAGAGTTATATACCCAAGCCACTTGAAGATACAGGATTCAGCAAGTCGAGAAAGGGTTAGCACCAAGGCATTGATTGAGGAGAATGGTTGTTCCATTGTCGAAATCAATAACGCCGGAGATACCCCTTTATCGCCTTGCCCGAAGGGATCTAAGCTAGAAAACCAGCTCCGCGTTGCAGCACTTGATAAGGGAATAACCCTTGTCTTCGTGCTGCGCCTTGATCTGATTTCCTAGCTTAGCTCTGAAACGGCATCTTCAAGTGGTTTGGGTATATACTGACCCACACTAAGGAAATATTTATGTCGACTAGACCGCCACTACCACCATTTAATGAAACAACTGCACGTCAGAAAGTACGCTTAGCAGAAGACGGATGGAACAGCCGCAACGCAGAAAAAGTAGCGTTGGCCTACACCCTAGATACTCAATGGCGAAATCGAACTAGCTTTGTTGATGGTCGACAAGAGGCAGAAAGCTTCCTGAAAGCAAAATGGGAAAAGGAATTAGAGTATCGCTTAATCAAAGAGTTATGGGCCTTTACCGATAACCGCATTGCCGTGCGATATGCTTACGAATGGCAAGATAAAAATGGCAACTGGTTTCGTTCATATGGCAACGAAAACTGGGAGTTCGATAACAACGGCCTGATGATGAATAGGTTTGCCTGCATCAATGATTTAGCCATAACGGCATCGGAACGAAAATTTCATTGGCCACAAGGACGTCGCCCAGATGATCATCCTGAACTGTCAGACTTAGGGTTATAAGAGCTAGGAATGAAGATTTTTTATGACAATGATCAAGTTTGTTTTTTTGTTGAAATATATAAAAGTTATTATGGGTGGCCTGATAATTTTCATAATTTATTGTCAAAAAAGCTCACCGATGTGAGCTTTTTAATAAAGTGCAAAATATCAGGTAAGGAGTAATTATTACTAGCCGCCCATCTCCTAAGAGCTGTACGTGCAAATTTCTCCATATACGGCCTCAAACAAGCTTGAGAGTTAATCCTCTCAAGCTTGTTTGTGTAACCTTAATGACAGCTAAAGGTCAATCGTGCAACCCCGTTAATCAAAAGATGTGATCCGGTTTCTTTTTTAATGATCTTCATTGTTTTACCTAAGCTACTACATCTATCTGTGGCATCTTTTATGACTAGTGCTTCGGCTCCAGTAATCCTTCCTCTAAATAGCGCGGTCTCTACTTCCGCATAATAACTACCATCATCATTCTCAGTAATATCCGAATGATAGGAGAGGCCTACAGCGCCTAGTTCTGTTCTATCATTTTGCACAGCACAACCTGTAGACATTAACAATACAGCAATAAGTGGGATTACTTTTTTATTTAATACGTTCATAACTTTCTCTCTGTTAGTTCAATGGCGACAGTATGAACGAATGCAGCACTGTACAATATCTACGCTTTGTCATTTAAATGTATCTAAAGTCGTTACATAACCTAATACCCAAGATAATGCAGTAGCGCATTGTGGCCTTTGCTATTTGATTAAGAGAGCTATTATTACGTAAGAAAAGTTGCAAGGGAGAGAATAATTTAACTTGTTAATGAATAATCATCAAAAATAGACAAGGAAATTAAGCGGAAATTAAGCGGACACCCACTCTAACTTTATATTGAGTAAATTTTTAGAGTCGGTGTCCGCTTAATTCCTCTAAAGGAGAAAGCCTATAGGTTGGCATTGTCGCGCTTACTATCAGACTGTTTATTTACTGGAAGAGAAGCTTGTTCAAATATATCCATGACATTGTGATTTGACAACTCGCCCGCAGCTAGCTGTTCAAAACCTTTAGCGACTTCTTCGCGTAATATTTCAAGCTGTTGATTTTTAGCTGCATCTTTTTCAAATAACAACCTCAATCCATCACGGATCACTTCACTCGCTGAGGTATATAAGCCATCAGAGACTTTCTCTGTAATTCTTCTTTCGAATTCTTTGCCTAAAGTAATATTCATAATTAACTCTCCAGTCATCCAACAATCATATCATGCGCATTATATGCGTATAATTCAACTTTGAGAAGCGGAGACAAAGTTCATGATGATACTTAGCATCGGACTGATACTTGAAAACGGCTTATGCGAATAGGAACACATATAATGTAGACGAACAATTCCCTTGCTCTACTTTGCAGTAACCGCTCAGCAACGATAGCGATTCCCTTTGCACTAAACACTCTTACATAACCTTCGAATATCACACGATCTCCTTTAAGGTTAAGCCGTATTCTCGCCTAAAAACAAAAAACCTGCCGAAGCAGGTTTTTATATTTTAAAGCGTTAAGTAGCTAATGCTATTTATGCGCCGAGTAAATTGTTTAATTCAAGGCGCTTTACTTGCGACGTTTAGTATTTTCTAAACAAGTAATAAAGCAACGAAGAAGTAGGCAATTTAATCAAGCATAAATTACATCATTCCACCCATTCCGCCCATACCACCCATGCCGCCCATATCAGGCATAGCACCACCAGAATCTTTCACTGGTGCGTCGGTGATCATTGCTTCTGTTGTTAGCATTAAGCCAGCAACTGAGGCAGCAAATTGTAATGCGCTACGTGTTACTTTAGTTGGGTCAAGAATACCCATTTCTAACATATCGCCGTAAGTGCTGTTAGCTGCATTGTAACCGTAGTTACCTGTACCGCCAGTACGTACTTCGTTCAACACTACTGAGGCTTCGTCACCTGAGTTAGTTGCGATTTGACGTAAAGGAGCTGACATAGCACGAATAGCAACGTTAATACCGTGAGTTTGGTCTTCGTTGATGCCTTCTAAGTCTTTAATTGCATCAGCAGCACGTACTAGTGCAACACCACCACCGGCAACAACACCTTCTTCTACTGCTGCGCGAGTTGCATGTAATGCATCTTCAACGCGTGCTTTTTTCTCTTTCATTTCCATTTCTGTTGCTGCGCCAATTTTGATAACCGCAACACCGCCAGCTAATTTAGCTAGACGTTCTTGTAATTTTTCTTTGTCGTAGTCAGAAGAAGAATCTTCAATTTGACCGCGAATTTGTGCAACACGTGCTTGGATTTCAGCTTCTTCGCCAATACCATCGATGATCGTTGTATTGTCTTTAGAAATAACTACACGCTTAGCTTGACCTAGGTCTTCTAATGTAGTTTTTTCAAGCTCCATACCGATTTCTTCAGAAATCACAGTCGCTTTAGTTAATGTCGCGATGTCTTGTAACATTGCTTTACGACGGTCGCCAAAACCTGGTGCTTTAACAGCAGCAACTTTTACGATACCACGCATGTTGTTAACCACTAATGTTGCTAGTGCTTCGCCTTCAACATCTTCAGCAATAATAAGTAGTGGCTTACCCGCTTTAGCAACACCTTCAAGTGTTGTTAGTAATTCACGAATATTAGATACTTTTTTGTCAACAACTAGGATGAATGGGTTTTCTAATTCAACACTACCGCTTTCTTGGTTGTTGATGAAGTAAGGAGAAAGGTAACCACGGTCGAACTGCATACCTTCAACAACGTCTAGCTCATCTGTTAATGCTTGACCTTCTTCAACAGTAATAACACCTTCAGTGCCTACTTTTTCCATTGCTGTTGCAATGATTTTACCAACAGTTTCGTCAGAGTTAGCAGAGATAGTACCTACTTGCTCAATGGCTTTGTTGTCGCTACATTCTTGTGACAAACCTTTAAGTGCTTCAACAGCAGCAATAACTGCTTTGTCGATACCACGTTTAAGGTCCATTGGGTTCATGCCAGCAGCAATAGATTTTAAACCTTCGTTTACAATCGCTTGTGCTAATACAGTTGCCGTTGTAGTACCGTCACCGGCTTCGTCATTGGCTTTAGAAGCAACTTCTTTCACCATTTGTGCGCCCATGTTTTCGAATTTGTCTTCTAATTCGATTTCTTTAGCAACACTAACACCATCTTTAGTGATCACTGGACCACCAAATGATTTGTCTAGAACAACATTACGGCCTTTAGGACCTAATGTTACTTTTACAGCGTCAGCTAAAACATTTACGCCACGTAGCATTTTTGCTCGTGCGTCATTACCAAATAATACGTCTTTTGCAGCCATTTTTTGTCTTCCTATATTCTGTTAGCTGGCCGAACTTATGTTCGACCGACAATTTATTTTGTGTTCGATTCAGTTAACTCGTTAATGCATCAATTTTGTAACTGATACGACTGAATCTAGATGCAAGTCTATCTATTACTCAACGATAGCTAAAATATCAGCTTCGCTAAGGATCAATACTTCTTCACCATCAATCTTTTCAGTTTTCATGCCGTAACCTTCGCTGAAGATTACTTTGTCGCCAATTTTTACGTCTAATGCGCGCACGTCACCGTTTTCAAGAATTCGGCCCTTGCCTACAGCAACGACTTCACCACGTGTTGATTTTTCAGCAGCGCTACCTGTTAATACAATACCGCCAGCAGACTTTGATTCTACTTCTGTACGTTTGATGATCACACGATCGTGTAATGGACGAATACTCATTTCTTTCTCCTGAGGTGTTCAATTTAATAAAAAATTAAGGATTTTAATTTTGTTGATTCAGAGATGGGGATTAAATAAAACTTCACAAGCCCATCTTAGATAATATTTTAATCTTTACGCTCAAATTCACCGTCTAAAGTTTGACCTTTCTGTGGTGGTTGAATTTGTTCTTGAAATGGGCTTTCTTGTTGAGCAGTAAAATCATCTTGATCATAGACGTTACCTTGACCATGAAACTCAAAATGTTGGCTACTTGCAGCCCCCGTTACTAGGTGCGCTTTAACACTGCCAACAATTGCATTACGAACAGCAGGTATTAATAAACTTAGACCAAGAAAGTCAGTAACAAAGCCAGGAGTTACTAAAAACATACCGGCAACTAATAATAGTAAGCCTGTTACTATTTCATCTGACGGCATTTGCCCTTGGGCCATTTTTGTTTGCACTGAATTTAAGGTTGAAAGCCCTTGTTGACGAACATATTTTGCGCCTAGCCATGCGGTAAAAATTACCATTGCAATCGTTGGCCACACACCTAAAATGGCACCTACTTGCATTAAGACAAAAATTTCAATCACTGGGATAATAATAAATAGTACAAATAAAAGGCGAAACATAGCAGCTCCTAAAAATCTTTAATGAAACTAATATGGGGGTTAACAGGTCTTTTTCAACCACGCTAGTTTTTATCTGCTTTTCAGAATGAGTAGTGCTATTTGAATTGATATTATTTACTCATGAAAAAATATTAGCGTAAACTGGTTAGCTATTTGTGTTAAAACAATGGCCAGTTAAATTGCGATAACTTAAGTTTTCATTAAGGTTTTATTGATAATGTACCAAGTAACATTATGCACATGCCCAACTATAGTGATTGCGCAAAGTATTGCAGAACAACTAGTAACAGAAAAGCTTGCTGCCTGTATTAATATTTTACCGAATATTATCTCGGTTTATCGTTGGCAAGAAAATGTAGTCAGTGAGACGGAAGTACAGTTATTTATTAAAAGTAAATCAGAAAACTTTGATTTACTTAATGATAGAATTAGACAACTACACCCGTACGACACTCCTGAAGTTATCGCGTTGAACATCCAGCAAGGCGATCATCAATATTTGAACTGGATCAATGAGTCTTTAAAATAACGATTATGAAAAAAATTGTTGCTGTTTTTTGGTTAATCCTTGCTAGCTTATCTTTTGCTACTCCTCCTTTAGCCAGTGCCCAAGATTCAATTTTTAGCACTCCTTCTTCATTATTTAGTAACGATAATGAGTTTTTAAAAGTTGATGAAGCGTTCATTTTTGATTTCCATCAACAAAAAAATAAACTACAAGTCAGCTTTAATATTGCTGACGGTTACTATTTATATCGTCATCAATTTAAATTTTCTACGGAAAATGCCACGATTGTGCCGGTCGATTTACCTGAGGGTGAACACCATGAAGATGAGTTTTTCGGTGTTCAGCAAATATTTACTAATAAAATATCCTTCACTATTGATATTGAACAAGCTAATGCTGATGCCAGTGTTACGGTGCGCTACCAAGGTTGTGCAACAAAAGGCTTGTGCTATCCACCAACCAAAAAAACCATCGATTTAAGCAATGTTGCTTTAGCCGTTAGCTCAACTGGTGATGCACAAAATGTATTAAACGCTTTAGGCGCAAATATCTCACCACCAGAAACTGATACTTTAAATTCGAATAAACCTGTCAGTGCTTCTTCAAACAGCAGTGAGCAACATCAGTTAGCTGATATGCTGCAAAGCGATAATGTTTGGTTAACCTTAGCTGCATTTTTCATCGGCGGTTTACTGTTATCATTCACTCCTTGTGTTTTTCCTATGTACCCTATTTTAACCGGTATTATTGTTGGCCAAGGTGACAAACTGTCAACAAAACGAGCATTTGCTTTATCTTTTGCTTATGTACAAGGCATGGCTGTTACATATACCCTGCTGGGTATTGTTGTTGCCATTGCTGGTGCACAATTTCAAGCGATGTTCCAACATCCAATCGTATTAATTGCCTTAAGTGCTTTATTCATCTTTTTAGCTTTATCTATGTTTGGCATATTTAATTTGGCTTTGCCAAGTAGCTGGCAAAACAAGCTAAACCAAGTTAGCAGCAATCAAAAAGGTGGTTCTTACGTTGGTGTGTTAGTGATGGGTGCTATTTCAGGTTTGGTTGCCTCTCCTTGTACTACAGCGCCATTAACTGGTGCATTATTATATATCTCGCAATCAGGTGATATATTGCTCGGCGCTTCAGCATTATATGCTTTAAGTTTAGGTATGGGTTTACCGTTATTAGTGTTAGGTAGTTCCGGCGGCAAATTGCTGCCTAAAGCTGGTAACTGGATGAATGTGATTAAGAATATATTCGGCCTATTGCTACTCGCTGTACCTATCTTTTTATTAGAACGTTTTTTACCTGTGCTTGTTATCGACGTGCTTTGGGCTGTGCTTATTTTGGCAACAGCGGGCTATTTTTATACCGTCAACCAAGATTCAGCTAAAACATTCGGCTTCGGCTTACGCAGTATCATTATCTTCTTAGTATTCTTTATCGGTGCTAATAAGGCTTATCAACTGATTTATCCGACAAGCAATGTTGCAGTATCTGCACAAGCTAACGTGCATGGTTTTGAACATGTGAAGAACTTAGCGGAAATGAATCAAGCGATAGCAAAAGCTAATGCAGAAGGTAAAACTGTGATGGTTGATTTATATGCTGATTGGTGTGTTGCTTGTAAAGAGTTTGAAGAATACACATTTTTCGAAGCTAACGTACAAGCAGAGCTTTCAGACTCATTGTTATTGCAGTTAGATTTAACTGATACCGGCTCAAAAGACAGTGTTGAGCTGATGTCTCATTTTGAAGTTTTTGGTTTACCATCAATTTTATTCTTTGATAAAAACGGTAAAGAACTAACACAACGCCGAGTAACAGGTTTTATGGGTGCCGATGATTTCTCACGTCATGTGAGTGAAACCTTTTCTAAGTAACGTTATTGTTAATGTTAATGTTAATGTTAATGTTAATGTTAAAAAGCGCCTCTCGGCGCTTTTTTCGTATAAGCATTGGCTAATGATTAAAGTATGAAGTCACTTGTAAAAATATACAATTGGACTCATCCGCTTATCAATAAACTGTGGGGTCTGGTTTCACAGCTACCTTCCAGTGACCGTCAACAATTTCACGGCTAATAAAGTCAAACAAGTCAGCCTCCGGAATAGGCTTAGAGAAATAATAACCTTGGATCAGATCACAGTCATGATCCGTTAAACTACGTAACTGCGCCTTTGTTTCAACACCCTCGGCAATAACCACTAAACCCAAGTTTTTCACCATAGCGATTGTCGACATAATAATTTGAAAATCAGCATTGTTTTCTAACATACCAAAAACGAAACTACGGTCTATTTTAATAACATCAACCGGCATACGTTTTAAGTACGCTAACGATGAATAGCCGGTACCAAAGTCGTCTATAGCAAAACTAAAGCCTAATTCGCGCAGCGCATCCATAGTGCCTATCGCTTTATCAATATCTTTCACTAACGTTTGTTCAGTTAATTCAAGCTCAAAATTTTCCGCTTTAAGGTCAAACTCTTCAAGCAGTGCTTTTAAATATCCAAGCAATTTTACATCTGAGAACTGCGCCGCAGATAAGTTAATCGCTATGATTATATCGCTCAAGCCAATATCTCGCATATCCTGATATAGCTCAAAACAACGGCGAATAACCCAGTAACCAAGATCAAGCATATGCTCTGAGTTTTCTAAAATAGGAATAAAGTCATCCGGAGAAACCATCCCACGTTCGGGATGCTGCCATCGTAACAACGCTTCAAAACCATGGATTTTATTAGTTTTTGCGACCAATTGAGGCTGTAAGCTTAAACTGAACTGCCCTTTAGCAAGTGCTTGTTTTACTTCCCCTTCCATCATCACTCTATGGGCGACTCGTTGTAACATATCACCATGGTAGATAAAGTACTGATCACCACCATTATCTTTTGCTTCATACATGGCAATATCTGCATGGCTGATCAGTTCACTTGACTGTATTAAGCTACCATCAGTCATAGCGATACCAATACTACTCGTGACATAGAACAAGCCAGTATTAATTTTTATCGGCTGTTGGAAACTCTTTAATATCGCTTTAGCTAAATTTTCTGCGCCTTCAATAGAGGTATTACTCGCTAACAGAATCACGAATTCATCACCGCCAAATCGACAAACCAGATCACTGCCACTAACACTCAGGTTGATGCGGTTAGCTGCTTCAATGAGTAAATTATCGCCTTCTCCATGACCATGGCTATCGTTTACTTTTTTAAAATCATCTAAATCTAAAAACAAAATACCAATATTACTGCTCATATGAACGGCATTATTTAGTAATTTGTGTAGCTGGTAATTCAACATATTACGATTAGGTAGCCCTGTAAGCAGATCGTACATCGCAATATTCTCTAATTCTTTCGTTTTTTGCGTCACTTCAAGGTTTAATTGCTCTAATTCATAACTCAAATCAGTTGTCGCACTAATCAATACATCAATTTCATCTGAAAAAACCTTCGATTGTATTATTTTTACTTCTCTAAATTGATCGAACTCCTTACGAGCCAATAAAGGTAATAGGTTTGAAAGCACCATAAGCCTTTTGGTAAAAGGCCCTGCAACAAAATGCACTAAAAAAGCGAGAATAATAAAAATGGCGAGTGCTGACATAATAAATTGCGTGCGATACGCTTGATATTTCTTGGTGAAAGAACTGACATCGTCAACTTGAGCCATATAAAAATCTTGCGAGGTTGATGAGGCTAACGGCAATAAATTAATTAAATAACTTTTACTGTCGTACTCCACCTGCAATCCATCTGCTTTAACGTTAGATAACAAAGCCACTTTTTCGTCTTTTGCTTGAGCAAAAAGAGCCTCCATTAGTAATGTAGCAGACGAAGTAATAATTTTTGCTTGGGCTAACGTCACCGCTTGCGATTTATCAAAAGCGACAATAGCAACTTGATTTTCTAATGCCTGATTAATAGCATAAATCACATCAACAAATGATACTGCCATGGTGACTACCGCCATTTCCCCTTGTGCATTTAATATTGGTATTGATACTAATTGCTGGCATTGTTGTTCGCAATTTAGGTAATCATCGGGAGCAAAGCTTTCACTTACTCTACTCATGCTTTCAACTACTTGTTTGGACAATGGCTCAGATTGATATATAGGTTGAAGATCACTAGATACTAGCCATAATGCTTCTACATTATGGTTTATTTGTAATGCATCAAATTGTTGTTCTAGAGCATTAGCGGCGAGCTTAAAATTAGTTTGTTTCTTTAGCTGAATAAGATCGGTAAAAGACTCCAACCAAATACGCACTTGTTCTCTAACAATACGACTTTGCATGTAAAATTGTGCGTTACCTTGGCGTAGTTTAGTACTTTGATATTGAGTGAACTCTTGATCTAGTCGCGCAACCGATAGCATAGAAATAGACAAGCTCAATAATAATAATGCACTGACTACCAACATAAAAAGTTTGGCGGAGACGCTAACAAATTTACTTTTCATTATTAAAACCAATACATAAATTGTACAGCCCAAACTTGCCAATACTTACTCGCATTAGCGACGGGATCAGGTTGTGTAATGGGTGATAACCGAGCACCTCCTTCCATCCAATGATATTCAGCATTAATACGGGAGTTGCTTGTTAGATCATACGAGAGACCAATCATAGTATCGTTATGAAAGCCAAAGTATGCCGGCAATAGCCCGCCCGTACTTTGTGATAACTTACTGCCGTTTTTATCATCTTTATTAGCGTAAAATTGTTCATGTCGGGTTAATAATGAAAAGTCTTTTTTTAGTTTATAACTTGCCTGAACATAGAAACCCTGCCCTATTTCGTCACGATGAAAGCCTGGAAAGTAAAATCCCTCAGTAACAAAGCGCTCTTGGAATAACTCCGCACTTAATTGCCAAAATTCTCCTTCATACAAGGCATTTGCCGTATAAAATTGAAATGTAAAATCGCTGTCGAAAAGGTTATCTACTTCCACACGATCATAAGTAAAGTTTGAGTCTAGCGCTGACAAGCCAAATCGCCATTGGGAAAAAGGTGGGCGCCAATAGACACTCGCTTGGGTATCAAGGTGATGTTCTAATGTGCCTCTGGCTAAAGTACCGATAACAATACCGGCCTGTTCATCCGAGATGGCACTTTTACCTCTGCTGAAGTTGAAATCTATTTCACCAAAAGTGTCATCACTATAACTTAACTCGACCGCGGCACCATCACCACCGACCGCAATATCTCGAAAGCCATCAAAATAGACAACTTGCGGAATGATAATTGAAGGGCGAGCAAAAGGAATATCTCTAGTGCTCGAATATAACCAATGATTGTTTTTGACACGGCCAAAATAAAAACTAGCTTGCCAAGCTTCATTATGAAAGGCGTCCCACTCTAAAAGGAGGTAATCGACACGAAGTCCAGGATGATAACGATTGCCACCGTTAAGGTATACCGCTTGCCCCGCAATACGAAAATCATCATCAAGTTGATATGACGCATTAAGACCCACTTCTGTCAATTCTAACGAAATGTTTTCATCATCATTAATATAATTACTGTTGTCGGCATCTATAACGCCTTGAGCTACAAAACCATGAACTTGCAAAGACTCATTTTTAATTTCAGTAGCACTTAGACTCATGGCTATACACAAGTTACACAGTATGCCGACATAATAATATGATAACTGAGACGGTCTAATCATCAATTTTAATGACGTTAACATCTTTGACCTCCGATAGATTTTCCACATAACCGATAGCACCTTTAGTCGACTTCACAGCTTCAATAAGCGCTTGCTGAGTCGCAACTTCAATAGGCGCAACTCCGTAACCCGAAAATGTTAATTTTTGCCATATACGATCAAGTTGATAAGGAAATAGACGTAGTTTTTCTTTACAGAAGGTTTGATGAAGCGTGTTTTTGCTAGCTAAAACATAGACAACAATAGGTGTACCATTTTGCCAATGAACTTGACGCATAGAATAAATACGGCGTAACTGAGTAACCGACAATGATGTAGTATCAGCCGTTACATTTGAGATAACATTAATTGCATATGCTTGAGGGCTAAACAGCAAAATAGCAACGGCAACTTTTAAAAATAGAGCTTTAATAATTTCATCCTTGTAATTAACATAAGACGATTCGACTACATTTAACTAATGTCTAATCTTTAGCAATCGGTTAAATCAATGAATTAATTAAAATTCCTACAATGTTTAGTCTAGTAAATTTATTAGCACTTACCTAACAATAATAGCGTTATTTTTTTCTCTTAAGTGATTAGACCAGTATTTTGCTGCTATATTCTGCGAAAACACTATAATAATCGGCAAATGATATTAATCATGAGATTTTAGTCTCATTTAATTCAAACGTATAGTTAAATATGACATGATACTAGCATTACTTAACAAACAAGGTGTTTTTACCGAAGATGACTACAAAGTTTAACATTTTAGTGCTTAATGGCCCCAACTTAAATATGCTAGGCAAACGTGAGCCTACAATTTATGGTTCATTATCACTGGCTGAAATTATGGCAAATTTAGCCAACATTGCCAATAAGACTAATGTACAGCTGAGCCATCATCAGTCAAACGCTGAACATTGTCTGATTGATAAAATTCATGCAGGCTTTGAGAAAGTAGACTTTATTATAATAAATCCTGCCGCTTTTACTCATACGAGTGTGGCACTAAGAGATGCTTTACTATCCGTAAACATCCCATTTATTGAAGTCCATTTATCAAACGTACATGCGCGCGAGTCATTCAGACAACACTCATATTTATCAGATATCGCCATAGGCGTTATTAGTGGTTTAGGCGCTAAAGGTTATGAATATGCTTTAGCAGGTGCCACTGATTGGTTAACAAAAAATAAATAAACATTTAAGTAAATATATTTACTTAGGTTTCACACACATAAATTTAATAAAAATGAAAAAGGTATTCAAATGGATATTCGTAAAATTAAAAAGTTAATTGAGTTAGTTGAAGAATCAGGCATTAACGAATTAGAGATTTCTGAAGGCGAAGAATCAGTACGCATTAGCCGTGGTGGCACAATCATGCAAGCACCTATGATGCAGCAAGCGCCACTTGCAGCAGCTCCAGCTGTTGCAACAGAAGCGGCAGCTCCAGTAGTAACCGGTCATATTGTTCGTTCTCCTATGGTCGGTACGTTCTATTCAGCAGGTTCTCCTGATGCACCAGCATTTGTTGAAGTTGGTCAGCATGTTAATGCCGGCGATACTTTATGTATCCTCGAGGCAATGAAAATGATGAACCAAATAGAAGCAGATAAATCCGGTGTAGTTAAGCAGATTTTAGCTGTAAACGAAGATGCTATTGAATTTGATCAACCGCTATTCATCATTGAATAAGCCCAACCATTAAGGGTATTTTCATGTTAGATAAAGTTGTTATCGCCAATCGCGGCGAAATTGCCTTAAGAATATTGCGTGCTTGTAAAGAGCTTGGCATTAAAACGGTTGCTGTTCACTCAACAGCCGATAAAAATCTTAAGCACGTATTATTAGCCGACGAAACCATTTGTATTGGTAAGCCTTCGGCGCTAGATAGCTATTTAAACATTCCAGCAATTATCACCGCTGCAGAAGTTACTGATGCTGTAGCCATTCACCCTGGTTATGGCTTTCTTGCTGAAAATGCTGACTTTGCTGAGCAAGTTGAAAAGTCTGGTTTTGCCTTTATCGGTCCTAAAGCGGAAAGTATTCGTTTAATGGGCGATAAAGTTTCAGCGATCAGAGCAATGAAAGCAGCAGGTGTTCCTTGTGTTCCTGGTTCTGATGGACCATTAACCGAAGACAATGCGGCAAACTTAGCACACGGTAAACGTATCGGTTATCCGGTAATAATCAAAGCCTCAGGTGGCGGTGGTGGTCGTGGTATGCGCGTAGTTCGCAGAGAAGAAGACTTAATTGAATCTATTCAATTAACGAAATCTGAAGCCCGTTCTACTTTCAATAATGACATGGTTTACATGGAAAAATTTCTTGAAAACCCTCGTCATGTTGAAATACAAATTATGGCTGATGGCCAAGGTGCTGCGATTCATTTAGGTGAACGTGATTGTTCAATGCAACGTCGTCATCAAAAAGTCGTTGAAGAAGCTCCTGCACCAGGTATTACACCAGAAATGCGCGCTAAAATTGGTGAGCGCTGTTGTAATGCTTGTATCGAAATTAACTATCGCGGTGCGGGTACCTTTGAGTTCTTATACGAAAATGGCGAATTCTATTTCATTGAAATGAATACCCGTATTCAAGTTGAGCACCCTGTAACAGAAATGGTCACGGGTGTAGATTTAATTAAAGAACAACTCCGTGTTGCCGCCGGTCAACCGTTATCTTATACACAAGACGATATTAAAATATCGGGCCATTCAATTGAATGTCGAATAAACGCTGAAGATCCTCGTACATTCGTCCCTTCACCAGGAAAAATTACCCGTTTTCATTCTCCAGGTGGCTTAGGTGTGCGTTGGGATTCTCATATTTACGCAGATTATTCTGTACCGCCACATTATGACTCGATGATCGGAAAATTGATCACTTGGGGTGATAATCGTGATGTTGCTATGGCTCGTATGCGTAATGCTTTGAATGAGTTGGTTATTGATGGTATCAAAACCAATATTGCTTTACACAAAGACATTTTAAATGACCAAGGTTTTGTTAATGGTGGTGCTAATATTCACTACCTTGAAAAGAAACTTTCTGAACTTGAATAACGCTTAGTCATGTATTCGATATAAAAAAGCTCTGCGTGCAGAGCTTTTTTTATTTATAATGATTTTATTAATAGAACGAAATTAAAGACGCTATGACTGAATTACTAGAAAAACCTTTACCACCTGCCGATGACGACTGTTGTGGCGGCGGCTCATGTAATCCTTGTGTTTGGGATCATTACTACGCGGAACGAAAAAAATGGCGTTTACAGCAAGTAGAATTAAAAGCGGCTGAAGAGCAAAAAAACGCATCAATTAACGATTAATCCTAACGAGAAATACGGTCTGTCATTTTAGCTTCAGCCAAAACGCTAAAGTTAGAATGTATTTAGTCACTCATTTTAATGACTTTTGCTACCAATTTATTAATGCCGCTTGCCGCTTCACTTAACGATGTAGCCAACATGTAAGCAGGCGTAGAAACAAGCTTACGGCTACTATCGACAACAATATCATCAACGGCGCAATCACGATGCGCTAGACCAACGTTCATCAAAGCTTCAGCAATCCCTATATCACTACCAATGGTTGCTTGCGCATCTTCCCCATAAATTTCTGGGATCATAACCGGTGCAATACACATATAACCTGCAGGCTTATGTGCTTTAGCAAATGCTTGGCATGCCGCTAGTACTTGTTCATTAACTTTAAATGCATCGGCGTTGATGGCAAAGTCTGATAAGTTTTTTGCCGCACCAAAGCCACCAGGAACAATTAAGGCATCGAATTCATCAATGTAAAATTCAGATAAATCTTCCACATCGCCACGAGCAATACGCGCTGACTCAACCAAAACATTACGTTGTTCTTCGACCATTACCTCACCGGTTAAATGATTAATAACATGATGTTGATTAATATTCGGTGCAAAACAGCGATATTTCGCACCTGCTTGCTCAATCGCGAGCAGTGTTAATACTGCCTCATGAATTTCAGTGCCATCGTAAACACCACAACCCGATAAAATTACCGCTATATTTTTCACACATCCTCCTGAGATATTTTTTCTATTTTTTTATGTCTAATTTGTTCGCTATTAATTTGTTTTGTATCAACTGGCATATCAACACAAGATAAACAGCTCCTGCCATTAATAATGCAAAAGGTAAGGCACTACCATCATAAAACACCGCTAAAATTGGACCTGCTAAGGCGCCAATACCAAAACGTAAAGTACCATTAACTGCTGTTGCTGTGCCGGCATGTTCGGCAAATTCATGCAAGATCAGTGCGTCGGCGTTTACTGAGATCATCGATAAACTGCCCATCAACGGCAATATTGCCAACACATGATAATACAAGGGTAAATCAAAAATATTTGCCAGCAATAAGCTGGTCGATGTAACAAGCGCAAGCGCAACACCAAAGCGCAGCATTTTTCTAGAGCCAACTTTAACCACTAACCGCGTATTAATAAAATGTGCGGTCATTAAAGCAAAAACGTTCAAAGCAAATAACAAACTAAAGGTAAATTCAGAGACTTCGAATACAGTTAAATATACAAAAGGTATCGCGGTGATATAGCCAAAAAAAGCTAACGACACCATCATAGATGTCAGTAAGTCAAAACGTGCGGTGCGGTTACTAAACACTATTTTATAACGCTCAATAACACTATAACTTATCGCAGATTTAGTCACTTTTAAGTCAGGTAAATAGCAAAAGCTACAAACAAAAACCAACAACGCATAAGCAGCTAATACATAAAAAATCATTTGCCAGCTATGTAGCAATAACACACTACCAATGCTTGGTGCGATCATTGGTGCTAACATCATGATCATGCTGACATAAGACAATCCTTTTGCGGTATCTTTGCCGTAAAGTTGACGAATAATACCCGGCACAACCACGGTTGCGGCACTGCTGATAAAAGCTTGCAAGAAACGCAGCGTGATGAATTGTTCGATACTTTGTGTAAAAGTTAACGCAACTGTCGTGATTAAAAAGCCTGATAGGCCAATCATTACTAAGGTTCTGCGTGAATATTTATCCGCCATAGGACCAAAAACTAGCAAGCCAACCGCATAGCCTAATAAGTAAATACTTAAGCTATTTTGTACCAACGGCATTTGAGTTGAAAAATACTCGGCAAGTTGAGGCATACCCGGCAGATACATATCAATAGCTAAAGGTGATACCGCGATAATAGCGGCTAATAATGGTAAAATTAATTTTAAAGATATGTTTGCTTTGTACTCTGTCACTACGGTAATTTCCTAGTATTTCTAAGGTTCGGGATAGTCGTAAACTAGCTTGCCAAGCACTTTAACGGCCTGATCAATTTTATCACTCCATTGCACACCATAACTAATACGCATAAAGTTTTTATATTTTCCTGAAGGTGAGAATATTTCTCCAGGTGCAAAATTTACACCTTGCGCAATGGCTTGATTAAAGAATTGACTGGTATCAACATGAGAACGGCAACGAAGCCATAAAACACTACCGCCTTTAGGTTTTGAAATACAGACTTGCTCAGGAAAATTCTCTGCTATTAACGCCCGCATACGTTCACAATTATAACGCAATGTTTTTCTCAATACTTGTAAATGACGGTCGTATTCTCCACTCATTAAATAATCAGTTAAAGTCCATTGCTGTAACATCGATGTCGAACACGATTGCGCCCTTTTAATGCGCTTTGCTTTTTCTTCAAATTTACCCGGTAGCAACCAACCGACACGATAACCAGGTGCTGCTGTTTTAGAAAAAGATGAGCACGTTAGCACTAAACCTTTTTTTGAATATAGTTGCGCTGGCTCTGGGCGTTTTTCAGTAAAATACAAATCGCTGTAGACTTCGTCTTCAATGAGTACGATGTTATTTTTTTCCAGTAAGTTAACCATAGCCTGGCGCTGTTTGTCAGTCATCATTGAGCCTAACGGGTTGCTGATCGCGGTTGAAAACAAGCATGCTTTAACACGGTGTTCTTTAATCACCTTAGCTAATTCTGCAACGCAAACACCTTCTTCAGTACAGGTATAAACTTCTAAAGCCTTCATACCTAAACTTTCTATCAATTCAATTTGGCCAAAATAGCAAGGTGACTCTACCGCAATAATATCGCCACGTTCCGCCACACATTGTAGTGCAATCGACAACGCTTCTTGCGCACCATTAGTAATGATTAAGTCTTCATGATTAACCAATACCCCGTGTTCTTGATAGCGAAAAGCCAGATTTAAACGCAATTTAGGATCGCCATTAATAGGCCCATAACTCACCGCTTTTTCAGAAACTCGACTTAATACTGTGCGCATAAGCCTTGCGAGTGTTTTATCTGGTGGATGAGCATTTACTGGATTAGAGATACCTAACGCGACTGAGTCAGGTATATGTACAGCTTCATAAACTTGTTCAATCAAACTGCGACATGATATTTCTGTGGGCTGACAACTAGCCCAGGTTGCACGCATAGGTAATAAGGTACGTGCTTGTTTTGCTTTTAAATAATAACCCGACTGAGGGCGTGCTGAAATAGTACCTTGGCGTTCAAGTTCAACATAAGCTTGCTTAACCGTTGGCACACTAATATCAAACTGTCGGCTGAGTTTACGTAAACTCGGTAGTTTATCGCCTGGTCGTAATGCTCCGCTTTGCTCCTGATAGTCAACAAAGTCTATTACCTGTTGGTAGAGAAATTCGGCTGCGGATTTGTCGACTAAGCGCATAACTGTATAGGTTCCATTTTCATTTTTCTGTATATGTTATTAAAACAAAAAGTCAGTAAAATGTCTATCCATCAACACCAAGCTAATAAATGAGTGAAAGCTTGTAAATCGCGTTATTTTTCTGGTGACCATTATACCCAAACCACTTGAAAATGCAGTTTCAGAGCTAAGCTAGGAAGTCAGGTCAAGGCGCAGTACGAAGATAATGGTTATTCCCTTATCAAGTGCTGCAACGCGGATCTGGTTTTCTAGCTTAGCTCCCTTTGGGCAAGGCGATAAAGGGTCATCTCCAGCGTTATTGATTTCGACAATGGAACAACCATTTTCTTCAATCAATGCCTTGATGCTAACCCTTTCTCGACTTGCTGAATCCTGCACCTTCAAGTGGCTTGGGTATACCAACTGGCTAAGAGACAATTATGAACAATACCTTTTTATATATCATTACCGTACTGATTTGGGGGTCAACCTGGATAGCCATTAAATATCAACTTGGCGATGTCGCACCAGAAGCGTCTATTGTTTACCGTTTTAGTTTAGCGGCACTGATCTTATTTGCTTACTGCAAATTTAAAGGTTTAAGGTTACATTTTTCACTGCGTCATCATCTGCAATTCTTTCTTTTTGGCGTCACCTTATTTAGTTTTAACTACTATTTACTTTATTCTGCACAGCAGCACATTAACTCGGCACTGACCTGTATCGCCTTTTCAATGATCATGTTTTTTAATGTTTTTAATGCCCGAATTTGGTATGGCACTAAAATCACTAAACAGGTTTATTTAGGCGGCACACTTGGCCTACTGGGTATTATCACGCTATTTTGGCCACAAATTAATGATACCGAGTTAGGTAGAGAAACGTTAATTGGCTTAGGGCTTTGCCTTACCGGTACGCTATTCGCTTCGACCGGTAATATGCTCTCCATGCGTAATCAAAAACTGAAATTACCGCTGATGTCAGCTAATGCTTGGGGTATGGCATACGGCGCAATATTTATGGCATTAGTCGCTATTGTGCAAGGTAAAAGTTTTACTTTTGATAGCAGTTTTTCTTATGTCAGTTCATTACTCTATTTAGCTATTTTTGGCTCTGTTATCGCGTTTGGTAGCTACCTAACATTACTCAACCGTATTGGTGCGCATCAAGCGTCCTATGCCTCAATCATGTTCCCCGCGGTTGCCGTTACTATTTCAACTTTTGTTGAGGGTTTTGCTTGGACGGCATACACCTTAACGGGGCTGTTATTTATCGTGGCAGGTAATCTGGTGGTACTGACTCGAACTAAAAAGCCGACCACTATCGAGGTTGCTTCTGAAGTTGATGTTGATGTTGATGTTAGTAATGCTGCGGTTGAGGTAAGTCAGGAAATTAAGGCATTTGAAAATAATTCATCGACCAAATTACTAAAAGCAGATAGCTGAGCATCAGATTCAGTTCATAAGATCAAACAGTTTTTGTATGCCACTCGCTGAATGCAAAGTGGTCATTACAAAGCGACGCTGAAAACCTTCCTTTTCAGCGTCGCTTTTTTATATGTAGAAAGACGGCTAGCAAATATTCAATATCGTCGAAGTCTATCTTTCAATCTTGAACGCTTTGTAGCTACAAAGTATCGACAAAGCGTTCAACAAGACTGCCTACACCAGTCTATTTTAATAACTACCAATCGGCGAGCCTGGCGGTAGTTGTACACTTGACGCCGGTGTTGACGATTTGTCATGCGCTAAACTGTAATTAATTTGTTGAGCTAATAACATGAAATGAGCACGAGAGGATTTATATTTTCGCGTGCTGCGTTTATCAGCTAACCATTGCGTTAACTCAGTTAACGTAACATACACTTCTGCCCTAACTTCGGGCACGGCATTTTTGCTATGCCAAAGCGCAATTAAGTGCTCAACTAGCTGTTGATTTATGCGTTGCTGAACTAATAGCGTTGTCGATTTTTTCGGTGCAGATTTTATAGTCTCGTTCACCAGTTTTTCCAGCAAAAATGCCACGGTAGGAATATCATCATCGAGCATACTTTGCTGTTGTAATCGCGCTAAACGCTCAGTATTAAGTAATAACGACAAGGTGCTTTTTGCACTCGCTTCTGCAGCACTTATGGGGTCAAAAGTTATCCCTGTTTGGCTGATAAAGCTTTCTCTATTACGGCTATAACCATAGGCTTTTGGGGGAATTAAGGCGGCAATTTCAGCCGGTAGTGTTAAGGTTTCAGCTGACAATGTTAACATTAATGCCGACAGTGCAGCCTGCTGAGACTTGCCCGCAACGATTTGCTGCTGATTAGTAAATTGTTCACTACGAAGTTGATAACCATAATCAACGCCAGCAATTAATTTTGCAGCGGCTTCTACCTGAAAGCGATGAAAATTATAAATGGGCACTAATACTTGCTCAAGTTCCGACATCGGTGTGCCAATGGGAATACTGTTTAAGCCAAAGTTAGCTAAAGCCAGTTCTCTAACCTTTAATATTCTGGTTAACTCTACCGCCGCGTCTTTACCGTTGTCCCATAAATGTCCTGTCGCATGAGCGCCCGACTTAGGTCGCGCATCGGGATCTGACACATAGGCTAAGCCTTGCTGTTGAGCCGATTTAATTAGTTCAGATAAATACTGTGCTTCTTGATCTTTACTAACGTCACCATAACCGTAAGCAACAACATACTTATCCCAATCGCCAATATCTTTTGCATACGCATTTTCTAAGCTAATCTCTTCATTTTTAATGGTTATTAAAGGGTGCGGGTAATCCATTACAGACGCTCGGTCATTCGTACTCGCGGCAAAATTATGTGCAATCCCTAAAGTATGCCCTACTTCATGTGCTGATAATTGACGGATACGTGCTAATGCCATTGCTTTCATCGCACGGGTGTCGGTATCTGTAGTTTTAAATGGAGAGGTTAACCCAAGCGCAATTAAGTAGTCTTGACGAACGCGTAAAGAACCGAGTGTTACATGCCCTTTAAGAATTTCGCCCGTACGCGGATCGATAACCGAGGCGCCATATGACCAACCACGCGTAGCACGATGTACCCACTGAATAACGTTATAACGTACATCCATAGGATCGGCATCACTTGGTAGCATCTTCACTTGAAAAGCATTTTTATAACCAATTGCAGCAAAAGCTTGATCCCACCAACGAGCACCATCAAGTAGCGCACTTTTCACTGGCTCAGGCACGCCAGCATCAAGGTAATAAATAATAGGCTCAACAGCTTCACTTATTTCAGCTTGTGGATGTTTTTTCATTAGGCGATGACGAGGAATATTGCGCTTGATTAGAGGCTCATCAATAGCACTGGCATAATCGGCATAAGAGTTTTCCCAAAAGCCGCTATAAGGATGAAACTTCCGAGTTTGATAACCATCGTCAGGTAACTTGATTAATGAATGATGTAAATTCACCGTAACAGCTGATGCATCTGGCGTAACAGAGCGTAAATGCGCCCCGGCTTTACTACCTTTATAAGTAACCGTTGCTTCTAGTTCTGTATTATTTGGAAAGGCTTTACTGCGTTTTTGATAAACACCACTACGCGTTAAATCAATTTTATAACTGCCTTGTTTTCTTTGTTCTAATTGTGCGGATAAGTGATGAATATCCGACAATAAAAATGGCGTGTAATCGATAAGTATTTTCTTATTATTTGCTGAACGCTGGCTAACTTTGAAGCCCCAAATAATAGAACTAGCAAAAGCTTCATCTATTGCTTGCTGCTCAAGTATATTATCGCTATCCGCTCGATAATAAGTATTGAGTTGGCGTAGAAATACTTTGTCACCAACTTTTTCAAAACGTACTAAACGGGTATCACCGAGTTGACCTCGGTCTAAGCCAATATCATTTGAACCAATACCATGTGGCAAACTACTTTGAAATAAAAACTCTTCATCAAAATTTTCTATTTCTAAAAACACTTTGCCAGTTTTATCATCAAGATAAAAAGAAAAGTAACCTTGGTGTAACTGCTTAGTTTTAACAAACTCTGTATAGGTTGTTTCTGCTTTAACTTGCGCTTGTACTGATAAACCACAACAGAAAAATAAAACTATTACTTTAATTAAAAACTTCATCTTGCCCTCTTACTCGCTAGTAAAACCGAGTAAATAGCTTACTTGGTTAAAATTAAAATTATAGAAGTACTGAAAATACATTTATTCTTGTTATAATCGGCTTAAAATTAAGCTCAATGTTTTGATAATACATCGATAACATCGAAAATTAAATACAATATACAATTTACTCTTATTGTAAGAGTATTACTCTAAAGTAACTAGGTAACCCGATGCAACGACTAGCTCCCGCTTTACGCAAAGATAATGTACCGTTAGATTTAATCTCATTAATAAAAACCATTTTAGCTGCCACGAAAGAAATATCATTTCGGGTCAGCCAAGGTCATTTAGGTGACACTATGGGTTCAACTTTAGATGAAAATATCCAAGGTGAAGTACAAAAGAAACTTGATGTCGTTGCCAATGAACTTTTTAAAGACATTCTCTTAGAGTCGGGATTCGTTAAAGCTATATCGTCAGAAGAAGAAGACACGTCTGTTGCTGGTGATAAAGATGGCAAGTTTATTGTTTCATTTGACCCATTAGACGGTAGCTCAAATATTGATATTAATTCATTAATTGGTACGATTTTCTCAATTCATGAAGCGCCTACTGACATGGAACCTAGTGACCCTGATATGTTCAAGCAATCAGGTAATAAGCAAATTTGTGCGGGCTATGTGCTTTATGGTCCTTCAACAATGCTAGTAATGACCACAGGCAGTGGTACTCATTTTTATGTGCTTGATCGTACACACGGCGGCTACCTATTAGTTGAACGTAACGTACAAGTGCCACAAGATACGCAAGAATTTGCCGTTAACATGTCAAACCAACGTTTTTGGCAAGCACCAATGCAAAACTACATCAACGACCTACTTGCTGGTGATACTGGCCCACGCGGTAAAAACTTCAACATGCGTTGGATTGCCGCTATGGTTGGCGATATTCATCGTGTATTAACGCGTGGTGGTTTGTTTACTTATCCAAGCGATAATAGAAACCCTGAAAAGCCATACAAATTACGCTTAATGTATGAAGCTAATCCAATGAGTTTCTTAATTGAGCAAGCTGGTGGTTTAGCTATGACCAGCGAAGGACGTATTATGGATATTGAGCCAACAGATATTCATCAACGTGTTGAAGTGATCATGGGTTCAAAAAATGAAGTAGAAGCGTGTTTAGCTTACTATAAATAGGCTTTCGCCGATTTATAGTACATATTGAAGCATGTCATAAAAACACCTGATAATTTCAGGTGTTTTCGTTTCTGGTTTTATAAAAACTCACTTAATCAAACACTTTTTATCTTGAAGCATTCAGCTAAGCAATCAACTAAACACGACTTCTATACGAAATAAATAAACCAATATTGCAATATTTGTTATATCTCGCTATTTTTAAAAGTGATTTTTGTCACATATAGTGGTGTAATATGCTCTCTAGAAAATCTTTCACAAGGATGATGAAATAATGAGTAAAACCACCAATATTGAGCAAAATTTCCCCTCTCAATCTCAACTCGTCTCCACCACTGATTTACAGGGAATAATAACTTATGCAAACCCTGAATTTTGTCAGATTGCTGGCTATAGCCTAAATGAACTAATTGGCCAACATCACAACATTGTTCGTCACCCTGACATGCCAAAATTAGCTTTTGCAGATTTATGGAAAAAACTGAAAGGTGGAAACTCTTGGCGAGGTATGGTGAAAAATCGCTGTAAAAATGGTGATTATTATTGGGTTGATGCCTATATAACCCCGTTGCTTGAAGAGGGTAAAGTTATCGGTTACCAATCTGTTCGTGCCTTTCCAACGCAACAACAAAAAACAGATGCACAAAAGCTTTACAACAAACTCAATCAAAACAAGTCTACTATCGACTTTAATGCCAATATCCTTCTCAAACGTTCAATGGCACTTATTTTTATTTTAACCGCACTACTACTCAATTGGTGGTTAGTGGGTTCATCGACATCGTCCTTGATATTCATAGCCTGCCTAGTACTAATCGGCTTTATTTTTAATGAAGAGTTGATAACTATCCCTCGTCATTTAGCCAAAACAAAAGCAACGTTTGATAGCCCTTCACGGCAAATCTACCTTGGTAAAGGAATGCTTAACATTATTAATTATCCAATAGAATTATATAAAGCTAGGATAAGAACAGTGTTAGGTAGAAGCCATGATTCAGGTAAAGAATTGGCAACATTAGCCGAAGAATTGGCGCAAACATCAAACAAAATGCTTGATGGTATTCAAGAAGAAAACGACCATATTGGCCAGTTTGCTACCGCTATTACACAAATGAGCGCAACCATTAATGAAGTAAACCAAAGTACAATAGTGGCTCATGAGAAGGTGGCAGAAGTACAGGCTGATTGCTTACAAAATATAACAACAATAGAAGCCAGCGAAAACAAAATAAATTTACTTGCAACCGATGTAGAGAACGCCGCAAATAATGCCAACGAATTGGTGGGAGATATTGATAAAATTTCAACCGTGATGAGTGAAATTCAAGGTATTGCAGATCAAACTAACTTATTGGCATTGAATGCCGCAATAGAAGCGGCAAGAGCAGGCGAGCAAGGGCGTGGTTTTGCTGTTGTTGCTGATGAAGTCAGAACTTTAGCAAGTAGAACGCAGAATGCGACCAAGCAAATTCAATTATCGGTGACTGAATTGCAAAGTACTTTAAAAACCTGGAACCAAGTGATGTTGACCAATAAGGCGGGAGCTGATGAATGCTCGGCTGAATCAAAAGCCATTAAACTAGCGATGCAAGGGATTATTGATAACATTCAAAATGTTAACGATATGACCGCACAAATTGCTACCTCAGCAGAGCAACAAAGTGTTGTCGCTGAGCAAATCACCCAAGGTATACATAATATTGATGGTATATCTAAATGCAATACTCAGTTAGCTGATGAAGTTACAAGTAAAAGTATTGAAGTTAATAAAAATGCCGACTCAATTGAAGAGCTAAGTAATAATTTTGGCCAATAAAACCTAACGTTATAACCCAACAATTAACCCTATCAAAATCAAAACAACCACTTAGCTCACAACTAAAGTGGTTGTTTTAGCTTAACAAGCTCGCATCAAGTACCGTTCAACGATCAAATAAAACAAATTACTGACGATTAACAAGTCCTATTCATTTGTGATAAATATCACAAAATATAGCTTTTGAACCTTCAATAACTTGACTTAGATCAAAAAAGGATTACAATTTTCACAAATTACTGAAAATTCAGAAAGGACAGTAAGCATGAAAATTACACCTATGACCCAATCGCTTGTATTACATTTCGGTGAGATGGGTTCGCGTTGGGGATTAAACCGTACATTAGGGCAAATGTACGCTGTTATCGTTCTAACCGAGGCACCACTTAATGCCGATCAAATCAGCGAAGCATTACAAATATCACGATCAAACGTCAGCATGGGCTTGAAAGAACTTAAATCCTGGAATTTAATAAAACTAAATCATGTTCCTGGCGATAGAAAAGAATACTTTTCGGCGCCAAGTGACATATGGGAAATAGCTCGAACGTTAGTTGTAGAAAGAAGAAAGCGCGAGCTAGACCCTACATTAAGCACTCTACGCGATGCCTTAATGGAACAACCCAGTAATGAGTCTGATGAATACACACAAATACGCGTAAAACAAATGCACGATCTCATGGAAATGGTCACCTTGTGGACGAATGAAATGCAAGGTATGTCATCAGAAAAATTATCAGCTTTACTCAAACTTGGTGAAGGCATCAGTAAAATTTTAGATGTTAAAGACAAGTTACTATTGAGGTAGTCACCTCTCTATTTACCGACATTAAATACCATACAGCTGAACAACATAACTTAACTGACTCAATAAAATGGAGTACATCACGTGTTAGATGCAGCGACTATCGCTAATGACACAAGTTTCATGCTTTCACGCATCCAATTTGCTGCCAATATTAGTTTTCATATTTTATTTCCAACCATCAACATTGCGTTATGTTGGATATTACTATTTTTTAAAGTGCGCTATAACCAGACGCAAGATGAGAGTTGGTTACGTGTCTACCGCTTTTGGGTAAGGATATTTGCCCTAACCTTTGGTATTGGCGTAGTTAGCGGTATCACCATGTCATTCCAATTTGGTACTAATTGGCCGGGTTATATGGAAACCGTCGGTAATATTGCAGGGCCATTGCTCGGTTACGAAGTAATGACAGCATTCTTTTTAGAAGCCTCATTCCTGTCCATTATGTTATTTGGTATGGACAAGGTTTCTAATCGTGTTCACACCATGGCCACAGTGCTGGTTTCTTTTGGCACAACGTTATCAGCCTTTTGGATTTTATCACTCAATTCTTGGATGCACACCCCAGCCGGCTTTGAAATGATCGACGGTGTTGCACATGTCACTAGTTGGCTCGAGGTAATTTTCAATCCTTCTATGCCCTATCGATTAATGCATATGTTATTAGCCTCAGGGTTAACCTCGGCATTTTTAATTTCAGGTATTTCAGCGTACCGATTAATCAAAGGCGATAGTAAAAAGTCGGTAAAACAAGCACTAAACTTCTCGGTGACTTTAGCCGCAGTTTTAATTCCTATACAAATCTTTGTTGGCGATTTACACGGGCTAAATACCTTTGAAAATCAACCAGCAAAAATTGCAGCAATGGAAGGTGTTTGGGAGACTGAATCACACGTACCGTTATTACTATTTGCTTTACCTGATGAACAGCAAAGAGAAAATAACTTTGAAGTAAAAGTGCCTAATATGGCTAGCATTATTTTAACTCATCATGCCGCCGGCGAAATAAAAGGCTTAAATGAATTTGTTGATAAACATCCACCCGTTACCCCTGTATTTTTCAGCTTTAGAATAATGATAGGTGTTGGCGTGTTGATGTTGATTTTCTCTTGGCTAGCAACTTATCAATATGTCATCAAAAAGCGTTACCCAACTTGGTTATTAAAAACTGGTATTGCCATGACATTTTCTGGTTGGCTGGCAACATTAGCGGGCTGGTATGTAACAGAGATTGGACGACAACCTTATTTAGTGACCGGAATATTACGTACCAAAGACGCGGTGACTACCACACCACCCGAAAATATAGTGATGTCGTTAACCTTGTATCTTGTTATTTATGGCTTCCTCTTAATTGCCTACATTCGTACTTTATTCGTTATGGCGAATCGTGCAGTAATATTAGAGCAGTCAAACGCATCAATAATCGACAACGGATCATCCGTTGAGCCGAATATTCCCTTAACTGATGAAGGAGCGAAGTAATGACAACTGCACCAATAGATTGGTTGCCCATCGTTTTTGTCGGCTTAATGGGCCTATCATTTTTAATCTACGCAATACTTGATGGTTATGACTTAGGGGTGGGTGTTTTATTGCCACTAGATAACCAACAGCAACGTGACACGATGATCTATTCAATTGGACCGTTTTGGGATGCTAATGAAACCTGGTTAGTCATGGCTATTGGTTTATTATTAATTGCTTTCCCTAAAGCGCATTCCATTATATTTCAAGCATTGTACTTGCCGACTGCGTTAATGTTAGCGGGGCTAATTTTACGTGGTGTATCATTCGACTTTCGAACTAAAGCCCCGAGCACTGATAAACAAAAGTGGGATTACGCTTTTAAATTCGGTTCTTTACTCGCGACATTGTCACAAGGTTACATGTTGGGTCGCTATATCACCTCATTTGAAGACTCATGGTTATCATTTGGCTTTTCAGCGTTATCAGCCATTTGCGTAACGGCAGGCTATTGCTTTATTGGCGCGGCATGGTTGGTTATGAAAACCGAAGGTGATCTACAGCGTAAAGCAGCTAAATGGGCAAAATATACTAATGTACTTATGGCGTTTGGCATTGTCGCGGTATGTTTAACCAACCTATTAATTGATCAACAAATTATGGACAAATGGTTAGGAGGAGTTCAAGCAATACTGCTTGTTCCAATAACATTATTACTTGGCTTCACCTTTATTAGTGTACATAGATATTTAGGCAAAGTGCCCATGGAGAATGATTTCGCTTGCTGGTTACCATTTTTAGCCGCAATTATGCTATTTATTCTCTGCTTTTGTGGTTTAGGCTATAGCTTTTATCCCTACATAGTCCCCTTTAAAATAACGATATTTGAAGCGGCAAGCTCAAGAGAGTCTTTATGGTTTATCTTTGTTGGTGCTGCGGTGGTCTTACCGATGATTATTGGCTACACCATATTTTCTTATAAAGTGTTTTGGGGTAAAACGACAAAGCTTAACTACTAAAGTTGTATGATAATAGTGCAAATAGTGACTAGGCTAACACTGATAATTTTTGCTAGAATATGCGCCATATTCTAGACAATACTACTATTAGCGCCATTACTCGTTAAATGGCGCTTGGAGAGAACAATTTATGCCAGCTTATGCCGTAGGTCACAAAGTTCCTGATTCAGATTCAATCTGTTCAGCTATTGCCCTTTCATATTTAAAAACCACTATTGGTGAAGATGTAAGACCCGCTCGTTTAGGTGAACTTTCACCAGAAACTTTGTTCATTTTAGACAAGTTTGGTTTAGAGCAGCCTGAACTAAAGTTGAGCTTTGCTGACACTGACGGTATTTACGTAGTTGATCACTCAGACCGTATTCAAGGTCCAGATGATATTGATGACTCAACAGTACTCGGTATTATTGATCACCATAAATTAGGTGACATTACCACATCGACGCCATTAGAAATTTGGGTTCGTCCAGTGGGTTGTACTAACACCATTATTAAAATGATGTACGATTTTCATGATGTTGAGATTCCTAAGAATATCGCTGGCGCTATGATGTGTGCAATTTTATCTGATACGGTGATATTTAAATCTCCAACTTGTACAACTGCCGATATTAAATGTGTTGAAGCTTTAGCAGAAATTGCTGGCATTGAAGACTATAAAGGATTGGGCATGGAAATGTTCACCGTAAAATCTTCAGTACAAGGTACACCTATACGTGAATTAGTATTGCGTGATTTTAAAGATTTCAACATGAAAGATAACATTGTTGGTATCGGCCAATTAGAAGTTATCGACCTAGCATTATTCGATGAAATGAAAGCTGATTTACACGCTGACCTACAAGCGGTTAAAGAAGAAGGCAATCGTCACACTGTCATGTTATTGTTGACCGATATCATGCAAGAAGGCTCTGAGCTATTAGTAGTAAGCGACGATATCAGCATTGTTGAAAAAGCTTACGATATGACGCTAGTTGACGGCAAAGTTTGGTTACCAGGTGTTATGAGCCGCAAGAAGCAAGTAGTTCCACCATTACAAGATACTTTTGCTTAAGTTTTTATATTAAGAGTAAGCTTAACAGCGATAAAAATTATAAAGCTCAGCAATTGCTGGGCTTTTTTAATCAAGAGTAATCACTAAGTCATTCATCGTCAATTGCCGGTCTTATTGGTAATGTTAAGGTAAATTTAGCCCCACCATAGTCACTATCAGAAATTGTAACTTGTCCGTTATGTAGTTTTGCAATCTCTTTAACAATTGCCAGTCCTAAACCAAATCCCAAACTATTTTTTGTATTACTGATCTGATGAAAAGGTTCGAAAATATCGACTTGTTGTTCAGCAGGAATACCTTTGCCATTATCTTCAACAGAAATTATGATCGAATTTTCAACATCATTTACCGACAAATAGATTTTAGACTTGCCATACTTGTCTGCGTTTTTCACTAGGTTAGTAATGCAACGCTCAATTAACGCTTTATCTAACAGTGAAACAAACTTAGCATCAATTTTATTAATAAATTTAAGGCTCGTTTTACATTCCGGCGAAAGCTTTTCGAATAATTCTTGTAAAAAGCCGCCAACATTCACCACTTCTAATTTTAGTTTAAGCTCAGCTCGCTCCATTTTTGCATAACTTAATAACTCATCAACCAAATCATCTAAACAAAATATCTCATCTTCTAAGGCTTTTATATGAACACTATTGTTTTCATTTTTTGCTGTGACTAACATTTCGAGTAGCATTTGCATCCGAAAAAGCGGCGAACGAAATTCATGAGCAATAACGTGTGTTAGTTGCTTATGACTGCTTAATATATTGGTCATTTGGACGGCCATTTCATTCAAACAAGTATTAAGCTTTCCTACTCGAAGACCTTTTTTCGTTGGTGCTCGAGCCGATAAGTCGCCTTGACTAATAGCAACAAGCGTTGACTCTATGCGCTTTAATTTTCGGTGTAGAGCGGATAACCAAATGAAGCACCCAAAAGCAATAAAACAAACTAGCGCAATAAAGATAGCACTGCCAACAGCCTCATCAACTTCTAACAAGTGATGCGCTTCATCTTCTTCAATTTGGTAATACTGCGTCGGTGAAAATGCCTTAAAGTAATTATATTCTTCATCATCAAACCAGGCTTGTTGCTGCTGTAAGGCTTGTTGAATATGTTCGGGAATACGACTTAATTGTATTGAGTGAATAATACTTTGATTTTTTTCAGCAATAATATCAATAAGTTCTTGGCGACGCTGAGTGGTTATATGAGCATCCAACTCCTCAAGTAACTTTATTTCTGCGCTAAAATTTTCAGCTCTTATTATATTTTCAATATCGACATAAAGGTAGGTGTTGATATAGTGCGCAACCAGCATAAAAACGAATAGCGTCGCCAAAAGTCCTAAATATAGAGAGGTAAATAATCGTGTCATAAAATCTATGTTCCTGAGTTATGAAGGAAGAGTTTACCCTTGTTTAAAGGCTGGTTCTGTATGCAGTTGTATGGCTATCAGACTCAAACGACTTAAGTCCCATTACCAATAATCAGGCACAAACATATAACCTTTACCTCGCACCGTAATTAAGCCTTGCGGCCTATTAGTGTCATCTCTTAGTTTTTTTCGTATCTGAGCAATTTTATTATCAATAGATCTGTCTAAACCGTCATATTCCAGATTGCGAAGCGACTGTAAGAGCTCATCTCGACTTAATACTTGCTCTGCATGCTTTACAAGCTGCCAAAGCAATGAAAACTCAGAAGGTGTTAAAGGCACCAATTCATCAGCTAATTTACAACGCTGCAATGGCTCATTCAGCCATAACGCACCAAATGTTCTCTCTTTATTTGAATTTAACATGCTAGTAGATTGGCTAATTTCTTTAGTGTTTTGCTCTCTACGGAGCAAGTTTTTTATTCTAGCTAGCAAAACTCTCGGTTGAATTGGCTTTTGAACAAAGTCATCAGCCCCTATTTCTAAAGCAGCCACTTGGTCCATATCATCACCACTAGCCGTTAGCATCAGTATTTGACCTGAATATTGATTTCTTACTTGCCGACAAACTGACAAGCCATCGATATCCGGAAGCATGAGATCAAGAATAACTAAAGTGGGTGATGTTTTTAATATTTCCTCAACGGCACTAAGTCCTGATGCTACAACAGAAACATCAAAATTAAAGTTTGATAGGTAATCTTGTAATAAAGATGCTAGTTTTTCATCATCTTCGACAAGCATAATACTCTGATTGTTTGACATTTTATAAAGAGATTGCCGTCCAAAAATATGTAAGCGTCAATATAACAGACAAATAAAAAAGAGGCATTATTAATGCCCCTCTCTAAATTCTTTAATTTACAATTATTGCTTTAGTAAGTATTTATCTAATTCAGCCTTAGTCATAACATGGGCACCGTCAAATGGAGCAGCCTCTATCGTAAAGAAGTAAAACTCAGGCCCTAAATCAGCACCAAGCATTTCTCTAAAATAAGTTAATTGCGCACCATGTGCAGCATGATCTCGTCCTAATTTATCGGCCGTTACACCATCAACACAACACCATGAATGTACGCCAACTTTCGCTCCTTCAGTATAAACTCGCTTTACACCAGAGGCATATAAGTCAACGCCTCCTGAGTAGATTGCGGAATCGGCTTCAACTAGTGTTGTTAGTTGTGCTTTTCGCACTAAACGCCCTGTATGCATGTTAATAGCATCATTAACAGAACCACTAATTTGTTGTAAAACAAGGGTGTCGACTAACGGGTTATTAGCGATTAACTCACTTAATTGTACGTACGTTTTTGTTCCTAAATCACCATTGATAGTTGCTTTTGTACCTTCTATCTTAATAACACTGCTGCCGGCACTAATTAAAGATTCATTGAATACTAAGCGAACATTAAATACGCCGTTTGTAGCATTATCAGTAACGATACCACTGTAAATAATATTTTCACCGCTCTCTTCAAGTTCAATCTTAGTACTGCTAAGTAGTCGGTCAGGCTTTGCCAGCGCTTCTTCAAAAGCTAAATCACTTTCAAATATCGTCAGACTTTTTATTGGCTCCTCTTTCTGAAAATCAAAACCAATAAGTAAATAGCCATTGCTATAACTAGCGGCAATAATGTTTTCGTCCATAGAGAAGTCAACAAGAGATATTTCAAATTTCACGCCTTCAATTTGCAACTCTAATACGGCTTGACTCTGATTAAACGTATCAACATATTTGGCCACATCTTCTGGTTTAATAATATGTACGGCTTCAGGTAAAGTCGGGGTAGTAGGTGTTGTTGGTACTACTGGCGTAGTCACTTTTTTAGAACTGCTTCCACAGCCTTGTAATATCAATAATGCCGTTAATGCTAATGTAATAATGGTTAGGTTTTTCATAAAATTGTCCTCTGTCTTCAAGTGAGGTAATTATGAATGCAGCGTACTTTGTACAATAGTGTGAGTGTGTCGTGCAAATGTATGTAAAACCATTACAAAAATATCTTAGGCATCCATTAAAGTCGAGATAATGACAGCACCAATTAATGTCAACGAGTAAAAATACTTATATTAGCTGTCCTTTGCCAAACCATCTTTTATAAGGTTGGTATCGGTCGTATAGCCAATTAAAAATAAAGGTATAAACTAATACGAATGCTAGAAAGCCAACCTCTAAAGTAACTGCAGCTAACCAAGATATTTTTAAATACCAAGCTAATACTGGCAGAGTTATTATCACCATACCAAGCTCAAAACCGCAGGCATGAAAACCTCTAACAGCTATGCTTCGTTCAATGCGGTTCCCGCCCATTAACTTATCAAAAGCTATGTTGTAAATATAATTCCACAACATAGCAAAAATCGATAAAACAATACTCACCGTAATCATTGTTCCTGCACTAAAGCCTGTAATGATGGCCGACAAAGGCACCATAATTACCAACATGCAAACCTCAAAAAATACTGCCTGAAATACCCTCTCAATTCTTTTCATTATTTAACTCTATATTTAATGACGATGAGGTTATTTTCATCCAAAATAGAGATACATGTTAGTTAGATAGCATCTGGAAAAGCGATATGTTTAGTATTGAACAACTCCAAGCCTTTGTAACAACGGTAGAGACCGGATCATTTTCGGCAGCAGCGCGACGTTTAAATAAAGCTCAATCAGTTGTTAGTCAGCACATCATTAATTTAGAAGTAGACTGCAATGCCACGCTTTTTGAACGTTCTGGCCGTTACCCACGATTAACAGAGGCTGGGGAAAGTTTATTACCGCAAGCTCAAGCTTTGCTTAATCAGCACCAACGTTTACAAAACTCTGCGCTAGCATTAACCGACGATACCCCAAGCGAAATTACCATTGCCCTTGATGAAGGCATACCGTTCAAAAAAATCATAACCGCGATTGACCAATTACAACGCGAATATCCTTATGTAACTTTAGAATTTTTAAGTGCCTCAAGTCTCGATATCATTGACATGCTAAAAACCGAACAAGCATTAACAGGTATTATTTTTAGCGAACTCGCGATGCCGAGTTATTTAGATTTTGAATGCCTTGGCACTGTAAAGTTTGATGTGTATGTTGCAAAAAATCACAGCCTAGCAAAGCTGAAATGTAAAAACATTGACGGTTTGCGACTACACCGTCAACTACTCATTCGCTCTCGCAATACCCAAACAAGTAGCTTTCAATTAAAGATCAGTCCTGATATTTGGTATGCCGATAATTACTTTCTATTACTTGAACTCGCCTTAAAAGGACATGGATGGTGCTTATTACCTAATCACGTGGCAGATGAATCAATAGAGAGAGGAGAACTAGTTAAGTTAACTTTAGAGCATGGTGATATGGGCTGGCATGCCAATGTTGATGTACTACAGCATCAAAGGCATAGCAATCTAGCCATTTTTAGCACATTGAGAAGTTTGTTGCGGAATCGACTAAAACCTTAATACTTGCATCGTAAAAAAGCCCAGCAGTTGCTGGGCTTTTGTTATTTACATATTCGAGAAGAGTTTAAATACCTTTCACACCCATATTAAATAACGTAAAACCGTAAATATCAGCATATTGATCAATGGTTTTACTGATTGGCGTACCAGCACCGTGACCCGCATCCGTTTCAATACGTATTAATGTTGGATTAGCGCCAGTTTGTTTCGCTTGTAACTCAGCAGCAAACTTAAATGAATGTGCAGGTACCACGCGATCATCATGATCACCTGTTGTTACCATCGTTGCTGGGTAATGCGTACCCGCTTTAACGTTATGTACTGGCGAGTAACCTAATAAATAGTTAAACATTTCAGCATTGTCATCTGATTTACCATAGTCGTAAGCCCAACCTGCGCCTGACGTAAACGTATGGTAACGAAGCATATCAAGTACACCAACCGCTGGCAGCGCTACTTTAAAGAGTTCAGGACGTTGGGTCATCACCGCACCTACTAATAAACCGCCGTTAGAGCCACCCATTACCGCTAGCTTATCTGAAGAGGTAATCTTTTCTGCAATTAAGTATTCTGCCGCAGCAATAAAGTCATCAAAAACATTTTGTTTTTTCAACTGAGTACCAGCGTCGTGCCATTTTTTACCGTATTCACCACCACCACGTAAGTTAGCTACAGCATAAACACCGCCTAATTCTAACCATGCAGCACGCGTTGAACTAAATTGTGGCTGTAAACTAATATTGAAACCACCGTAACCATAAAGAATAGTTGGATTAGTACCATCTAATACTAAACCTTTCTTATGAGTAATGATCATAGGAACTTTAGTGCCATCTTTAGAAGTATAGAAAACTTGATTTGATTCGAAGTTATCGCTATCAAATTTAACTTTCGACTTCATATGTACAGTAGACTCACCTGTTGTGACATCTAAACTGAAAACTGTTGACGGAGTTTTCTGATTACTAAATGAGTAATACAGTTTATTTTGTAATTCTTTACCACTAAAACCGCCAGCAGTTCCAACTTCTGGTAAAGCGATATCACGCACTTTTTTACCGCTTAGATCATATTGCTGGATAAAAGATGTGGCATCTTTCATATATTTAGCAAATAAATAACCGCCACCCGTTGAAACATCTAAGACATTTTCAGTCTCAGGGATAACATCAACCCAGTTATCAACAAGTGGTTGTTTAGCATTAACTTTAACAACGCGTTTATTTGGCGCGTCCATGTTAGTAATAAACAGTAAGCTATCACCTTTACTGCTAACTAAGTAAGTATCAGAGTCGGTATTGCCCACAACAGTAATCAATGCTGAGTCAGCTTTTGTTAAGTCTTTAATAAATAACTTACTACCTGAAGTAGAAACCGCTGCTGACACTAATAAATATTTGCCATCATCAGTCACTTGACCGCTGACATAACGATGCTTTTCAGCTTCAATACCGCCAAACACCAATGCATCAGTCGATTGATCAGTACCTAACTCATGGTAATACAATTTATGTTGATCGGTTTTCGCTGATAACTCGCTACCTTTAGGCTTGTCGTAGCTAGAGTAATAAAAACCTTTGTTACCGACCCATGATAAACCGCTGAACTTAATATCAACTAGCTCTGACTCGAGTACTTCTTGAGTTTCAGTATCAATAATACGTGCTTTACGCCAATCGCTACCGCCTTCAGAAATCAAATAAACCGCTAATGAACCATCTTTACTAAATTCAATGCTCGATAGCGAAACGGTACCGTCTTCACTAAAAGTATTAGGATCTAAAAATACTTCAGCTGGGGCATCGCCTTTTTGACGATACAAAACAGATTGATTCTGTAAGCCATCATTTTTATAGAAATAGTTATAGTCACCCTCGATAAAAGGCATGCCGATTTTCTCGTAATCGAGCAAGGCAGCAAGGCGTGATTTAATTTTATCGCGGTAAGGTATTTGCGCTAAATAGTCATGAGTGGTTTTATTTTGTGCCACAACCCATTCAGCGGTCTCTGCGCTCATATCATCTTCTAACCAACGATAAGCATCGGGCACTTTAGTACCAAAGTAGTCATCAACTACCGTACCTTTTTTCGTTTCAGGGTAAGTTATCATTGTACTTTCATTACTAGCTGTTGCTACTTTTTCAACTGCTGAGGCTGTTGCTGCATCTTCAGCACAGCCAGTAAGACTAAATAGAGCCATCAATACCGCCGAGCTTAAGGTTATTTTTTTAAAATTCATAATTTACCAAATAAATTAGACTGTTATTATTTGCCAGCAATCATAGGGGAGGAAATTATTGATGTCTACCAAATCGCTAAAGTTAACAGAAAGTTACTGTAAATAACTGAACCGAAGCTCAACTAACCTGATAAAAGATCCCTTTTATTTATTTACCCGCACTAAAATGTTGATAAAAAACACAAGAAGACCTTGATAAAGCATATTAATGATTTAAGTTTGAGTATGACTTTGTTAACGTCATAAGTTATTGTTCTAAATAAACATCATGCGCTATTTACCCAGCGCTTCGATTAAATACAATCCGCTATTATATGATTATGCTTAGCGATTAAAAATAAATGGTGCTCCTATGAATATTGAAAATTCTACCCGCCTTAGCTATCAGCTTATTAATGAAACTGACAGTGAGTTTCTGTTTCAACTCGATCAAAACCCAGACGTTATGCGCTATATCAATGGTGGTGTTATGACGACACGCGAAGATATTAAAGATCTATTCATCCCACGTCTTAACGCCTATACAAATGTCGATAAAGGTTGGGGACTATGGAAAGTTAGCGTTATGGCAACGCAAGAAGATATTGGCTGGATTTTAATACGTCCTATGGATTTTTTTTCCGACACCCCCATCTGGCACGACATTGAATTAGGCTGGCGATTTTTACAATCCACTTGGGGCAAAGGTTATGCCTCCGAGGCAGCAATTCATATTCACCAAGCACTAGCTAAACAACCTGAAAATAAAGCATTCAGTGCAATTGCCATGCATGATAATACCGGCTCTATAGCGGTAATGAAAAAGATGGGTATGAAATATATAAAATCTTATACTCATTCTGACTCACAACTGGGTGATTTAGATGTTGTGTTATACCGCATGGAAAATAGCTGAAAATTAAAAACGGGGTGTTAAGATAAAGTATTATCCCTATATTTTATCTATGCTCCATTTTATAAATAATATTTTTTCAGTATATTATTTTGGTGTACCTTCAACTGCGATCATCAATGAGCTAGTTAACAAAAAGTTTAGATAATTTGAAATAAACAGTTGACGACACAAATGATAATGATTATCATTTAAATATCTTCTTGGTCAAAGTGGGCGCACTACTACTTAGACTAATGTGGATACAAGTGCGAAGCTTAGTTGTTATGAATTGGGACGTGTTTCAACTAAGCAACGTACTTAACCAATTAATAACTTGATAAAGTTATTTTAAATAAAAAGCCAGCTATTCTCCAGTAGTTGGCTTTTTTGCATATAAAACTAATTTTTTGAGGTTAAATGTAGGTAAATAATTTGTAACTTGTCAGGCCTCCCGTAATAACTTTTGATATTCGTAAGGAATAAGCGTTTAAATAAAGTGCCGTCAAGTTGAAGTAAGCTTACTAAAACGAAAAAACAAAAAAGCCCAACAAAGGTTGGGCTTTTAAATAACTTAACTAACAAAAAGTTAGCTAAATTATTGCATCAAAAGTGATAAGTTAACATTACACTCTTTCAAATACGGTCGCGATACCTTGGCCTAAACCAATACACATAGTCGCTAAACCAATGTTAGCGTCTTTCGCTTCCATTAAGTTAATCAACGTACCTGAGATACGTGTACCTGAACAACCTAGAGGGTGGCCTAGTGCAATAGCACCACCGTTAAGGTTAATCATGTCATCCACTTTGTCTTCTAAGCCTAATGAACGTACACATGACAATGCCTGCGCTGCAAATGCTTCGTTAAATTCAGCTAATTCGATATCGGCTAACGTTAAACCTGCACGTTGTAGTGCTTTCTTCGTTGCTGGCACTGGACCAAAGCCCATTGTTGATGGATCACAACCTGCGATAGCCATACCACGAATTTTAACACGTGGTGTTAAGCCCATCGCTTTAGCACGTTCAGCTGACATCACTAACATTGCCGAAGCGCCATCAGAAAGTGCAGAAGAAGTACCCGCAGTTACTGTACCATTTACCGGATCAAATACCGGACGTAAGCCCGCTAAACTTTCAATCGTCGTTTCAGGACGAATAACTTCATCGTGCTCGATAAGCGTTAACGCGCCCATCGCATCATGACCTAAAGTTGGTACGATTTCGTTTGCCCAACGGCCTTCAAGCATTGCTTTATGAGCCAGTTGATGAGAACGAGCGCCAAAAGCGTCTTGTTCAGCACGAGTAATACCGTGTTGCATACCGAGTAACTCAGCTGTTAAGCCCATGTTACCAGCAGCACGTGAGATATGTTTGCTCAATGCTGGATCAAAATCTACATCGTACATCATAGGTACGTGACCCATGTGTTCAACACCACCAACTAAAAATACATCGCCTTGACCGGCCATGATATTAGTAGTGGCGTCATGTAGTGCTTGCATTGATGAACCACATAAGCGGTTCACGGTCACAGCACCGGTAGACTTTGGAATATCTGTTAATAGTTGAGCATTACGAGCAATGTTAAAACCTTGCTCTTTAGTTTGCTTAACGTTGCCCCAGATAATGTCTTCAATTAATGCTGGATCAAGGTTAGGGTTTCTAACCAATAGTTGCTGCATTAAATGTGCTGATAAAGTTTCAGCACGAACATTACGAAAAACACCAGCTTTTGAGCGCCCCATTGGGGTACGGATGCAATCGACAATAACGACTTCTTTCATGATTTTCTCCTCGCCTAAGCTGTTTTAACGTCGGTTGTAAAATATGACTGACCAGATTTCGCCATTGCGCGCATTCCATCAGTAACTTGATAAATTTCGCCTAGGTGCGCATATTTATCTGCCATTGCAATAAAGTTATCTAAACCTAATGTTTCTAAATAACGAATTGGACCACCTCTAAATGGAGGGAAACCTAAACCGTAAATTAAGCCCATGTCAGCCTCAGCTGCAGTATCAACTACACCTTCTTCTAAACAACGAACCACTTCATTTACCATAGGGATCATCAAGCGAGCAATAGTTTCGTCTTGAGTGAAGTCTTTTTTATCTACGCCAGTAAATAAGTCATAAGCTGCTTGTGCTGCAACTTTTGTTGGGCGACCGCGCTTATCTTTACCGTAATCGTAGAAGCCTTTGCCGTTTTTCTGACCTAAACGTTTTTCGTTATATAAAGCACTTACTGGGTCATTATCAATTTTAGTCATACGTGTTGGGAAACCAGCAGACATAACACCCGTACAATGATCAGCAGTATCAATACCCACAACATCAAGTAAGTATGCTGGGCCCATAGGCCAACCAAATTGTTTTTCCATGACTTTATCAACAGCAACAAAATCAGCACCTTCAAGTACTAATTGGCTAAAGCCAGCAAAGTATGGGAATAAAACACGGTTGATATAAAAACCAGGACAGTCGTTAACGACGATAGGTGATTTACCCATTTTCGCCGCATAGGCTACAACAGCAGCAACGGTTTCATCAGAAGTTTCTTTACCACGAATAACTTCAACTAATGGCATTTTGTTTACCGGGTTGAAGAAATGCATGCCACAGAATTTGTCTTTACGATTTAAGCTTGTCGCGAGTAAATCAATTGAAATAGTTGACGTGTTTGACGTAACAATAGCGTCATCGCTAACATAGCTTTCAACTTCAGCTAAAACCATTGCTTTAACTTTTGGATTTTCTACTACAGCTTCAACAACAATATCAACATCTTTAACGCTGTCGTAGCTTAATGATGGTGTGATGTTATTTAACACGCCAGCCATTTTTTTCGCTGTCATGCGGCCACGTTCAACTTGTTTAGTTAAAATACCCGCTGCCGTAGTAAGACCTAAATCAAGTGCTTGGTCATTAATATCTTTCATGATAATTGGCGTGCCTTTATAAGCAGACTGGTATGCAATACCGCCGCCCATAATACCTGCACCCAACACAGCTGCTTTATTAACCGCTTTAGTTGCTTGCTTGCCGGCTTTTTTCGCCTTGCCTTTTACTACTTGGTCAGCCATAAACAAGCCAATTTGTGCAGTAGCAGCATCAGTTTTCGCTAATTTCGCAAATCCTGCATTTTCTAAAGCCATTGCGCCTGCACGGCCTAAACCTGCTGCAGCTTCAATCGTTTTAACCATCACCATAGGTGCAGGGTAATGCTTACCCGCTTTAGCTGCGATCATACCTTTACAGGTATTGAAGGTCATAATAGCTTCTACTGGAGAAAGCTTTAATGCTTCTAGTTTAGGTTGACGTTTTGCGCGCCAATCTAATTTGCCAGCAATCGCTTGGTTTAACATTTTTAATGCCGCTTCACGTAAATGCTCTGGAGCAACTACAGCGTCAAGTAAGCCTACAGCCATTGCTTGTTCAGCTCTAAACGCTTTACCTGTCGACATCCACTCAACAGCATTATCAGCACCAATAACACGTGGTAAACGCACGGTGCCACCAAAACCAGGTATTAAACCCAATTTAACTTCTGGTAAACCGATTGAACACGACGTATCTGCAATACGATAATCACAAGCTAAGCTCATTTCACAACCGCCACCTAAAGCGAAACCATTAATGGCAACAACTGTTGGTAGGTTAATATCTTCAAATGAGTCAAAAACATCAGAACCTTGTTTTATCCAAGGCATTAGTTCATCTTCAGGCTTTTTAAATATCTCTAAAAATTCAGTGATATCTGCACCAACGATGAAAGAAGACTTACCAGAAGTAACAAGTACCCCTTTAGCTTCACTGCAATTATTAATCGCATCGACTACTGCGATATATTCTTTAAATGTTGCCTGATCAAACTTGTTAACTGAACCTTGCGCATCGAATTTAAATTCGACAATGCCGTCATCTAACAATTGGGCAGAAAGGCTTTTGCCTTGAAATAACATGCCTACTCTCCTGACTTTTCATGGATCGATTGACTGGTAATGCGTAATCATAGATTACTACCAAGCGTGTGAATATTTAGCTTACTCATTAGGTATAACAAATAAGTAAAAGAAATAAAGTGCCAATGAGTTTGCCTTGAAAAATGATTGAAAGCAAATCTTTTTAAACAGGTGTTTTAATTAGGTGTATTAATGTTCTCTTGCTGTTTATTTAACGCGACCACGAGTACCTCTTTGTTCGTTTTTTTTCATTTTTTCTAATAACGTTTGTTCCATATCTATGCCCTGCCAGTGAGCAATATCTAACACTCTAAGTACGATATCAGCCAACTCTTCGGCAAAAGCATCCGTAGGTTTTTCGCCCCTACATTCATTTATCGCCTCTCCAACTTCTGAAGCAACTAAAGCTAATGCTTCTAGTGTGGTTTTGTTATGCCAGCCCATACGCTCAACCCATTCATAGTTTTTTTCTGCTAATTTATTAATATTCATAGAGCACCTAAGAGGTAGTAATTTGATAGTAGCCATCGCTAAAACAATAAAAACAAAGTATTTTTCACCAGTATACATCGTGTGTTTTATAATGATTTAACTTACAATTATATACACTGTCAACACCCTTTAGCTCAATTTAACATGCGATTAAATACTAAATTTCGTTCACCAGAAAACTTACTGCTCTCGATGGCGTTCATTATGCCTCTAGTCTTTTCAGTATGGATGGCTCTACTTAATAACTTTGTTATTGAGCAGGCTAATTTTACGGGTGTAGAGATAGGCATGTTACAAAGCTTACGAGAAATACCTGGTTTCCTCGCTTTTACTGTTATTTACGTTCTATTATTTATCAAAGAGCAAAAACTGGCTTTAGTTTCACTAGCAATAACAAGTTTAGGCGTTGCAGCAACAGGCTTTTTTCCTTCCGTTGTTGGCTTATATCTAACCACCATCATAATGTCGGTTGGCTTTCATTATTTTGAAACAGTCAATCAGTCACTTACTTTGCAATGGATTAGCAAAGACAAAACAGCACACTTTTTAGGTCGAGCGTTATCTATCAAATCAATAGCGTCTTTACTCGCCTTTTCCAGTATATGGCTTTTAATGGAGTATTTTTCTTGGGGTTACCAAGCAACTTATTTACTGTTTGGTGGAATCGCCTTAATCTTCACTATTGTATTAGCTTTATCATTTCCACACTTTACTCCACCTAAAGAGCAATCTCGTCGGCTGATCATACGTAAGCGTTATTTTTTATTTTATGCATTAACATTTTTTAGTGGCGCGCGCAGGCAGATATTTGTCGTTTTTGCCGGCTTTTTAATGGTGGAAAAATTTCATTATAGCGTTGCTGATATTAGTGCATTATTCCTTATAAACTATATGTTTAATTGGTTGTTTGCCGCAAAAATTGGTCAATTTATTGGCCGGGTGAGTGAGCGTAGTGTTTTAAGGTTTGAATATATAGGCTTGGTTGTGCTTTTTATTCTTTATGGTTTAGTTGAGAACGCTAATATTGCCGCTGCTCTATATGTTATCGACCATTTATTCTTCGCACTAGCGATTGCAATAAAAACTTACTTTCAAAAAATAGCCTTACCTGAAGACATTGCAGCAAGTGCTGGGGTAAGTTTTTCTATTAATCATATCGCTGCCGTGGTGATCCCTGCTTTACTTGGCATGGTGTGGATTATAAATGCTTCTTGGGTGTTTTATATAGGTGCGATATTTGCTTCTTGTTCTCTGCTACTAACCCTGTTTATGCCTTACGCACCCAATGTAAATGTAGAGTTTCGAAGCAAAGAAAAAGCACTTGTAGAACAAGTGCTTTAAAGTATGTAATACCGATAATGAATATTATCGATTTGTTTTTTCTAAACAGGTAAAGAATTCATCAGCAGGCATCGGCTTAGCATAATAAAAGCCTTGTACTTCATCACAACCTAAAGCTTTTAACTCAGCTTCTTGCTCAATAGTTTCAATACCCTCTGCAATAACCTTTAAATTCATTTGTTTACCTAGGTTAATTATAGTATCAGCGATAATTGAACCACCTGGCTCTGCAATATCACTAACAAAAGCCCGATCAACTTTTAGTCTATCTAAAGGTAGTTTTTGTAAATAGCTTAATGACGAAAAACCGGTTCCAAAATCATCGAGAGCAATACTGATACCCTGCGCTTTTAACTGCACCAATGCATCAATAATAACTTGCGGTTCATCCATTAAAACATTCTCAGTAATTTCTAGTTCCAACTTACTTGGATCCACATTATTTACTTGTGTCGTTTGAATGATCATATCAACAAAATTATCACGCTTAAATTGAGGAATAGACACATTGACTGAAATACTCACATCCTCGAATTTACTCTCGGCAAGTCTATGCAATTGTTGGCAAGCTTGATCTACAACCCAATTCCCAATCTCAATAATCAATCCTGAATATTCAGCTAACGGAATAAAAACCGCAGGTGAAATAAATTTGCCATCGGCCGTTTTCCAACGCAGTAATGCTTCAGCACCAATAATTTTACCTGTCGACAAACTTAACTGAGGCTGATACCAAAGCTCTAAACGATTATCAGCAAAGTCAGTACGAAGTTGCCTAATCATCCCTAAGCGCCAAAGTGTTTTATCTTCCATTTCTTGATGGTAATAAACATAAGGTTCTTGTTGCGACTTTTTGGCTAAATTAAGAGCAATATTAATTTGGTTCAAGACCTTTAATCCACGAGAACCCGCAGATTTTTTCGAGCAAAAACCATAACATGCACTAATAGGTAAGTTTTGTTCTCCTGCCGCAAACGGATGACTAAAGAGCGTCATTAATGTTTCAGGGTTCACGCTTTCTTTAGGACCAATAATACCGAATACATCAGCTCCAATTCGTGCCAGATGATTCTTGTCGCTTAACGCTCGTATACGTGTAGAAACAGCCATCAACAGTTGATTACCAATATCTTGACCTAAGCCATCATTTATATCACTAAAATGGTTAATATCAATTAACGCAGTGACCAAATTTTCATCATCACTTTGACAGAAGTCATCCAGTAAATTAACAAAATCCAATCGGTTCGGTAATTCAGTCAACCAATCCTTGTAAGCCGCATTACGCAACTTTTGAAATAAGTGTACATTTTCATAACCGGTAGCAATATTTGTTAGAAAAACCTCAATAAGCTGCATTTCAATTGTTGTTAAAGCTTGTGCTAGCTCTAAGTGAATTACAGCTCTAAAACCACCACTAACGAAATAAAACGAAACTGAATTTGTATCAATGAAATGCTGCTTTTGTTGAAAACAACTGGTAATTTGACTTGCCGCTTTTCGGTTATCCAGTACATCTAACTTTTGATTAACTTTAGCTTTAGCACAACCTTTTTGCCCAAGAATATATAGGCTTAGATCATCTGCGCCCTCAACAACCCCTTGACCGCGAGCACAGAAAATACTGTTACTGCTAGCTGCCAACGTTTCAAGCTCAGTTAGCACACCACTGGCATAGTCATGTACGGTATGTAATTCTAGTAAATTGGCTGCTGCGCCAATAATTTTTTCTAAACCTTGTCTATTTTTAGTCACAGAATCTATTTGCTGATAAGATCGGATAGCCGCATAAACGGTCGTCACTAGTTTGCGACGTGTTAACTCTGTTTTAGTTTTATAGTCATTGATATCGTAATCTTTGATGACACTTTCTTCTGGCGCATAACCCGGTTGGCCTGTGCGTAAAACAATGCGAATATCATCACGTTTCAATTCTTCTCGAATATATTTTACGACCGTAAGTCCAGCATCATCACTTTCCATGACGACATCAAGCAACACTAAAACAATATCATCGTGTTCTTTAATAAGCTTACAAGCATCTTGGCCTGAATAGGCATGTAGATATGCTAAGTCTCGACCTAAAACGACTAAGTCAGATAAGGCAAGTTGAGTTACTGAATGAATTTCAGGGTCATCATCAACGATAAGAACTTTCCATGTATCCCTTATGACGGAATCATATACTTCATCTTCATCACTATCATCGATAAACAAAAAATCGTCGTTCGTATTTTCGGAAACTTGCATATCATCCTCATGCACTAGCAAACAACAACTAGTTGAATTTTTTGAACACCAATTTTCATTAAAATTGCCATTGTAGAGTAGTACATAATAAAAGTAGGATTCGGATTATTCAACATTTCGTTGTAATAATATTAGCACTTTCAACTATTTTAGGTAAATAATCATTTATTTGCCTAAAAAACATCTAAAATATAAATATAAACCATTGTAAATTATACAGTCTCAATTATAAGCTCATCTAAATATTAAAGGATGAGTAAATTAATTATTTACACTATAATTAATTATTCGGCAATGTTATGTTGAAATTTTATGCACTTATTACTTTTTTGAGGTATACATGGCGTCAATTTCCATTGAAAAAGATAAAATAATTGAACAACCTGTGGAACAAAAAACACAGGTGATTATCGAACATGAACCACAAAAAAGCTCGACAAATAATAACGCAAACGCGGCCGCAAATGTTTCATCACAGAAGCAACTTTTAGGTCTAGCAAAGAAGTTCTCACTTGACGCTGCATTTCTCCCTGAAAGCAAACAAGCCCCATTAGAGGATAGATCTTATCGACGTAAGAAACTCGATGAGCTTCGTCGACAACAGAATATGGAGGCTATTATGCTACGGGCCGCTCAATACTGCTCTGATAGCGCTATTGCCGACAAAGCTGATCAGGACTGGTTCAGCCGTTTTGTCATGCTAGCTGAAGGTATCAGTAACAAAACCATGCAAGACTTATGGGCAAAAATATTAGCCGGTGAAATATCCCAGCCTGGTACCTTTTCATTAAAAACGATACAAACTTTCAGGGCAATGAACATAACTGAAGCTAAATTATTAGCAAAAGCCTGCAGCATAGCGGTAGCTGACGCTCGCAAGAAAAATATTCGTGTGATCAGTGGTGCTTATCAAATCCCTAAGTTATTTAATTTTTTTAACAAACAACGACAACAGAGACTAGATCTCAGTCAATCAGGACTAAGTTACGCTGACATTTTGACTTTAGCTGATAATCATTTGATGTTTGAACAAGAAACAGAAAGCCATCCTTTACTTAAAGGCGAGAAAATTCAGTTTAACTATAATGGTAAACAATTGAGTTTTACCGCTAAAAAAGCCGACAGCATACTCACTTTTTATAAATTCACACCTATTGGTACCGAGCTTGCCCATCTTGTTGTCGATAACATCAACGATAATTACTTAACAGCAATGAAGACACAGTTAGCTGAGAATTTTGCTATTGATGAATAGATAAAAAAAAGAATGCACTAAGGCATTCTTTTATATTGATAGATAACGTTAGTCGATAAAATCTATATTCCGTCGCCATCGGTATGTAAGCCACACTCTCTTTGCATACCAGAGAAACGTGTATCACTCTCATCCATACCCGCGGTTAATGGCCTTGTACTATGCACATCACCAACAGATACATAACCTTCTTCCCATAATGGATGATAAGGTAAATTATTTGCGGTTAAATATTGATGAACATCTTTATTCGACCAGTCAATAATCGGATGCACTTTAAAACGGCCACGTAAAATACCAACGACAGACAAACCTTCTCGATGGCTAGATTGTTGACGTCGAACACCTGAGAACCAAGTTCCCGCTTGCAATTCACTCAAACCACGTTCTAGCGGCTCAACTTTGTTACGTCGGTTATACGCCTTTAAAGCGGCTTCATCAGCATCCCACTCTTGACCATATTTCGCTTGTTGCCATGCTGCACTTTCTTTAGCGCTAAATACTTGTAAGTTTAAGTTTAAGCGATCGGTTAATTGCTCAATAAACTGGTAAGTTTCAGGAAACAAATGCCCGGTATCAGTGATCAATACCGGAATATTTGGGTCTATTTGAGTCAACATATGCAGCATTACAGCTGATTGAATGCCAAAGCTGGACGATAATACAAATTGCGATGGTAAATTCTCCATCGCCCATTCGACACGTTGCGTCGCACTCTGCTGCTCTAATAATTCGTTCCACTGCTTTAACCAAGGCTCTGGTAAAGACGCAGGGAATCTATTATTGATCACAGGAGGCGTTTTAACATTAATAATGCTAGTCATGAAAGTCTCGCTTGCTAACTTTTACTTCTTTAACAATACCTGCACGAATAACGAAATCACCAAAAGCTTCAGCATCATTACGCTCTGAAACCCAACGGGCAACTAATTCGTCAATTTCTTGCAGAATGTCTTCTTCGTTCAAGTTTTCTTTATACATTTTAGGGACACGTGTGCCTGCAACGTTGCCACCTAAGTGCATATTATATTTGCTAGGACCTTTACCTACTAAACCTATTTCAGCAAGCATGGCGCGTCCACAACCATTAGGACAGCCTGTTACTCGCAGAATAATGCTTTCATCAGCTACATTATGTTTCGCCAATATAGACTCAACATCAGTAACTAAACCTGGTAAGTATCTTTCAGCTTCTGCCATAGCCAAAGGACAAGTAGGGAAAGATACACAAGCCATTGAGTTTTTACGCTGCACAGAAACATTATCTGCCATCAAACCATGCGCTCGTGCTAATCGCTCAATTTCCGCTTTGTCTTCAGTGGCAACACCCGCGATAATTAAGTTTTGATTCGCTGTCATGCGAAAGTCACCTTTATGGACCTTCGCTATTTCTGCCACGCCTGTTTTCAAAGGAAAATTAGGTTTATCAAGTAAACGACCATTTTCAATGAACAACGCTAAATGATGTTTACCATCAAAGCCTTCTGTCCAACCGATGCGATCACCACGACCAGTAAATTCATACGGACGGCTTTCAGCAAAAGCAATACCTGCACGTTTCTCTACTTCAGCTTTAAACGTATCAACACCAACACGATCTAAAGTATATTTTGTTTTCGCATTTTTTCGATTAACACGATTACCCCAATCACGTTGCGTTGTAACAACCGCTGCAGCAACATCTAGAGTTTTAGCTAACTCTACAAAACCAAAGTCATCTGCTTTGCGAGGATAGGTAGATTTATCACCGTGTGTCATGGCTAAACCGCCACCGACCAAGACATTAAAGCCGATAAGCTTTCCATCTTTAGCAATTGCAATAAAATTCAAGTCATTAGCATGCACATCCACGTCATTTTGTGGTGGGATCACAACTGTAGTTTTGAATTTACGCGGTAAATAATTAGGACCTAAAATGGGTTCTACTTCACCGGTTTCTGTTCCGCCTTCAATTTTTTCGCCGTCTAACCAAATTTCTGCGTAAGCACGCGTTTTAGGCAATAAGTGCTCACTTATTTTCTTCGCCCATTCATAAGCTTCTTGATGTAACTCTGATTCAACTGGGTTAGTAGTACAAAGTACGTTACGGTTTACATCTCCAGCAGTAGCGATAGAGTCAATACCGTACTCATTTAAGGTTTGATGCATCAACTTAATATTTGGTTTTAATACACCGTGAAACTGAAATGTTTGACGCGTAGTGATGCGAATACTTCCGTAGCTGGTTTTTTCTTGAGAGAATTTATCAATAGCTAACCATTGCGTAGGGGTAATAATACCGCCTGGCATACGAGCACGTAACATTACATTATGTAACGGCTCAAGCTTTTGCTTAGCACGTTCATTACGAATATCACGATCATCTTGTTGATACATACCGTGTGTTCTGATTAACTGAAAGTTATCTGCAGTAAAACCACCAGTAACATTATCCTTCAAATCATCAACAATGGTGCCACGCAAATAATTACTTTCTGCTTTTAATCTTTCATTGTCGGCATGTTTACCTTCAACAATTAATGGGCCATTTGCTTGATTTTTTTCGGTCAAATCAGTCATTAGTATACATCCTTCTGGTAACGTTTAGCGTTACGTAAATCTTTTAAGTAAGCGCTTGCTTGGTCTGCAGATAATTGACCTTCGTTCGCTATTATTTCTGTTAATGCTGCTTCAACATCTTTTGCCATACGACTCATGTCGCCACACACATAAATATGTGCCCCTCGCTGTAACCAAGCAAAGATCTCACTAGCGTTTTCTTTCAATCTGTCTTGTACATATATTTTTTCAGCTTGATCACGAGAGAATGCTAAATCAATTTTAGTTAACAAGCCTGACTTCAGGTAATTTTGCCATTCAACTTGATAAAGGAAGTCTTGCGTAAATGTTTGGTCACCAAAAAACAACCAATTATCACCCGTTGCTTCAGTCGCTTCACGCTCTTGCATGAATGCTCTAAAAGGAGCTACGCCTGTACCTGGGCCAATCATAATTACCGGAGTATTCTCATCAGCAGGTAAACGGAAGTTATCATTATGCTCAATGAATACTTTTACCTCACCACCTTCTTCTAAGCCATTAGCTAGGAAACCAGATGCGCCACCTTGACGGTTTGCATCATCTAATTGGTACTGTACTAATCCAACAGTCAAATGGACCTCTTCTTCTACTTCACTTTGTGCAGAAGCAATAGAATATAATCTTGGTGTGATCTTACGCAGGGCATCAGTAAACTCTTGTGCGCTCAATGAACTACCATCTGCCAGTGGTGCAGATTTGACTACATCGACGACTTGATGATTACCTGCATATTCTCGTAATGCCGTTTTATCATCTAGAATTGCTAACAATTGAGCTGATTGTGATTTATTTGCCCAAAATTCAACAAAGCTAATTGATGTTTGCGTTATTTCAAACTTAGTCTTTAACGCTTCAGCCAGTGTTAAGCTTTCATCGGCAACCGCAATTTTATCGAGTCCATCAAGTTCTAGTACAGTAACTAGCTCATCAACAAGTGTTGATGAGTTTTCAAACCAAACACCTAACGCATCACCCGCTTGATAAGTAAGACCAGAATCACCAAGATCGATTTCGATATGACGAACATCTTTAGCTGAATCTCGGCCTGTAATTTTTTGGCTAACTAATAATTCTGCTGAGTAAGGTTTTTGCTTAGAATAAAGTGCTTCTGTCTCGTTAGCACTAGCAATAGTGGCAACATTATCAATCGTACTAACACTACCAAGTAACGTTTTAGCTTCAGCAATAACATTAGCTGACCAGCTTTTCGCATCAGCATCATAATCTACATCACAATCTACACGTGGAGCTATTTTATTAGCGCCTAATTTTTCTAAGTATAAATCGAAGTCTTTACCTGTTTGGCAGAAGAACTCATAGCTCGTATCGCCAAGCGCTAAAACACTATAGTGTAAATGATCAAGTTTAGGCGCTTTTTTAGATGCTAAGAACTCATGTAAAGCAATGGCATCATCAGGGGCTTCCCCTTCGCCATTCGTGCTCGCAACAATTAATAAATGCGTAATATTTTTAATCGCTTTAGGCTTAATTTCACTCATACTTTTTAGTTCAACGTTCAAACCTTCAGCACTTGCCTGCGCAGCTAAACCTTTAGCTACACCTTTGGCATTACCTGTTTGCGAGCCATATAAAATGGTTAACGTAGAAGAAGTCGCACTTGAAGTAGACACGGACGCTACCGTTGTTGGACTATTTTCTGCTTTTGCCGCTAAATATCCGCTAGCCCATGCTAGCTGCAACGGTGAAAGATCATTAATACTTTGCTTGAAAGATGCCAATTGATTGGTATCTAGCATTGTTTGGTTTAATTTTTGCTGTTCCGGCAACATATCTACTCTACGCCCATCTTTAATATATACAGCTAGGATAGTCTGAATAGCCATGAAAGAAAAAGAATAGAAAGGGCTTTTTTATTCTAAAATAGAATATAGGAAGGTCATTAATGAACATCACTGGAACTTTATAATGATAAAGAGCACAAGCAACGTAATTTCAATCTGAATTTATAGCGTTAAACTTAGTTTATTAACAGAAATCACAGTAAAAAATTAATACCGACGGACGAATAAACTACTATTACTTTCAAACATGAACGCTAATGTAAGAAATAACTAAATACTGCGTAATATCCGCATTAGTTAACACGTATTTTCTTAAACGCCAGATAGCAGAAAGCAAAAAACCCGTAGCGTCAGCTACGGGTTTCTCTAAATAGAAGCCTAGCAATGTCCTACTCTCACATAAAGAGAAGAACGCCCACACACTCTTTACCTTCGGCGCTAACACATGGATGTACTAATGCCGTGGGTACATGGATGCACTAGAGCGGTCACTTCTGACTTCGCAATGGACTATGGACTGAGGTGGAGCCATCAATTTTTTGTGTTTTTCAAATTTTAGATAGCAAAAAGCCCGTCACTTTCGTAACGGGCTCTTCTAAATAGAAGTCTAGCAATGTCCTACTCTCACATGGGAACTCCCACACTACCATCGGCGCTAACACGTTTCAC
>JBAROR010000110.1:0-151318 GCA_049642265.1 Cognaticolwellia sp. | reverse complement strand
CAATTCATCTTGGTCATATTATTCCCGCTCAAGAAACCGCCTTATGGCTAGGCGCTGAGCAATTACATTTAATTCCAGCTCATATTCCGCCTCATAAAACAGGTACGCATGCTAGTGCAAAACAACGCGCCGAAATGGTCGCTTTGGCGTGTGAACCTGATAAAGGCGTGCTGCTCGATAGCCGAGAACTTGATCGTGATAGCCCCTCATACACAATCGATACCTTACGTGAAATCACAAAAGCGCAACCCAAGGCTACCTTGTATTTTATTATGGGTATGGATTCACTGCTCACCTTTACAAAATGGTGGCATTGGCAAGAAATTCTCACGTTATGTAATCTAGTGGTCAATATTCGCCCTGGTTATCAACACCACGAGCTAGAAAGCACCCTGGAGCCAGAGTTAGCTAAGCGTCTTATTTACCGCCTAACAAAATTGCAGCGCGAAAAAGTTGGGCAAATTTTATTGCATGAAAGTACGCCACTGGATATATCTTCGACAAAAGTCAGGGAAAATATTAAAAATTCGATAAGCTATAGCGAATATTTACCTAAGCCAGTTTACCATTATATTAAGCAAAATAAGCTTTACCGTTAACCTTGTTTTTGTCCTTTTTTCTTCGACGACTAAATGCTCAAACAGCTATTTTCTTTAATTTAACCGTAATGCGAGTAAAATAAACCACTTGTTGTGCAAAAAACATGCAATTGATAGCATTAGACTGTTAACGGATCCACAAAATAATGCTATTATCGCCGATTATTGTTAATTATAGAGATCCCACTTTGCAAAGTTCAGACCTAATTACTTTTGTTACCGAAAAAATTGAAGATATGAAAGGCCGCGATATCGTCGTACTAGAAATAGCTAAGAAGTCGAATTTCGCTGACTACATGTTAGTTTGTTCTGGTAACTCAAAACGCCACGTTATTTCCATTGCCCAATCTCTCACCATTGAATGTCGTGCTGCTGGCATGGAAGCATTAGGTGTTGAAGGAACGGATATCGGTGAATGGTCTTTAGTCGACTTAGGTGATGTTGTTGTTCATGTGATGACTGACGAAATTCGCGATCGTTACCAACTAGAACAACTATGGGAATAGTCTAAAGTATAATGCGCATTACCTTATATGCTGTTGGTAATAAAATGCCAGCATGGGTTAGTCAAGGATTTAGCGAATATTGCCGTAGATTTCCTCGTGATATGAGTTTCCATTTAGTGGAGATTTCACCAGGAAAACGCGGTAAAAATGCCGATATTGCTCGTATTCTTGAAAAAGAAGGTGAGCAAATGCTCGCGGCCATTCCTAAAGGTAATCGCATTGTTACATTAGAAGTTGAAGGTAAGCCTTGGACTACACCAGAACTTGCCAAACAACTAGAGCGTTGGCATGTTGATAGCCGCGATGTTGCCTTACTTGTTGGTGGCCCTGAAGGGTTAGCACCTGCTTGTATTCAAGCATCAGAACAGAAATGGTCATTATCACCGCTCACCCTGCCACATCCTATGGTTCGTATAGTCGTTGCTGAAAGCCTTTATCGTGCTTGGTCAATCAATAATAACCACCCTTATCATCGAGAATAAATAATGGCATTTAAAAAACGCGTTGCCATTAGAAACCATAGCGCTGAAGCCAACTTATTTGCCCGACGTACTTTTATCACCTTTATTGCGGTGCTTGTACTCTCCTTAATATTATTTAGCAACATTTACGACCTTGAAGTTAATTCATATCAAAAATATCAAACACGTTCTAACTCTAATCGTATTAAACTCTTACCAGTCGCACCAAATCGAGGCTTAATTTACGATAGAAATGGTGTTTTACTGGCCGATAATACCCCCGTCTATAGTTTAGAAGTGATCCCTGAACAAGTAGATGATATGCAAAAACGCTTGTCTGAAGTCAGCCAACTGTTAGACATTAGCCAAGAAAAGCAAGAAAAGCTTCTGAAAGCGGTCAAAAGCAAACGTCGCTTCAAACCTATTGAACTTTACTCTCGCTTGAGTGAACAACAGGTCTCTTTATTTTCGGTGAATCAGCATAAATTTCCGGGTTTTTTTATTGATGCACGTTTAAAACGCTATTACCCTTTCGCTGATTTAACCACCCACTCGCTTGGTTATGTTGCTCGCATTAATGGTAGAGATTCACTGGCATTAGAAAAAGAAGGTTTAGCGGAAAACTACGCGGCGACCCGTAATATAGGCAAACTAGGGCTAGAAAAATATTATCAGGATATTTTACACGGCACCATTGGCCACCAAGAAGTAGAAATTAACAACTTAGGTCGAATTATTCGAACGTTAGACTTCACCCCGCCGATCCCTGGTAAAGACTTGACCTTAACCTTAGATATTGAATTACAAATGATCGCAAAACGAGCACTATCAGGCAAACGTGGTGCTGTTGTGGCTATTGACCCAAGAGATGGCGGTGTGCTTGCTATGTATTCAAACCCAAGTTTTGATGGTAATTTATTTGTACATGGGATCAGCAGTAAAAAATATAAAAAGCTTTTAGCACCAGAAAGTAATAAGCCCTTATTAAACCGTGCAGTACAAGGTTACCCTCCCGCATCCACCATTAAACCTTTATTGGCCATTACCGGCTTAGATGCTGGCATTATTACCCCTGAAACCGAAATTTATGATCCTGGATTTTATCAACTTCCAGGTATTGAAACTAAACGACGCGACTGGAAAAAATGGGGCCATGGTAAAGTCAATTTAAATAAGTCATTAGAGCAATCGTGTAATGTTTTTTACTATGACTTAGCCTACAAACTGGGCATTACACGTATTAGTAAAATGATGGAAAGGTTTGGTTTTGGCGAATATACCGGTATTGATCTGCATGAAGAAAGTCGTGCCATTATGCCGAGTATTGAATGGAAAAGAGCACGCTATAATAAAAGTTGGTATACCGGTGAAACTTTATCTGTTGGTATCGGACAAAGTTATTGGTCGGTAACACCGTTACAATTATCTCAAGCCATCTCTATTTTGGTGAATAAAGGAAGAATTAAGGTTCCTCATTTATTAAGATCAACGAGTGAAATGGTGATAGACAGCGAAAATGAAAATCAGCAAAAATCAGTTGTAACTGACTATGTTGTTGATGAAAAGCGTCCAATTACGATGAAAAATCCACATCATTGGGATGTGGTCTTAGACGGCTTACACAACACTGTACAAAAATTCGGTGCAACAGGTTACACCGCATTCAAGGGTAGTAAGTACGACGCTGCAGGTAAAACAGGCTCAGCACAAACCGCTAATATAGCGCAAGATGCTGAATACGACGCCACCAAAGTAAAAGAGAGTAAACGTGATAATGCGATGTTTATTGCCTTTGCTCCGTACGAAAACCCTGAGATTGTTGTTGCTGTTGCTATAGAGAATGTTGCTAAAGGCGGTGGTGGTACAAATGCTGGTCCCGTTGCACGTCAAATAATGGATCAATACTTTGGCGATCGTGTAATCGTTAGTAAAGACAAACGAAAACATCCCAATCATGACAATGTTTATCATTAAAAAAGCAGGTAATCCCTAGTGCGTACTAACGGACACGACCAACAAAAACAACGAAATTTATGGCAACGTTTGCATATCGATTTACCCTTATTAAGTGGTATTTTAGCCTTAATGACTTTGGGTTTATTTGTGGTTTATAGCGCAGGTGGCCAAGAAACGGCTGTACTAATACGCCATGCAAAACGAGTTGGCGTAGCACTTTTAGTCATGTTTGTAGTTGCGCAAATTCCGCCCTTATCATATCGAAAATGGGCCGTACCGGTTTTCATTTTAGGCTTAATGTTACTAAGCGCAGTTTTATTGTTTGGTCATGTCGGCAAAGGTGCACAACGCTGGTTAGATCTTGGTTTTACGAAATTTCAACCATCTGAAATTATGAAACTGGTAGTGCCTATTATGATCGCATGGTATGTCAGTCAACATGACTTACCAACGAAGATGTCCAAAATTATTATCGCCTTTATTTTAGTACTGATACCCACCCTACTTATTGCAAAACAACCAGATTTAGGCACATCTTTACTCATCGCAAGTTCGGGAATATTTGTAATATTTCTTGCCGGTGCCAGCTGGAAGCTCATCGGTACCTGTGTTGGTTTAGCGTCAGCCTTTGCGCCAATTTTATGGATGTTTTTGATGAAACCTTATCAAAAACAACGAGTATTAACATTTTTAAACCCTGAACAAGATCCCCTTGGCTCGGGTTATCATATCATTCAATCTAAAATCGCTATTGGCTCTGGCGGTATACATGGCAAAGGTTGGTTGCAAGGTACGCAATCACAACTAGAATTTTTACCTGAGCGCCATACTGACTTTATTTTTGCGGTATTTAGTGAAGAGTTTGGCCTTATAGGTGTCGCTTTATTATTAACAGTATACCTGGCAATTGTGATGCGGGGTTTATGGATTGCGGTGCATGCCCAACATGCCTTTACTAAACTTTTAGCCGGTAGTTTAACACTGACATTTTTTGTTTATATCTTTGTCAATATTGGTATGGTTTCTGGTTTATTACCCGTGGTTGGCGTCCCTTTACCTTTAGTCAGTTATGGTGGTACTTCAATGGTGACATTAATGGCAGGATTTGGCATGATTATGGCTGTAAGTACCCATAGACGATTTAACGTCTAACTTATATAAGTGAAAAGTACAAAAAAACTCACGTAATAATAACTAGCATAATAAAAGAGTCTACTGATATCTATGGTGAAATTTAAAGTCCCCCTCCATATATTCTGCTATTTAATTATTATGCTGCTCTCGGCTTGTAGTAATGATTACGGCCGTTACCAACAAAAACACGACAGCATACCAACACGTTTGCCTAGCGCAGACGAACTTCATAACGCCACACCGCGAGCTGAAACATATAGTCGTGGCGGTAATAAAAACTACCAAGTATTTGGTAAGCATTATCAAGTATTAGAAAGCGCTGAAAACTTTAATCAAACAGGCATCGCCTCTTGGTACGGTAGTAAGTTTCACGGTCACCTCACCTCGAATGGCGAAATTTACGATATGTACGCGATGAGTGCAGCACATAAAAGTTTGCCTTTACCTAGCTATTTAAAGGTTGTTAACAACAACAACGGTCGCTCGGTTATTGTTAGAGTGAACGACCGTGGTCCATTCCATCAAAACCGTATTATTGATTTATCCTACAGTGCAGCATATAAACTCGACATGCTAAAAACAGGCACCAGTAACGTGACCATTACCGCGATTACCAATTTTACCGCTGATGATTTAGACCAACTTAATGAAAACTCGGCTCACTTGGCGAATCCCCCTGAAAACACAACACTTCCTACCGAACTACCGACTTCTCCTGCCAATGTAATAGCAGATATAGCAGATATAGCAGATATAGATAATGATAAAAACACGGTTCATATCAGAGAGCCGCAAAAAAACCATGTTAAAACAGCAACAGTATTGCTAACGGACACCACGAATATAAATCAATATATTCAGGTGTTTGCCAGCCAAAGTAAAGATCAGGCAAGTAAACTTGCACAAGCATTATCGCAACAACATAAAAAAAATACGCAATTAGAAGAAAAAAATGGAATTTTTCGCGTTCTCGTTGGTCCGATAGAGCACACTGATGAGTTAATAAACACGTTGTTAGCAATTAAAGAACATGGTCACTCCAACGCCTTTATTCGTAAATAAGATATTAAAGCGTTAATCATGTGTCAAACCAAAACAAAAAGAACAAATTTATCATGAGCTTAAGGTAAATTAACGATATATGAGACATCAACTGTAACTAATTATTTCATTTGGTATTAGCCCATTAGAATTCAAAATTAAAAATGTTATACTGCATAAAATCTTTATAATTTTCATTAATCTTTTCATTAAACAACAGCGCTGCAGGACAAATATGCCCCAAATCAAAATTACTCGAGAGCCTAAAAAATCAATAAAATTATTAACTTTCCTAGGCTCTGTATTATTAAGTGTTTGCTCTCTTTCTCATGCTCAAACGATTATTCCAACAGCGCCAGAGGTAAATGCTAAAGGCCATATTTTAATTGACTTCACTACAGGTAAAGTCATCGCCGAAAGCAATGCAGATATTCTACTTGCACCAGCAAGCTTAACTAAGATGATGACTAGTTACATCATTGGTAAAGAGCTAGAAAGTGGCAATATCAGCAATGATGACACGGTTAAAATTAGCGAAAAAGCTTGGGCAAAGAACTTTCCTGACTCTTCAAAAATGTTTATTGAGGTCGGTACAGAAGTCCCGGTTAGTTTACTGAATCAAGGTATTATCGTGGCATCAGGAAACGATGCTTGTGTTGCTATGGCTGAACACATTGCTGGCAGCGAAGATGCATTTGCTCAATTAATGAATGCCCATGCAGAACAATTAGGTATGCACAGTAGTTTCTTTGAAAATAGTCATGGTTTAGACAGCCAAGAACATAAAACTACCGCACGTGACATGGCAACACTTGCGATGGCTCTTATTCGTGATGTACCTGAAGAATATAAAATCTATAAGCAAAAATCTTTTACTTATAACAACATTAAACAATATAACCGCAATAGCTTATTGTGGGATAAAAGTATGAATGTTGATGGTTTGAAAACCGGTCATACTTCACAAGCAGGATACAGCTTGGTGACTTCAGCAACTAAAGGCGACATGCGTTTAGTTAGTGTCGTTATGGGTACTGACAGCGAACGAGCTCGTAAAGTAGAAAGTAAGAAACTACTGAACTATGGTTTCCGTTTTTTCGAAACTTACACACCTTATAAAGCCGGTGAAAAATTCGTTAGTGACCGCGTATGGATGGGTGACCGTAAAGAAGTTGATTTAGGTATTATGGTTGATACTCCTATTACTATTCCTCGTGGACAACGTAAAAATCTACAAGCTAATTTTGAATTAGATAAACAATTGACTGCACCACTACAAAAAGGTGAAGTTGTTGGGAAATTATTTTTACAACTTGATGGTGAAGATATTGCACAATATCCATTAGTAGCACTGCAAGAAGTACCTGAAGGCAGCATGTTCAATAAATTAATGGATTACGTAAAACTACAATTCGTTGATTAGTTTCTAATCTATCTTGTTGTTATAAGGTAGCACCCGCTGCCTTATAACAACGAATAACAACGAATAACAACGAATAACAACGCCATATACCGTAAAACTAAGATCAACTAACAATAATCACCTCACATCAGCGTCCCAAAGTGCAAAAATAAAAGCACCACTAGACATTGATATTAGATAATATCTCCCTCATTTATACCTTAAATTGATAATCAAATTAACGCCGACTGGTCACATTCATCACAAATAGTGCTAAAATATCGCCAATTTGAAAGCAGCCACTTTAATTATTGCCACATGGATTGGTTGATTAGCGATTAATTTGAATATGCTAGCCATTATTAAAATACCGTAAATACGGTGTTTTTACCGATTAAGAGAAAATACATGAATACTAACTTTGATGAATTATTAGATTTTCCAACTGTGTTAAATTTTAAAGTCATGGGCATAGCCTGCGACGAATTGCCAGATTTGGTTGTTGGTGAATTACAAAAGCATACCCCTGGTGATTATGCGCCAACAATAAAGCCAAGTTCAAAGGGTAATTATCACTCTATTGCTATTGCAGTTACTGTGACAAGCAAAGATCATATTGAAACAATCTATAAAACACTTAACGCTATAGAACAAGTGCGTTACGTACTTTAATCCCCTACTACTTGTCTGGTGTAATCCAATTATTATTTGGATATAATGTACATAACAAAATTTATAGAGATATATTTTGAAAAACACATTGATTATTCGGCAACTAAATAACCTCGATTATGTCGATGTTTGGCATGCCATGCAAAATTTCACCGATAATCGAGACGAGCATACCGCGGATGAATTATGGCTGGTAGAGCACCCGCCAGTATTTACACAAGGTCAAGCCGGTAAAGATGAACATTTACTAATGCCGGGCGATATTCCGGTAGTAAAAGTGGATCGTGGTGGTCAAGTGACTTATCACGGCCCCGGGCAACAAGTTATCTATTTTATGATCAATTTACGACGCAGAAAAATGGGCGTCAGAGACCTTGTTACCTTAATAGAAAATGGCATCGTGGCATCAATGGCTGACTTTGGCATAAATGCCAAAGCAAAGCCTGACGCGCCAGGTGTTTATGTTGACGATAAAAAAATTGCTTCTTTAGGCCTTCGTGTACGTAAAGGCTGTTCTTTTCACGGCTTAGCAATCAACGTCAACATGGATTTATCACCATTTTTACGCATTAACCCATGTGGTTATCAAGGCTTAGAAATGATACAAACAATCGATTTACAAGGCCCTGCCACAGTAGATCAAGCGGGTGAGTCACTGGTTAAACACTTAAGTGAATTATTAAACACTCAGCATTTATCTTATCAAACGGGATTGGAAACAATACATGACCACTAAATCATCACGCATTACCCCAGGCACAAAACTACGTGACGCCGAAAAAATGGCGCATATTCCAATTAAAGTTGTTACCTCTGAGCGTGAAACTATGCTGAGAAAGCCAAATTGGTTACGTATTAAATTGCCAAAAAGCTCTGAGCGTATTGATAGTATAAAAGCAGCGCTGCGTAAGCATGATTTACATTCGGTCTGTGAAGAAGCTTCATGTCCTAATCTATCAGAGTGCTTTAATCATGGTACAGCAACCTTTATGATTTTAGGTGACATTTGTACTCGTCGCTGCCCTTTCTGTGACGTTGGCCATGGTCGTCCTCTTGAAGCCAATAAAGATGAGCCTCGTAAGCTCGCTTTAACGTTAAAAGACATGAAGTTAAAATACGTAGTGATCACCTCAGTTGATCGCGATGATCTTCGTGATGGCGGCGCACAACAATTTGCTGATTGTATTACAGAAATTGCAGAACACTCACCGCATACGAAAGTCGAGATTTTAGTACCTGATTTTCGTGGTCGTATGGATCGTGCTTTAGAGATCTTAAATAAGAATCCACCAGCAGTATTCAATCACAATCTTGAAACTGCACCTCGTCTATACACCAAAGCGCGTCCTGGTGCTAACTACCAATGGTCATTAGACTTATTGCAAAAGTTTGGCGCTGCGAACCCAAGTGTACCGACTAAATCAGGTATCATGGTAGGTTTAGGTGAAACCAATGAAGAGATCCTTCAGGTTATGCGTGATTTACGTGCTCATGGCGTCACTATGCTAACTATTGGCCAATACTTACAGCCAAGTAAGCATCATTTACCCGTAGAGCGCTACGTGCATCCTGACGACTTCGACATGTTTAAAGCTGAAGCTGATAAAATGGGCTTTGAACACGCTGCATGTGGTCCTTTAGTACGCTCAAGCTACCACGCTGATAAACAAGCCGCTGGTGAAGAAGTTAAATAGTATTATGCTTAGTGTCGCTTCGACACAATAGCAATATTAATATCGTATACTGAGATGACTTCGAGGTAGCCGTCATGAGAGTAATACAAGTTATTACCCTGATGACAGTGCAGAAAAATTGCACAAGAACACGACAAGACTAATACCAGATTACGAAAAGAAGTTAAGAAGTTAAGAAGTTAAGAAGTTAAGAAGTTAAGAAGTTAAACATAAAAGCTAGCAGCTCTCACTGCTAGCTTTTTCGTTTTTGTCGTAATTAACGTGGTAAAAATTCAATTGCCCAGACCGTGGTCATAGCATCAACATCTTCAGCACCAAAGTTAATCGAACGTAGAATGATTAATAATTGACGTTCCAGCTTGGCATTACCTAGCTCGCTCGATTTAATAACGACCTTGCTAATAGCACCACTGGCTTGAATTTCAATATTAAAAACGACTTTACCTTTGAGCAACGGATCTTTACGTAAAGCACGGTTATATAGTGCATAAAGCCTCGCTTTACTGGTTTCTAAGGTTTGTCTTAATTGCATTTCTGAACGAACATTTGCTAACGTTAATTTATCAGCATACTGCTCTTCACCTTCACCACTAGCGATAACCTCTTCATCAGACAAACGTATTCTCTGAGTATTACGTGTGCTTAACTCATCGCTAGAGACTGTTTGACTCACTTTCGCGTTAGCCAAAGCAGTACTTTGTTGATTAACTTTAGCTGTCAGTAATTTACGCTTTATCTGAGTTTGCTTAGTATCCGTTTTCGCTAACGAACGACTCGCATCAGGCTTTATTTCTAAGACTTCACGCATTGCTAACAATTCATCTTTCATTGCCGCTAAACCAGATGATTGTGCCTTCTGTTTAGCTGCTTGACGTTTGTTAACCGGTTTTTGCACCACAACTTTCTTAGGCACCGGCTTTGGTTTTTTTTCTACAGGTTTAGCTGGCTCTTTGACTTTTTCCTCAGGTGGTTTCGGCTTGATAGGCTCAGGTATTGGCAACTTCTTTTTTTCAATCACAATTCGCGTTAACTGGGCTGGTACTTTCTCTTTAACTTCACGCGATACGTCAATGCGATCAATAAATGGCACTGCGATAGCGACGATAAAATAAAGCGCAATTAAGCCAAGAAGAATACTGTAGAATTTTTTATCCTGATTATTATTCATCAGAAATTCTAACGAGATCCCTTGAGCGAGATGATTAGTCGTTAAATTAGCATGACTCACCACTTAGCCCTCCCCTGCACTTTCAATTGTATTGCTAGGTGCTTTGCTCGCCGCAACCTGCTCAACAGCTAACGACATATTGCGAAAATTAGCTTCAGCACATACTGTCATTATTTGTTTAAGCAGTTGATATTCAATATTCGCATCACCGAGAATAGTTACTGCACGGCCATTTTCTTGCTCTAACGCGGTTAACTCTGTACGTTTTTCAGCTAGATAGGTTAGTTCAGTTTTTAGCGCGGTAATCAAAGCTGAAGTCTCAGCTTCGCTTAAACCATCATCTGAATTATCTGATGATTTCTGCCAAACGGCTCTTTCTTGCACTAGTACATGGTTATCAAAAACGGCAATAACAATATTTTCGCTGGGTAACTGCTCAGCAATTGACACGGGTAAGTCTAGCTTTTCTGAGTTCTGTAACACCCGAACTTCAGATTGATTCACTATCAAGAAAAATACTAAAATAGTAAAAATATCCATTAGCGAGACTAAGTTCAACTTGCTTGCAGCACCCAAGCGCTGATGATGACGCGCTAAGCGTTTTGCTCGTAGCGATTGTTTCATTACTGCACCGCCTTAGTTGATATAGACTGAAGTGCTGGTGCATCTCCTAAAGATATTTCAGGAAACAATTCACCATCAACGACACTTGCCGCTACCACTGCTTTAAATGAGCGAACGGTATCCATTGCTGAGACGATTGTTTGATAATTAATATCTTCACCTAACAAAATCACAATATCTTTCTTCTCAATACTCTGTTGTTGAAAGGTAAGCTTCAAGTCCTGTAAATACAACGATAAGGCAGCAAAGTCATAAGTAATAGCGTTATCATTTCCGGTACTACCTGTCGTAGTTAGTGCCGATGTAGTTTCGCTATTAAAGTTTTTCAACAATATACCACTTGGGTAATTAAGCAGCATTCCTTGGCTATCAATAATAAGCTCTAATACTTTAGGTTTATTATCATTATCGCTATTACTCTCGGCACTTATTGGCAACTGCAAGTTAAGAATCCGCACCTGTGAAAAAACTAAACTCAGTAATAACACCGGCACCAAAACTATCATCAAATTCATAAATGATGTGATATCTAGTTCGGCCTCTTGACTAGGTCGGCGACGAAGACGTCTCATGACCCTACCCTCGACTATTTACTGCAGATTGATCATCAGCTTCTTGCCCAAAAGATTGGCTAGCCAAAGCATTAAGTAATTTACGACCTGCCATTTCAAGTGAATCAATAATAGACATAGTTTTACTTTGTAAGCCGGTATGGAACAAAATTAATGGAATTGCAGTGATCAAACCAAAAGCGGTGGTATTCATTGCTACTGAAATACTTGCGGATAATAAATTCGCTTTTTCTGCAGGATCTGCGCTAGCTACAGCAGAGAATGCAGCGATTAGCCCCATTATTGTGCCTAACAAACCCAATAAGGTCGCGATATTAGCTAAGGTTGCTAAAAAAGGTGTGCGTTTTTCTAAACCTAGCATATGCTCCATTAAGGTTTCTTCCATCGCATATTCCACATCTTCACGACGTTTTGACTGTGTTACACGACTAATACCAGCCTGTAGCACTTGCAGCACGGGTGCATTATTATTTTCTGCAGCTTTGCTTATCTCATGTAAATTACCTGATTTTAGTGCTGGCTGTATTTGTTTCAGTGCTTTTTGGTTAGCTTTTAAAGTTTTAGTCAAAAATAACCAACGTTCTAAAGTGATGGCTAAACCGACAACTAATACTAAGGCAATAGGGAAAATGAATGCCCCGCCGTCTTGTAGAAAACCAATAATGATATCAAACATGTTTTACGTCCTTTCTTTTTTACTGCTAAAGCAGATGATATATCTACTTAACGACTTTAATGTGGTTAATGGTGATTGCCGACAATTGTAATAAACCCTCGGCACGGTAATAAAACCCTAATGGCTTTATTTTTCATCTTGTTGCTGATAGTAACTATTCACTTTTTCTCGAAATACTTTTGGATTAATAGCACTTGATTTTGGTAAACGAATAGATAATTTATGCTCATCAATACTGATACTTGAATCCAATTCTTGCCAAGGTGTTATATATAAAACTTTTGGTTGTTCTTGCGAACCTTGCACCTGTGTTTCAATGACATAAACCGTCGCAACTTTCTTTTCACTGCTAGTGATTTCTTGTTGTTGAGCTTGAGCATTTAAAACTGATAATGACAGCAAACATATACTTACAGCAGTGAATGGGTATTTTATTTTATTATTACGCAATCTCCTTATTCTCCCGACTCAGTTTGACCTATTTTTAATGTTAAACCTGCCAACCAACGCTCGACTTGTTTATCTTGTTTATTAATACTCAAATAGGCCTGATAATGACGTTGCGCTAGTGATAACTTACCTCGATAAAGCTCCGATAATATCGCTAAATTCAAATGAGCATCAGCATAAGTAGGTAAACTCTTCAAAGACTGTAAATAGCTTTTTTCAGCTAAATCAAAATCTCCTCGTTGCCTTGCTAACAATCCCTTTAAGTTATGAGCATAAGGGTTTAAAGGATTAGCCTGTAGTGCTTGCGCTAGGTACTTATCTGCAAGTGCTAATTGTTGTGTCTTTTGCGCAATAATCGCTAAATTCAAGTAACTACCAGCAAGCTCGGGACGTAAATCAATAACTTGCAAAAACAGTTGATTTGCTTGTGTAAAATTTTCTTGTTGCATAGCAGCTACAGCTGATTGATATAAGTCCTTTACCGCTTTTGGTATCGCTTGCATCACAAGCGGCTTATTGCGTAAATAGTCGCTGTTTTTCTCAGCGAGACTGAGCTGTTCAAGCGCAGTGGATGGCTCATCAATACCAGCAGAAACTTCAGTAAGCTTAGTTTCATCGAGTAAAGATTGCGCTATCGCTTTTAATTTTTCGGGGCTATGCTGCTCATCAACTGCCGATTCAGCACTTTGATCTGATAGAGAACAAGCAGACAACCCTAGCACCATTACAACGGTAAGTAAGCGGCTGGCTCTTTGCCATTGAAGTGACAGGTTTTGCTTTACTAGCAATTGATTATCAATAAAGCGCATAAATGGCTTCCGGTTGTTTTTCTGATTTATCAAATTTAGCTGGCTCTAACTTAGCAAGCGCAGTAAAACTCTTTTGCACCCATTCATCATATATACCCAGCCAAGATCGCTCTGCATTGCTACTGTGCAATTCAATGGCTTTTTCTTCAAATGGATAAGCCAATTCTTCTAATAGAATTTCGTATTCTTCTAAGGCTAATTCGTCTAAATCTTTAGGTCGTTGAGACGTCAACATATCAGCAGCTAATAATTGATACATACTCGCCAATTGATAGTTCGCCTTAGGTACAAAATCAGCTAAGGCAAACGTAAATACTTGCTGATAATAATCGACAGCTTGCTTTAGAAATCCTTGCTTACGCTTTAAACTTTTATTTAACGGCAAAGTCAATTTAGTGGCGGTAAAACTTTGCTGATGAGCTCGGCCCAATTCATAGGCTGCCATAGAAGCAAAGTAAGTTGAGCGTTGCTGGGTTGTAACGTCAAGTTTAGGCGCTTTATTTGACTGTACGGCTGTTTTATGAGAAGCCAGTAACTTTCGATACCAAAAGTAGCGCTTGTTTGGCTCTTTAGTTTCTCGATAGAATTCTGACAGTTTAAAGCGTACTTCTTGGGCAACTGCAAAAGGTTCAGGGTAGCTGTGTGCATAGCTGCGAAAATGAATAATCGCTTTAGCAATATCTTTTGCTTTGAGGTAATTTTCCGCAATGCTGTATTGTAATTCACGCTTAAGTTCTTTTGAGTCAGTATTTTTTTGCATCACAATTAATTGTTCTGCTGCCTGCTCATATTGTTCTAACTGTTGATAACTGTTCGCTAGTTTCGCAGGAATACTTGCGCTGTAATCATGACGTGGAAAATGTTGTTGGAAAGCTAACAGCACCTTAACAGCTTGTGTCCATTTTTGGTGCTCTAACAATAAATTAGCGGCATCAAACTCAGCATTAACGCGATAACTAGCTTGTGGTGTTACTTTAGATAAACGCAACCAATGAGCAACAGCTAACTCCGGCTGACTATCTTTAACCAGCTGCCCTTGTTGATAAATGCTTGAAGCTATTAACTCATTAATCTCAGTAATTTTTGTTTTAGCATCTCGTTTATTTAAAAACTGTAGCGCCAATAAATAACTTTGTTCAGCGTCAGGATATAATTTTTGCTGATAAAAACTATCCGCTTTAAGTTGGCTAGCTATTTGGACTTGCTTTAAGGCGTTGGTACTTAATTTAGGCTTTACTGATTTAGCTTTTCTGATACATGCTGACATGCGATTGCTATTCAGCGCTGTTGTCGTATCTATATCGCATAACGGAATATTATGTGCTGTTAAAATAAAATCACTATAAAAACTTACTTGCTCAAAAAGCGCAGACATAGCGACCATTTGCTTATCAGCTACTGACTTAGTACCAGCTTTCATTATACGAGTTTGTTCAAGCCTGGCTTGTTTAAATGAGTATTGCGCAGCTTGGCTAGCAATATCTAAGGCACGTTTATCTTGAGGATAATTAACCACAAAAGCATGATCTATTTGCGCACGTTGAGTAATAAGCTCGGCTTTAGGTAATGTATTATCAACCGCCAATAATTTACGAATAGTTAACGTGGTTGCATATGCTGCCGACTTTTTAATCTCAGCATGTTTATCATCTGTTCCTGCCGCTTTTGTACTAATGAAATCTTGGTTATAAGCGATGAGTTGATAGCTTTTTAATGCTTGCTGATAGTGCTGTGCTTCAAAACTAGCATCAGCGAATAAAAATTCATCGGCTAATAAGTCAATCGCTAGAGCGGTAAAGTCATCTTGGAAATTTTCTTGGGCCAATTTCGCGATGGTTAAATAAGTATTTAGCCAATTTGCCGCCCCAGAAAAGGCCTGTACTCTATCATCAGGTTTTTTAATATCTTGAGCTTGTGCATATAAACGGCGGCTATGTTGCTCACTAAATTGTAATAGTAGAGGAAGTACTTCTTGTTGTTCGCTAGCACTGGCTTGTTGCCAAAACTTATTGTTTAAGCCAAATTGTTCAACATAGCTTTGTTGCAGTTGACGTACTTTGGGGTGATCGCCCTGCTTTTTTGCTAAGGCAATTAATGCCGTACTAAAGCGTGCGGACCAAAAGCTATCAGGATCTCGTTCAATATAAGCTTGATAGGTTAGTATCGCATCGTGCTCTAGCTTTTTCTCTAACAAAAACAATGCCAGTTCTTCAAATAGTACATGCTCTACGCCTACGATAGCATCGCTAGCATTTTCCCCTTGCTGAAAGTTATCCAACAAAGCAATTAAACTATCAACTTGTTGCTGCTGACTTAAAGAGATCGTCAAAATACGTAGCGTATCTACCGCTAAACTTTGTTTTGATTGGCTTAACTTGGAAAAGTCACTTGCTGGTCCTGACTGACTTTCATCCAATGGTTGATATTTAGCAACAATACGATCCTGTAATGCTTTTATTTCAGCTTGTTCGTTTATTAACTCAAATAACACGCCAATGAATTGCTGATCGGCTTTAACTAATAAATTTGCTTTAAATAGCGACCAACCCGACATATAAAGACTATTGAGACGATATTTTTCATTATTATCAGCAACAAGCACCCGTTGATAAGCCGCTAAAGCTTGATCATATTCTTGCAAACTGTAATGTATTTCAGCTTGTCGGAACGCTAATTCAGCTAAATGCTGGGTGTCTGGGTAAAGACGAAGTAACTGTTGTGTTGTCGTCAAACTTTGCAGTAATTTACCCTGTAGATCATAAGCTTTCGCTAGTTGGTAATATATATTTTCATTTTCGATACGTGTTGGGTAGCGCTGCAATAGTGTTTGATAATCAGCGATTAACTTTGCCAGCAAAATTTTAGACGTGTCATTATCGAGCTCAGTTAATCCAAACTCTTCAAAGTACTCAGCATCTAATTCCACCAAGCGATAATTAACTTGTGCACGGACATTAGCGTCGGGTTCAAGCGTTAGCATCACTTGATAAATATCAGCAAGTTTTGCTAAGCGTTCAGCTTTAGATAGTCGATTTTTTGCTAAATCATTGTCTTTATTCGCTTGATTTTTACTATACTGGGATTTCGCTAGATCAGTTAAACTTGCTCGCTTTTCTTGTTCATTCTCTGGCTTTTCTCCAAATATGCTCGTCGGTATAAGCTGACAAGCACTGAGGCATAATAAGAGCGCATAAACGCCATTAATTCGAGCTAAACGTGCAAGGCTCTGCCTATTTGGAAATAATCTGCTATTGCTCACTTTAGGTAAAGAAGTAGCCATTAATCTTGTTCCTCGATGCTAACAACATTCTCTTTAGCATCAATGTTTTTCAACGCTTCTAATACTTTTGCCATCGCGCGACGTGTGTGGTGTAAATAATAATTTAAACCTTGGCGTTGCTCATGGATAAACCCGAGTACTTGAGTATGTAAATTTCTATTTGCTAGCTGCGCTAAGTCGATGACCTTTTCTTTTAATTCAAGGTTGTATTGAGCTATATTCACTTGTCGCTTTTTCAATGTAGCCAAATTTAACGATTCATTATTGCTAGTCATTGATACTGCGCTATTCGCACTTGCAGTATTAGCAATACTATTCTCAGCCAGCTGCTGAATGCTTTGCACTTTAGTCATTTGTTGTTTAAGTTGCGCAAGTAACAAATCAAGTTGCTGTAGTTGCGTTTTATGCTGCCATAAACGTTGTGGAAACTTAAGCTGTAGCTGCCAAGCTAAAACACCTTCGATACGCTTTAAGCGTTGCTGATATTTCGGTGCTTTACTTTGATATTTAGCATCTTCACGCATGGCCTTTAAAATCTGCTCGCTTTTATCGATACGTGCTAACCATTCTCGCTGATGTTGATCCGCAAAAGCACGCGCATTTAGCGTTTGCTCGGCCTGCTTTATGTTTTCTGCTAATTGATCTCGCTTATGGCTAAACATTGAGATGCTGGCTTGATAGTTTTCAGCTTGCTGTTGGGCAATAATTTTTGTTTGTCGCGCCTCATTCAGCTCTATAGCGTAATCCAACCATTGCACTTCATCTTGCTGTTTAGTTATTTTTTCTGCCAATAGGCTAAGGTCATCAACTTTATCTAACTGCCCAGATGTTCTGACATGGCTCAATGCTTCATGCCACCACGAGGAAGTTACATGTTGATCAAGTTTAGGCTCAGCAGTTAAAAAAGTAGCCAAATCTAACTTATTATCGATGACTTGCTGCTCAAAAGATTGCAAGTCTTCAAGTTGTTGTTGGTATTTAGTTTCTATTGCCAAGTACTGAGTTAACGCACCATCAAGGTCACGCTGTATAAGGTATTGACGTGCAGACAAAACGTCAGCTTGCCAAGCAAGGTAACTAAACGGATAACGTTCCGACATTAAACCAAAAATAGCGGAAGATTCTTGATAGTGTTGAGTTTGTAGACTGGCATAAGCAAACAAAAACATCGCTTTTTCACTAAAAGGGCTATCTTGTGGAAAATTAGCTAACTCTTTGTAGGCCTCAGAAAACAGCTCTTGCTCTACATAAAGTTGTGCCAATAATAAGCTCGCATAATCTTGCAGTGACTGTTGTTCATGTTTTGACTGTTTTACCAAAGGTAATGTTGTTTCAGGATCACTACTAAATAATCGCTGCCAAAAACTCAGTTCCGGTGCGTACCATTTGATAGCTTTTAAAGTGATTAATGATTGCTCAGCCGTTTCAACTTGCCCTAACTCTATTTGCATTAACGCTTGGTTTAACAGGATGTAACCATTACTTTGTTGGTCAGCTAAACTGATGTCTTCTGGGTTTCCTGAACTTTCAGGCAAAGTGAGATGTAATTTTGCTGGCTGAGGCCAATAAGCGAGCTGACTTAAAATATGATACTGCTGATAATAGCCGGTTGGCAGATACTGCAATTTTGCTAAAGTTTGTTGGGCGTGATGTAGCTCTTGCTGATCAACTTGCTGCTCAGCTAATTGTAATAAGGCAACAGCAAGCAAGTCTTTTGATGCATCATAACCATAACGCTTATTGTTATTTGTTGCTGTTAACTTTGTTTCGGGCTCTTGAGAAGCGCTATCAGCTAATTTATCAGTGATGGTCGTTAAGTTTATTTCTGCCTGGCGATATAAACCTAGTGACACTTGCAAGCCAGCTTCAAATAATAAAGCATTGTCATCGACTTTGTTTAGACGAACTCGATTATAGGCAAGTTGCTGCAAAGCTAATTCACTCTGGCCCTGAAAATAATAAAACAAAGCTTTTCGGTACAACTTTTTAGCCAATTTATCTGGCTGTTTAATGTTAAAATCGAAAATATGGCGATCTGTATTCTCAGCAGATAAATGAGCCTTATTCGCTATGGCACTTACCGAAACAGCAAGAGTCATCATGCCGATAGCTAATAACGATATACCTTTATCTCGCCTTAATAAGCGATTATTTTTAGTGCGCCAAAATTTCATAATAATACTACTATTGTCATAAGCCAGTAAGCTTATAACAACCATTCCTCAACAACGACTTGAGCCTGATAATTTTTGGTTTGATCTTCAATTTTCAATTCCAACATTACCGCATCATCTTCCTTAACAAACACATAATTCACCGCACGCTTAACTGGACGTTTATCGCTATCATAACCAGTAAAAATTGCTGTTAGCTCATGAGGACCTTTTTTTAGGTTACCCTGATAAAGTCCTTGAATACCGCCTTGTTCAAGTGCTTTTCGTTGTCGTTCTGTATACAAAAAACCAGCAACATCCTGCTCATCAATTTTTAACTCTACACTGTCGACTGTAAAAAATTTACCAATATCAACTGAAACAAAAATAGCGACTTGCGTGCTGGCAGGAAATAATAAATCTTCTTCTAAAATAAACAGTTCACGATTAAGCGTTAGCACTTGTTGTTTAATGCTCTCTAGCTCATTGGTAAGCTCACTGTTATTACTAGCAACCTTGTTAACAGCATCTTCAGCAATACTTGAAGTGGACATTAATAACGTTGACAAAAAAATCAGCCCCGCACTATATATTAGACCCAATGTGGTTCTCATTTTTGCTCCTAAAATTTCGCCACTACAATGACGTAAAAAACATGTTAACTTGTTCATAATATTAATTTTCACTTGCTAGAAGTAGACACTAAGAAAAGCTCGCACAACATTGGCAGAAAAGCCATATAGCGGCTCTGCACCAATACCACCTTCAGCATTTGGATCCCGAAAATCATTATAATTAAACATCAAATGATCCCATTGTAAGCTCACTTCTGATTGCCAATCATTCGGTGAAAAACGGCTTGGTATTTTATAAGTAAGTCCTAATCCCAAAGTAATATCATCAAAATCACTTAATTCTTTATCGCGAGCTAAAAAGTTTTGCGCATCACGGTAAGGGAATAAGTCACTATAAAAATTAGCGGCTGTTTGCTGGTAATAACGTGCTCTAAGTTCAAGTTCTATGTTGTCGCCAAACGGCTGACGATACATGACTTCAAAGTCTTGTGAATTAATGTCCCAGCTATCGGTAAAGTAACGATAGTGTGCAAACAATGCTGCTCGATAAGGTAAGTAGTAACTTGAGGAAAGCTTAACCGCAAAAGAGTTACGTGTATTGGGATAAACTTCAGACTGATAACTTACTCCTGCGGCATTGCTGTTATCAACAAAACGTACCGTACGATAAGGATTATTTAAATAACCTTCATCGGCAACCGCTTCTAAGTTTATTCCAGCCGTTAAGTTACGAGTAATTACTTGATTAATACCCGCACGAATACGGTATTGGTCACTGTTTTCTAGAAAGTTGTCATCGCCATTACGTTTAATTTCGTTATCGCCGACAACAAGGCCAAAACTAACAGTCGTTAAGTCGCCAAAGGTATCATGAGAAACATTGACGGCTATAGACTTTGCTAAATAATCACTCTCATCACTCTGTCCAACAGTGATCGCCATCATAGTTTTGTCATATAAATATTCAGCACCCAGCTGAAATTCTTTACGCTCTTCAGTATAAGGACTTGCCGTACTCATGACATCGACAGAAGCTGAAGAAATGGTATCAACATAATAATAAGCTGAAACCGCGATCGATTCGCTAGCCTTTTTACGAACCAATACGGCCGGACCATCAATCTTCATGCCACCACCTTGGTAGCTATGATACAAAACATCTGCTTTATCTTTTTCTAAGACCGCCGCATCACTACGTTGAGTGAAAAGCGCCGCAATCAATAGGATAATAGTTAGGATTAAGACCTGAGACAATCTATTAGTTACACCCACAGCCTCCTCCTCCTGTACCTTCTGCACCTCGGCCAGATTCTCGCGCTTCATATACATGCGCAACATGGCGATTAGCAATGCTATGACGGTTCGCTGACATAATAGGATCTGCTAAATTTTGACGTTCATAGGGTTTTACCCAAGGTTCTACGCCTAATTGCGCACAGCCACTTAAAGTAATGAAACTAATAATGAGCAACGCGGGATTAAATAACTGTTTAGCTTTTTGTAAGCTTAGCGATAAACTAGTCGCTATCATTCGATGAAAGGAATTTGAACGCATAGCTATTCTCGAATCAACTGCTTGATAACTTTCGCGTATTTTTTCTCGTAACCTTTTTGATAGCCACGAAAAACTGAACGAACTTTACCATGGCGGTCTATGATCACCGTCGTTGGCATCGCTTCAACATTGTAGTTAGCAGACACCTCATTACTGGCATCAAAAAATATCGGAAAATCTACTGCTAACTCACGAATATAGTCTAATCCTGCTTGGTTTTCTTGCTCAACATTCACCCCCCAAACAGCGACACCTAGATCTTGATACTGGTCATGAAATTCTTGCAGTATTGGCATTTCAGTTCTACAAGGTCCGCACCATGAAGCCCAAAAATTAATTACAATGATATTGCCACGTTGTTCAGTGATATTAAGGTTTTCACCCGTTAAGGTTTTCAAGGTAAAGTCTGGTGCTTTTTCACCTAGTGTAAGCGCCTGACTTACGCCAGTAAATAAAGTCGACATCATCAAGGTAACGGCAATAAATACTGCGCGATTTTTACGAATGTTGTCGGTAATTTTTGTTGTAAATAATCTCATGGTACTGCCCTATTTTTAAGCAAAAAACTTAAACTAATGCCTTGAAAATCAAAATTTATATTAAATATTTAACGAAGTTATAACGATGCTGATCATTAAAAATAAAAAGCGAAACCCGTCGTAAAGCTTAAATTGTGCGTGCTTTTTTCTTCTCCGGTAACCCGTGTGTCAAACATATGATCACTGATGCCCATATCCCAAGCAATCCAGTCATTAACAAAAACACGAAAGTTACTAGAAAAATTAACGGTAAATTGATCATCGCCAGCAAACTCTGTACTACCGGCACCTAATTCCACAGAAAAAACACTGTTAAAGGCCCAGTTATCACTTAGGAAGATTTCTCCTGGAAATATGTTGTAGCCAACATTCAAACCGTAATAAGTAAGTTTACGCTCTGCTTCTGTTAGCAACGGTGCCGTATTGGAGAGTTTTTCAAAGCTAGTTTGCCCAGCATCTGCTTCGGCATATTCAGCTTTGAAATAAAAATCTTCACTTATATGATAAGCAAGGTGGCCTGACACACGAGTACTAGTTTCAAAATCTTCAACGCTGATCAGACCAACTTTCATACCTATTTCAAAGTTTTCTGTGTCGAGCATATCTTCTAATACTTCTCGACGCTCAACGTTAGGTTTAATATCCGTTTCTGCAGCAAACAAGCTTTGGCTTGGTAAGGCGTTAATCAGTGTTAATAAACTAACACAAGCAATACGCTCAAAATTAAATTTTTTCATCATAAGAAAACGCTGAAACCTAGTGTCCATATTCGGATTCCTTCATTATCATCTCTATCTGTTAGTACTAATGAGTATTTGTATTCAGCTCGTAATAGAAAATTACGAGTAAGGTAATATTTTAGCCCGATGGCGCTACTGATCAGGGTGTTATTTCTTTCTTGCGCGTCAGCTAACACACTGTGTGGTGTTGTTCTTATCACACCTGCACCGACAGCAAAGTAAGGAATAACGCTAAGCTCAGGAAAAGGTTGTGCGACGAGCATTAATTCGGCTATTTCATTATCAGAAACATTGCCGATTGCTTTACCGATAGCAAGCTCTGTATTAATAACAGGACTAAAAGCATAAGATAAGCTCAGACGATAAAAATCAGCTTGTTCTAATTCACCATAACCAACTCCAGCTTCCCAAGAGTGCGATAAATAATCGTAATCTTGCGTAGCCATAATAGGTTGTTGATTAAAACTAAAGTTAAGCAAATGATCTTGATGGAACCAGCCTTCATTACCGCGTTTATCAACCACTTTGAACCAGGCGGTACGTTTAACTAGTACAGTAACAACCTCATTTTGCTCGATAACTTGGGTAATAGGGTAACCACGACCTGGGCCTGAGCGTAATTCGACATAAGGCACGTCGATAACAATACTAGGGCCTAAGTCTTCGATAGCTAAAATTTCAGCCGTTTGACCTACCAAGCTAAAGCAAGCGGTAATAAGAACAAACAATAAAGCTTTAATGCGGCTGATATTTTTTTTGATAAATGTCATTACGGTGCGACCTGATAAAATGGCGTATTGTAATATTGGGCACCAATATCAAGCCACTCACTCAATAAGCGCTGTTCATCAATACTGAGTATATTTAGGTGATCAGTATCATTCATCACGTCGAAGAATCTACTACTTGCTCTCGCACCATTAGTGGATAATATATTAGGCACGTTAATTGTTGTCATCACAGGGATTGGCTGATCATTTTCATCTAAAATCAAATTTCCATCAGCATCTCGAACATAAACAGGATCACCGTTACCATCAAATAAAGGCACTTGTTTATCAACCAGAATCCCTTCAATGAGCTCTTGTTCGACATCATTAAAAAATAACTCACGATAACCGGTCAAATGCGCAGGTTCATCAGTAGATGAAGAGGCGGTGAGATCTAATTGCCCTGCAGGCACTTGCGCGACATTATCAGCATCTAAAGTGCTGTGACAGCGAGTACATGTATTATCTTCAATTTGTTCATTACTTACTTCATCAAAAACTAAACGAGATTTTAGCCATAATGGCTGAATATGTTCTGTATAGTTAACCTGTAGTCGACAATAAGCGGTCCAGTTAGTAAAACATTCGCTGCCATTAGGTGCAGTAGTCGTAATATTTTGATAACTGAGGTTTAAGTCTGGATTTAATGCTGCCGTTGCTGGATTGCTCCAAATGTCTATATAGGTTAAATCTGGACTTAAAGTCGGTAAACCTAGTACTTTTTCTACCGTCTCAGCCATCGTTTGTGCAAAACTTGGTAACAGCTGCGGGTTGCTATTTGGATATGCGACACCTTCAGCTATCGCCCCAGCATTGATACTCGCTGGTTGGGCTTCAATACGACCATGCGGTTGTTCACTATTATTAGTGTGGCAACCATGACATTCCAAAGTTTCACCGGGTTTTACCGTTATCCATTGACGATGACGACCACCAATACGTTGACCTGATTGATCTAAAACACTTAATGCAAATGGTAAATTGGCTGGTACTTTCACTTTAACCGAGCCATCAGGTTGGATTGGACTATAACCTAATATTTCTCGCATCAATTGTGCACGGCTTCGGCCAAAATCGCTGTTATTTAAATCTTTAACCTCATCGGGTGGCATAGGCACACCTCGAATTAAGCGTAAAAAACGTGCAGGTCTTTCGGCTGCAGTAGTTTGGCTCGGGTTCATCGTTTTTGCTAAGCCTTGCGGGCTTGTGTCAACGCCATCAAAATCATAAACACTGCGAATATGAATTGCGCCAGCTTGTTGATTAGCTAAATCATTATCGAGTTCAAGACCAAGTACTTTATCAGCAATAAACTCTGGTTTTATTTCAGCTTCTTGCATCACAATAGCTTCGCTTAAAATATTACCTTCTGTGGTACTTGCCACTAACTGCTGAGTTTTATCCACTTGGTTGAATAACCAAAGTTCATATAACGGTGTTGCTTGCTCTAAGTCATCTTGTGCTAATTGCTCAGCAGTTAATTGACCACAAGCACGTATATTTTGCTCTATAACGACTCGACATAAGTCCCAGCTCACTAAATAGCGTTGTGTGCTATCAGGCATAGCAAATAAATGACTAATACGTCCAGACGGTGATACGTTCTCAGAAAAAGTAAAATCGGCGACTTGGCGATCGAAAAGATCAGAAAGTGCGGTTTCTGCTTGAGGGTTATTTGCTTCGATAGGCTGGTTTTGATCGGTAAAGTCTTCGAGATTAATAATGATCGGACGCTTTTGATACGCTGTATCTTGTTCACCTTGCAATAACAACAGCAATTGACCGTTAGGTAATTGCTGCGGCTTAATAAACTCAATATCGACATTTTCTTGCTCTACATTGAGTTCATGAGAATGCCAACCGTAGACAAGTTGATTTTCAGTGCCATCTGGGCGCATACGATAAAGGTTAATTTGATTATCGCCTCCCATAGCATCCCAACGGCTATATAGAATATGGCCATCTTGTAAAACTAAAGGATAGAAGTCATGACTTAGATTAAAAGTTAATTGCTTAATATCACTGCCATCAGCTTGCATTATATGGATATTTAAAGCCGCTTGCTGAGTACGCTCTGTATTAGCCGTATATTGTGGTTTACCTTCATCAAGTAAAATAGCCCGAGAAATTCGTTGACGATTAGACGCAAAAATAATGCGCCCATCTGGCAGAAAAGACGCCATTAAGTCATCACCTTGCTCTGCAACTATGTCATTTGTGATCAGGCGAGATAATATTTTAGTACTTTGCTGGTAATGCCATATGTTCCAAGTAGGCTGTTCGTCATCATCGGCATTTTCAATTTCAGGTGCTCGAATAGACACCAAGAAGGCTTGACCATCTGGTGAAACAGTTAAATCTCGAATATCAATTGGCGCATCAACGGTATCATCATCGCCAGCGAAAAGCTGACTAGTTAGCTCAATAACATTCGCCTCTGGCGTAGCATTGGCTTTTAGATTAAGTTTTGCACCGGGATTAAAGGCGGTAGGTTCAAAAATAGGAAAACTAACACGCTGATTCATTTCATCAGGAGCATCACGATTTAAACTGCGCTCTATGTAAACAACAGGATATTCTTCTAATACCGGATCTGCGTTTTCTTCGCTTAGTGAACTGTCTGAATTGCAACCTGCTATTAGAAAAATAATAAGAGCAAGTCCGCTAAAACATCTATTCGGATTCATGCTACTTTCCCGAGTGATTGTCGCCGATAACGGCTTTTCCAATTTTTTAAATAACTAAGCTAAAGCAAAAATAGTAGTACAGAATTTATTGGTCAGAGTCAGATAAAAAGAGGGGTGACCACTGTCAGTTTTCTTTACATAGTTACGTTTCGGATACAAAATACTACAGTCTTACTACATATTACAACTGTTATTTTTTATTAAATAAAACGCTATATTTTTATAAAAAAATGACGTATATCTAAAAAAGGGCGCTTATTCTTGATGGAAAAACAGACGAGATAAGTGTATAAAATATTCTTATTTTCGAATTTTTTTTCGAAATTTTTACATTAAAAATCTTCAAGGAGGCTGTATGAAGATATTACTTTGCAACCTAGTTTCAGGTAATAAATCTCAGCAGCAAAAACGCATTTTTTCACTAACAAAAAAAATAAAAGAAAAAAAATTATCAGCCTTATTATCAATAACTTGCTCGGTACTTTTGTTCTCGTCAGCATCAACATACGCTGGCACTTTAGAGCAAGCAAAACGACTACATGACCGCATCGCAGGTGTGCCTGCAACAGCAGAAACTTTAGCGGAAATGGAGAGCTTATTAATTGCAGATAAAAAAATAGAAGCTGCTTATATTGCAATGGAGTCAAAACATTTTTATAACACAACATTAAAGTTATTTGCGACTCCTTGGACTAATAAAGAGCAGGATATTTTTTATCCATTAAACGACTATAGTGCAACAATTATCGGCATGGTTCGTGACGACATCGACTTCCGACAAATTTTGCAAGCCGATACCACTTATGTTGGCAATAATAATTTAGGTTTACCTGCTTATAATAACAACAATAATGATCACTATCAGGCTATTGAAGATCAAGCGATTGATTTATCTGTCGATTTAATACCCGTTGCTCAGTCAAGTCTTAATAGTTTACCTAGCCAGGCCACCGCTGGAGTATTGACCAGTAGAGCTGCCGCCAAAGCTTTCTTTTATCTCGGCACCAATAGAGCAATGCTGAGATTTACGCTAATGAATCATTTATGTACCGATCTTGAACCGATAAAAGACAATACCCGCCCTCCTGATAGAATTCGCCAAGATGTTAGTCGCAGCCCCGGTGGTGATAGTCGTTTATTTATTAATAACTGTTTAGCTTGTCATAGTGGTATGGATCCACTTGCACAAGCTTTTGCTTATTATGATTATGACTTTAATGTCGATTCGGACCCTGCAGCCCAGTCAGGTAATATTGCCTACAATCCAGCAGGCGTTACTGACCCTGTTACTGGCACACGTGTACAAGCAAAATACTTCAACAATAACACCACTTTTCCTTTTGGATATTCAACGCCTAATGAACAATGGATAAATTATTGGCGCCATGGTGATAACAGACGTTTAGGTTGGGATCCAGCATTAAGCGGACAAGGCAGTGGCATGAAGTCGTTAGGCGAAGAACTTGCTAATAGCCAAGCTTTTGCTCAATGTCAGGTCAAAAAAGTATTTAATAATGTTTGCTTACGCGATGCAGAAAATAGCGCTGATTTAGCACAAATTGCCACGACAACCGCATCTTTCAAAGAAAATGGTTATCAATTGAAAAGGGTATTTGCTGAAGTCGGCAACTACTGTATGGGAGAGTAGCAATGCTAAAAATCAAATTAATAACCAGTATATCTTTGGTATTTATTTTAGCGGCTTGTGGTGAAAATGAAGTAGAAACTAAACCGCCAGCGCAAGTGAATGTACCCAACACCAGTTACTCTGGCCCAGCTGCTCAAACCGAAGATATTCAAAAGTATAAAAGTGCTTTATTTGACAATATTGCTAACGCTGAACGTTGTGGTTCTTGTCATAAAGTTGATGACCAAGCCCCCTACTTCGCTCGTTTCGATGATGTTAATTTAGCTTATGCTGCAACAACACCGTTAGTCGATTTGGCAAAACCTGCGCAATCAAGGTTAGTTGAAAAAGTTGCTGGTGGACATAACTGCTGGCTAGATAGTGATCAAGCCTGTGCCGACACTATGACGCAATGGATAAAGTTGTGGTCTGACGACAGGATAAGTACAGCAACAACAATAGAGCTTACTGCACCTATTATTAGAGAGCCGGGAACAAGTCGTAGCTTTCCTAGTAGCTCTAGTGAATTTGCTACTCACGTTTATCCTGTTGTGAGCCAATACTGTGCTTCTTGTCACAATGAAACCGCCAGTGCAGCACAATCACCATTCTTTGCTAGTAATGATATTGATATTGCTTATCAGGCAGCGCAACGGGTTATTAACCTTGATCAAGCAGATCTTTCACGTTTAGTCGTTCGACTCGGTAATGAGTTTCATAATTGCTGGAGTGATTGCCAAGCTAACAGCAATACCATGTTATCGGCAATTCAAGCCTTTAGTCAGCAAATTCCAATCAACGAAATTGACCCTGGTATGGTGATATCAAAAGCCTTGAAGTTAACGGACGGTATTGTTGCTTCTAGTGGCGGTCGATTTGAAAGCGACACCATTGCTTTATACCAATTTAAAACGGGAAACGGCAATATTGCTTACGATACATCTGGCGTTAGCCCAGCCGCTAATTTAAGCCTAAATGGTGACATCGAGTGGTTAGGTAGCGGCGGCTTAATTTTCAATAATGGCAGAGCACAAGCTAGTACCGCTAACAGTAAAAAATTACATAATCTGATCACCGCAACAGGCGAGTTTTCATTAGAAGCTTGGTTAACGCCATCGAATGTCACTCAAGAAGGGCCTGCACGTATTGTTAGTTATTCTGCTGGTGATACTGAACGTAACTTTACCTTGGGTCAAAGCCAATATAACTACGATTTTATGTTGCGTAACCAAGCAACATCACTTAATGGTGAACCGGCTCTAAGTACACCTGACGCTGATGAAACACTACAATCTACTTTGCAACATGTTGTATTGACATACAATGCCACTGAAGGTCGCAAGATTTATGTTAACGGCAAGCTGATAGAGGTTGTCGACCAAGAAATAGCACCTTTAGCTTCATGGGATGATAGCTTTGCCTTAATTTTAGGGCAAGAAGCTTCTAATAATCATGTTTGGCAGGGAAATATCCGACTATTAGCGCTTTACAATAAAGCGATGACAGAAGCACAAATTCAACAAAACTTTGATGTCGGTGTTGGTGAACGTTACTACTTACTGTTTTCAATTGGTGAACTAATCGACTTAGCTAATACCTATGTCATGTTTGAAATTAGTGAGTTTGATAATTACAGTTATTTATTTAGCCAACCTGCCATTATCAACCTTGATCAGAAAAAGCTAAATACAGCCTTGATCATTGAAGGATTGAATATTGGTATTAACGGTAAAGAAAGTAGCCAAAGCCAAGTTTATGCCAATTTAAGCCGAACCTTGGATAGTGAAGATATTTTAAATGAATCTCAGCGTCTATCTGAATTAGGCACTATTATTGCGATTGAGAAAGGCGCAGAACAAGATGAATTTTTCTTATCATTTGAGCGCTTAGGTGAGCATAGCAATGTTAAAGTCGAAGGAGATATTGTCCTAACGCCTGAAACTGCCGCCACCACAGAAAGTTCAGATATTGGTTTGAGAAATTTTGATGAAATCCATGCCAGTATGAGTCAGCTCACCGGCGTTGCCCAAGAGCAAGATAAAGTGTTTGGCGTTTATCAATTAATTAAAAGACAACTGCCTAGTATTAGCAATGTTGAAACTTTCATTTCAGCACAACAAATGGCGATCACACAATTAGCAATAGCCTACTGTGATAGTGCAATTGAAGATGTCAGTTTACGCAGTACTTGGTTTCCAAATATTAACTTCAATGTTGAACCAAATACTGCTTATGCTACTGACCAGCGAGCACAGTTTATCACGCCATTGTTAGATCAACTTATGCCACTTGAACTTGCTAGTCAGCCGATGAAAACTGATGTAAGTAATGAATTAAACAACCTTATTGACCGCTTAGCCGTTTGTAATACGAATTGTGATGCGGTACGTACCCGCACTATTGCAAAAGCAAGCTGTGCCGCTGTTCTGGCTAGTGCCGTCACTTTGGTTCAATAAGCCTAATATCTAGGATATGTATTATGAAAAAACCTAAACATTATCATCCCGATGCTCCGTTATTATTCGGCGATCATAGTAAGCCGGTCAGTCGTCGTGATTTTATTTCATCTGGATTAAGAAAAGGTGCCGGCGTAGTCGCTGGTGCTTCGCTATTCAGTATGTTTGCCAATCCAAATAACGCTCATGCCACCCTTTCTCCAGATCTAGAAGCATTACGTGCCTCATGTGGCATTAATGTTCAAGGCGCGGGGAAAATTCCTTTTATTTCATTTGATTTAGCAGGTGGAGCCAATATTGCAGGTTCAAACGTGCTTGTTGGCGGCGCTGGCGGACAACTCGATTTTCTTTCAACGGGTGGTTATAACAAGTTAGGACTTCCTGGTGATATGGCACCTTCTATTGCCAATCCGGATGCCGCACAATCAGACTTTATTAATACTGAACTTGGGTTAGCATTTCATTCTGACTCAGCATTTTTAAGAGGTATTTTAGAAAAAACATCTGCCGATACCCGCAGTAGAATAAACGGTGCGGTATTACCTAGTCGTTCAGATAATGACACCAGTAATAACCCTCATAATCCTATGTATGCGATTGCAACAGCTGGTGCTGACGGCTCACTGATGCCATTAAGTGGCTCACGAAATACCGAGTCGGGTGGTAATTCAATGTCTCCGAGTCGTTTTATTGATTTAAGTAAACGACCAACTAAAATTGATCGTCCTACAGATGTTACTGGTTTAGTTGATGTCGGTGATTTATTTAGCCTACTATCACAAACTGATGCCGTTGCGGTGATGGAAAGTATTCAGCGAGTTAGCGCACGAAAAATAGCCTCAGTTAATAGCCAAGTGACACGCGATGAAGTCATTAAAGATATGGTGAATTGTGGCTATGTTAAAAGTGCCGATTTAGCCGATCGCTTTGGTGACCCTAGCACGCTTAACCCTTTACTCGATCCTGATATCGTGGGGCCAGCAGGCATATTCAACATAGCAGAATTTGATAGTGAACAAGAGTTTAGTAAAACCTCCTCTATTATGAAGTTGGTCGTTAACGGCTTCTCCGGTGCGGGTACCGTGACAATGGGTGGTTTTGATTACCATACAGGGGATCGCGCAACGGGTGAACTAAGAGATTTACGTGCTGGTCGTTGTATGGGAGCTTGTCTTGAATATGCTGCTCGACGAAATAAGCCACTTATGATGTATGTCTTTAGTGATGGCTCTGTTGCTAGTAACGGCCGTATTGATGAATCAATGGAAGGTCGAGGCAAAGGTGAGTGGACCGGCGATAATTCATCAACGGGTGCATCATTCTTTTTAGTTTACAATCCAAATGGTCGACCAGAATTAACTGGCGGTAATAGTGATCAAATGGCCGCAAGTCAACAAATCGGTTTTATGCGACCTGATGCCTCTGTAGATACCAGTTCTGCTCCTTCTGCTAACAATGTTAACTTGCTAGTAGAAACGGTACTGCTTAACTATTTAGCGTTACACGGCGAACAAGGCACCTTTAATACCTTAGTGCCAGGACAAGGTTTAGGTAACAATACTTTACTCGATACCCTAACCGCTTTCCAACCGATAGTTTAATCGATAGTTTAATCGTTAAATCGATAAACTAAGTTCAAATTTAAAAGCACCTCACGGTGCTTTTTTTTGTTATGAACAACGGTGATTTATACTCGCATCTTAGTTTTGTTGTAAGCCTAAAGAAAAATGCAGCCTTTGCTGGTTGTCGATGATAATAGCTTCATAGTTTGGCAAGTGGTTGATAAATGCCATACCTTGCTCTAAACCCAGCACAAAAAGTGTAGTCGATAAGGCATCAACATAAGTGGCATCTTGCCCAATCACAGAAACACTGACGACTTGCTGTGCAGATTTCCCAGTTTTAGGGTTAATAATATGATGATAACGAACGTTATCTTCAATAAAGTAACGCTCATAGTCGCCAGAAGTCGAAATGGCTTCATTACTTAGTGGCAAATGAACGGCCGTTTTATCATCGGCACGCGGATGTTTAATGCCCACTAGCCAAGGACGGCCACGACGATCGCCTAATAACCCCGTATCTCCTCCAGCACTGACTAAACCATGCTTTACACCGGCGGCGACTAATATATCAATGCAGTTTTTTACCGCGTAACCTTTCGCAATACCACCTAAATCAATCTTAATTTTGTCGTGCTTAAAGGCGAGCGTTTGGTCTTTACTATCGAGTATTAAGCCGGTGTAATCAATTGCGGCCAATGCTTGAGTAATTTGCTCTTGGTTAGGTTTTTCTTTAGCTCTATAGTCGTATTGGTATCCAACGGATGCATAGGTAATATCAAAAGCACCATCACTTTCAGCGGATATTTTTTGCGCCTTGGTCAGTAAATTAAACAACTCAAGACTAATTTCTACTGGCGCAATTGCCGCTAAGCGATTCACTTTTGATAGTTCGCTGTCAGGCTTATAGGGACTCATCGCCATATCAATACGATGCATTTCTTGTTCAACCGCACCAATCAATACATGCGCTTGACTAACGTCAGCTTCTTGCCCTTGATGATTATCCGTTTGCTCTGGTAACCAGAACTCAACATGGGCTTGTGTACCCATAACTTGAAAACTATGCTGAAACCATTTTGCTGATGCTGTTGGCACTTGCAATAAAAGAAAACTTGAGAAAAAACAAATAAAATAACGCATACAACTACTCATAAATATCTTAAATTAACTGACTCGAATTATTCAACCAAGAGCCATTTTTCTCACTATAAGGAAATAAAAGGAAACAACGAAACAGCCCGTTTAACCCTAATCCCCACTTCCTGTACCCTAGCTATATTCATTATCGATCTTGTAAAATTACAACGTATAAAGCCACCGATATAATGAAATATGGCATTAAAATAGGGTTCTACAAAACCAAAGACTAGAAAGGATGTTTCGAGTGACGCTTGAGCTTTTCTCAGATAGCTGTAGCTCTTGAATCACTTCGCTACTTCACCATGGCACTCGTTTGCGAAAACTTAACGTTCAATATCTGGCGTTTGACAATTCACATCCATATTCTGTGCGCGATGGCGTAGATAATGATCCATCAAAGTCAGTGCTAGCATAGCTTCGGCAATCGGTACCGCTCGAATACCAACACAAGGATCATGACGCCCTTTCGTCACAATATCAGCAGACTGACCGGCAAGATCGACCGTTTTACCACTCACACCAATACTAGACGTCGGCTTTAAAGCAATAGATGCCACAATAGCTTGGCCAGAAGAAATACCACCTAAGACACCGCCAGCATGATTAGAGGCAAAACCTTCTGGGGTTAATTCATCTCGGTGCTCAGAGCCTTTTTGGTTAACAACAGCAAAACCATCACCAACTTCTACCGCTTTTACCGCATTAATCCCCATCAAAGCATGAGCAATATCAGCATCTAAACGGTCAAAAATAGGCTCACCAAGTCCAACCGGAACATTGTTTGCCACCACCATTAGCTTAGCGCCTACAGAGTCTTTTTCGCGCATAATGCCGCGTAATAGCTCATCTAATTGATCAAGTTTGCCAGCATCTGGGAAAAAAAATGGGTTATCTTCAACAATATTCCAATCTATATTCTCGGCACATACATCACCAATTTGAGTCACACACGCTTGAATAGTCATGCCAAATTTTTCTTTCAAATATTTTTTAGCAACCGCACCGGCAGCAACTCGCATCGCCGTTTCACGTGCAGAAGAACGTCCACCGCCACGATAATCGCGAATGCCGTATTTTTGCCAGTAAGTATAATCGGCATGGCCTGGGCGAAATGTTTGGGCAATATCACCATAATCTTGTGAACGTTGGTCGGTGTTTTCGATCAATAAGCCAATCGGCGTGCCTGTGGTTTTTCCTTCAAACACACCCGACATTATTTTCACTTCGTCTGCTTCACGGCGCGCGGTAGTAAAACGAGACGTGCCTGGTCTGCGACGATCAAGATCATGCTGTAAATCGGCCTCATTCAACTCAAGGCCGGGAGGACAGCCATCAATAATGGCCCCTAAACCTAAACCGTGGCTTTCACCAAAGGACGTAACAGTAAATAATTTACCAAAAGTATTGCCTGACATAATGATATTGACCCGTAAATATTATTTCGATAAACCGCCAATTTCACTATTGACGATGATATTATTCGTGGCAGGAAAAGTCCTGCTGATGTTTTTCTAATTGTGCTTTCGTTAATCGAAACACACCATGACCACCGCGCTCAAACTCTAACCATTGAAAAGGTACGTTAGGGAAAGCTGCGCTTAAATGTACTTGCGAATTACCCACTTCACAAATGAGCACGCCATCGTCGTGAAGATGACTGGCTGCCTGTGCAAGAATTTTTCGGGTAATATCTAAACCATCAAAGCCACTGCCTAAGCCCATTTCTGGCTCATGTAAGTACTCTTGTGGTAAAGAGTCGACATCTTCTTGGTCTACATAAGGTGGATTTGTCACTATTAAATCATAGCTTTGCCCTTCAACCCCAGAGAAAACATCAGAATGAATTGGAATAACTTGTGCCGATAAACCATGACCTTCGATATTAATTTCTGCGACATTGAGTGCGTCGATAGAAAGATCTAAAGCATCAACCTCAGCTTCAGGAAAAGCAACGGCACAAGCAATAGCAATACAGCCACTACCAGTACACAAGTCTAGAATACGACTAGGTGATTTATCGATTAAACCGTTAAAACGATTGTCGATTAACTCCCCTATTGGAGAACGCGGTACTAAAACTCGCTCATCAACATAAAATGGTAAACCACAAAACATCGCTTGGTTAGTCAAATAGGCCGCTGGTAAGCCCTCAGTAATACGTCGGTCAAATAATTGTAAAATGGCTAAGCGTTCTTCTTTTATCAGTCGACATGACATGGCATCGTCAATCATCTCAGTAGGCAATGACAATTGATACATAACCAAAATCATGGCTTCATGCCATGCGTTATTTGTCCCATGACCAAAATATAATTCAGCCTGATTGAACTGGCTGGCGCCAAAGCGTATGTAATCATTAACGGTATGCAATTGCTCGCTTACCTCTGCAAATTTTGTTGTTTCCACGTTTTTCTCAATCTTATATTTATTGTTTTTTATTATACTTTCACTTGTTATTGTTCGTCGATGTTTTTAGACTTCGCAAATGAAATTTAAAGACGCACTTAACGCGGAAGAAAAAAAGCTATTTAAAGATGCTATAGGTAAGGTAAAACCTATGGTTCAGGACAGAGTACACCCGGTAAAAAGAAGCAGCAAGCAGAAAACAACCTTAGTAGGGCAAAAAGATAAGAAAGCGCTAGCTGAGTTTCATTTTTCAGATGAATTTGAACCCGACTTGAATAGCAACGGCCCCGTCAAATATGTTCGTGAAGGTGTCGATAGTTTTGAAGCTAAAAATTTACGTCGTGGCCAATATGTCCCTGATTTAATTTTAGATCTACATGGATTAGATCAACAACAATCTAAACGAGAGATCGCCGCTTTACTAGCCGCTTGTGATAAAGAGCATGCACAATGTGTATGTATCGTTCATGGTTTAGGTGGACGTATTCTCAAAAATAAAGTACCGCATTGGCTAGTACAGCACCCCGATGTGATGGCTTTTCATCAAGCACCGCTAGAATGGGGCGGCAATGGAGCATTACTTGTTTTAGTGGAATTAAAAGATAAGTTCGTACGTCTCTAACATAATATTAATGGCTTAATAGCGAGTGCTCTTAGTTATTATTGGACAATCCAACCAGGCAACTCAACCGGACAATTCAATCGGTGAGACTAAGGCAGTCAATTCACCTTGCATTCTTTGCGTATCATATTCAATCTCTGCGATAGATGCAGTTTGAAATATTGGCATATGATTGTCACTGGTCAATTCTGCTACTAGGTAACTCACTAAAGGCATATGTGATACCAGTAATACTTTTTGATAGTTATTCTCTGCACAAATAGCATCAAGATAATCATGCACCACTTTTGGGCTATCTTCTGGTGTAATTAAGCTTAACGTTTCTCTGTTACCGATATGATCTAATTGGCTAATAACCGCATCTGCAGTTTGCTGTGCCCGTAAGTAAGGACTTACAAAAATACAATCAAGTGTAAGCTCCTTATTAGATAACCACTGGCCAATAACTTTGGCTTCTTTAATACCAGCCTCGGTTAGCGGTCTAAGTGCATCGGAAGCAGCTCTCATTTCAGCTTGACCGTGGCGCATAACAAAAATCTGCATAAATACCCTAATTACAATACAATTTGATCATGTACGTCTTCTTTCGGCGCATTCTAGCCAACTATTGCAAGGTAAGATATAGCCATTAGCATCATTTGTATAAAAAAAGCACAAAGTGAACTGCCTAAGGTATTTTAGACTTAGCAATCGGTCAGCAGTTTGTGTTGTGAAAATCATGATATTTCAAATGCTTTGACTATAATTGCAGCTATAGTAAATAAATCATCGACCTTTTTATCTCTTCCATTACGAATAAAATAGACTCACTTTATTCCTTAAGGTAATTTAGAAGGATAACAAAACCTTAGCCAGGCTAAGCCTGCAGGTTAAATTGTGCGAGAAAAATTGTGAAAAAAAGCCCAAATGACGCTAAGCAGTATCAAGCACTGACCCTAGTAAATGGTTTAAGAGTGCTATTGGTTCATAACCCTGAATCAAATAAATCTGCTGCAGCACTAGCTGTTAACGTTGGTCACTTCGACGATCCAAGTCACCGTCAAGGACTTGCACATTTTCTCGAACACATGTTATTCCTGGGCACTGAAAACTTTCCTGACGGCAGCGAATACCAAAAATTTATCAGTGAGCATGGCGGTAGCAATAACGCTTGGACAGCGACCGAACATACTTGCTTTTTCTTTGATATAGCTCATCAACATTTTAGCTCAGCGATAGAGCGTTTCGGCGAGTTTTTCACTGCACCTTTATTATCAGAAGAGTTTGTTAATAAAGAACGAAAAAATATTGATGCTGAATTTAAGCTGAAACTTAAAGATGATATTCGCCGACTTTATGATGTGCATAAGGAAACCATTAACCAAGCCCACCCTTTCGCTAAATTCTCAGTAGGCAGCAGCGAAACATTAGCAGATAAAAGCGGTTACAATTTACGTGATGAAGTTTGTAGTTTTTTTCAAAAAAATTATCAAGCTCATTTTATGACCCTAGTTTTAGAAGGGCCACAATCGATTGACACATTAGAAGCTTTAACAAATAGTCATTTTTCTACAATTCAATCAAACGGCATTGCTAAAGCAAGTATTAAACAGCCGCTTTATCATGCAGAGCACCAACAAAAGTGGATCTCGGTAAAACCGGTTAAAAACGATCAACAATTGATCATTAGCTTTGCCATGCCAAGTATCGACAAATTTTATCGTCAAAAGCCTGAGTCTATTATTGCCTACCTAATAGGTCATGAAGGGCCTGGCAGCATACTATCATTATTAAAAAGTAAACAATGGGCTCTAGCATTAACGGCCGGCTCAGGTATAAATGGCTCTAACTTTAAAGATTTTAACATCAGTATTTCACTCTCTGAGTTAGGCGAGAAAAACATAAAGTCTATTATCAGTATGATTTTTTCATATTTAAATTTACTCAAACAAGCGCCACTTAACATACAATATTATCAAGAAAAGAAGGCCCTTGCGGAGTTATCATTTACGTACCAAGAAAAGCTCTCACCGCTAGATTCTGTCAGTCAGCTCGTTATTAACATGCAACATTATCCAGAGCAAGATTATATTTTTGGCGACTATGCTATGGAAGGCTTAGACGAACCTGCGCTTAACACCTTACTTGGTCATATGGTGGCGACTAACGTACGTATTATTTCTATTAGTAAAAATAATTCACAACAAAGCCATAATCACATCAGTAAATGGTACCAAGTCCCCTACTCTGTCATTGATATAGAGTCAGAACAAATTGAGCAATGGCAAACAGCCCCCTGCTTAGCTGAACTTTTCTTACCAAATGAAAATCCTTATATTGTTGCCCATCCAACTCTAGTCAAAAATGAAAATGAGGAGAACACACCATTAACGCCGCCCGCTAAAATTTATAAGCAAAATGGTCTAAATGTTTGGTTTAAGCAAGATACAAGTTTCAAAACACCTAAAGGCTATATCTATCTTTCAATAGACTCACCAGCAGTCATTGAGAATGCTAGTACAATAGCGATGACACGTTTATTTATCGATTTATATAGCGATGCTGTTATCGAAGAGCATTATGATGCCGAGTTGGCTGGCATTCATTATCATTTATATTCTCATCAAGGTGGCTTAACATTGCAGTTATCAGGTATCAGCACCAAGCAAGAACAACTAGTACCTCGGCTATTAGCAAGCCTAATGCAAGAAAGCTTTTGCGAGAATAAGTTCGACTTATTTAAACAACAGTTACTTAATCACTGGTATGACGCAGAAAATAGTAAATCTATTTCACAGCTCTTTGCTAACCTTAGTGCCACAATGCAACCTAAAAGTCCAAGTAGTCAAACACTTATACATGCCCTTGAGAAAGTATATTTTCAACAATTTAAAAGCTTTGTACCTCGTATTTTCGATAATACAGCGATAGAAGCACTCATCCACGGCAATTGGACCAGACGCTCTGCTGATAAAATTATAAGCGATATCCAGCGGGTATTCGCAGGTAAATTATCCCCCGATAATGAAGTGAAAATTTCTTGTATTGATATTCAAGGCCTTGGTAACTTAACACTACCGATGGAGTTACCTGAGCACGATCACGCTGCCGTACTCTATTACCCTATTCCAAATAAAGACTTGCGCACTATCGCCTTAACAATGTTAACCAATCAGTTGTTATCTCCTACTTTTTTCCAAGAAATGCGTACAGAAAAACAATATGGCTATTTAGTGGGTGTCGGCTTTATCGCAATCAATCGCTATCCTGGTATCGCTTTTTATATTCAATCGCCACATACCAATGCTATTACTTTAACAGAAGCAATGGATGACTTTATTGCACGAACCAATACTTACATCACAAGTTTACCTCTTGAACACTGGCAACATTTACAATTTGGCCTAGCCAGTCAACTACAAGAAAAAGACACTAACCTGAGAATAAAAAGTCAGCGTTACTGGGCTGCTATTTGCAATAAAGAAGCATCATTTAAGCAAAAGCAAAAGTTAATTGCAGTTATTGAAGCGCTATCTATAAAAGATGTGTCTGAGTTTATTCAACAATATTTTCATGGTGCTTTAGTAAAAGATCGATTATCTCTACTGAGTTACGAAAACAACGCTCAGTTCAAAGAAATGACTAAAAATACAAGTATTAATGACAATGCGGAATCTTTATTAAAAAAATGCCAAAGAAAATACTAAACTAGCCGATATAAATAATGTGTTTAATGCTAAACACATCAACACCAATGATTGACTTAGTTCCCTACATCATTTGTAATGGACGAGGCATCCAAAAATAATAACAATATGTGGCATACCCAATAAATATAATAACTATGGTATGGATTTCACTATTAAAAGGTTGAATTAGTGTTTTGCTTTTTTCAAAAACAAATTAATGTTTAAATTTTTTACGATCCTCGCTCTTTTTACCTCGCTAACTTTACTATTGCCTAATAGTAAAGTTTTAGCCGCAGAAGACATCAACCTCAATCCTTTAAAGTTTGAACGCCTATCCATTGCTGACGGTCTATCTCAAAGCTATGTTTACGACATAATACAAGATAAAAATGGTTTTATATGGATTGCAACCCAAGATGGTTTGAATCGATATGATGGCAAAAATTTTGTCTATTATCGACACGACAGTTCAAATAAGCAGTCTATTGCTGACAACTTTATTCGTAAACTTTTTATAGACAATAAAAATGTGCTTTGGGTTGGTACAAATGAAGGTTTGAGTCGATATAACGAAAAGTTAGATCACTTCGATAACTACGTTCATCAACCTGAAAACAACAATTCATTAAAAGACAACCAAATCTGGGATATTTATCAGGATAAAAAAAGTGATATTTGGGTTTCGACTAAAGAAGGGTTACACAAATTTTCCAGCACGAACAACAACTTTTCTCAGATCAGGATCCGTGGTTTTGACTCTGCATTAAAAGAAATTAAAACTATTTTCCAAGACAGCAAAGGCAATTATTGGCTTGGTACTTATGACCAAGGTATATTTTTGACTAATAGCACGCTTTCTTTCGCGGTCTCTTTAAATGAGCAAAATAAATGGAATTTGAAACTCAATGCAAATGCACTTTATGATGTAAAGTTTATTGACCATCAATATTGGTTGGCAACAGATAATGGGTTATACATTGTTTCGGAGGCCTACGAAATTGTTAAACACTACAGTGAAAATGGCCCAGATAAATCATCAAATATATTATCAAACAAAGTCCGTTCCATAGCGCAGCTTAACGATTCATCGGTTTGGTTAGGCACAACTAACGGCCTCAATAGTATTAACTTACTCTCCGATAAAGTCTCAGCTCATCAAAGTGCCCAACACAAAAGCGCTTTATCATTTAACCTGATTCTAAAAATATTTAAAGACCGCGCCAATAAAATGTGGCTTGGCACCAACGGCGGCGGTATTAGTACCTTTAATTCTTTGCAATTAAAAATTAACCACGGCCTATTTAATTATGATGACTCAAGCCAAGACATTGCAGCCTTTGCAGAAGCCGCCGACGGAACAGTATGGTTCACAACTGATGATGGCCAACTTAATAGCATTGATACCTCAGGTATAATCAAGAAAATAAAAATAGCAAACAGTAGCCCGATATCTCATTTGTTTGTCGATAGTAATAATAATTTATGGCTTAAAACAGAACCCGGAAAACTATTTTTTTATAACGTATCTACCCTGAAACTTAAAGAAAATAAAGAGTGGGCTAAATCCTCAAGTGACATCGATTACAGTAACTTCTTTCTCATTGATAATAAGATTTGGTTTTTAGATGACAGGAAAACATTGGCCTCTTTTGACCTTGGTACGGATATTTTAATAACGTACCCCCATGATATTTACTCAGAGTTTACGGCACTTGAATACGATAAAAACAACCTACTTTGGCTAGCCTCGAAAGATAAAAACATTCTCCCCTTCGATACAAGAATCAATAAATACTCAAAAAATATAATTAACATACCCGCAGACACCAATTTTAATCATATTTCGACTATTGGGCTCTCTAAACATTGGATTTGGTTAGGTTCAAGAGGCGATGGTATTCTTTTAATTAATAAATATTCTCAAGCGCTCACCGCTATTAATGAGAATAATATGCTCTCCAATAATTTTATTGCTGATATTGTTATCGACAATGCAGAAAACGCATGGGTATCGACAAACAAAGGTATTAATACGATAAATCCAAACACAAAAGATATAAAATCATTTAATACTGATTTACAACTTTACGATAACGAATTTATCAGTGACAGTGCAATAATAACGAAAAACCAAATAATTTATTTTGGTGGTTTAAATGGCTTCCAAGCTTTTTCTCCACAGGAAATATTACAAATATCTCAGTACTTGCCCAAACCGATCATTACTAATATTTTAGTGGCTAATAAAGAAATTCCTGTCACGAGAGCAGAGACAAAAGAGTTTAGCTTAAAATTTGCACCTAATAGCCTACAAAAGCTTGAGTTAGAGTACAAACAGTCACAATTTAGCTTGGAGTTTGTTTCTGCTAACGTAAAAATGTTGAGTCATTTAAAATACCGCTATCGCCTGTTAGAACTAGAAGAAGAATGGATCGATGCTGGTCATAATAATCACAGGGCCACTTATACCAATTTAAGTCCTGGTGATTATGTCTTTGAAGTTCAAGCTTACGACTTACAAAACAATCAAGAAAGTGCCATAAAAAAACTCGACATCACCATTATGCCGCCGTGGTGGTTATCCCGTGGTGCCGTGCTATTTTACAGCCTTATTACGCTGCTGATCATCGCTTATCTACTTCAACAAATGCGCCATAAACGTCTTTACCATTTACAAATAAAGTTAAGTGAGGAACGCCTCAAGTTATCTCTTTGGGGTAGCGGCGATGAAATGTGGGATTGGAATATTAAGCAAGGGAAGATATATCGCTCTAATATTTGGGGTATTTTAGAATTTCCACAAGATGGTAGAAGAAATGTTGGTACTGATAAAACTAATATTCACCGACAAGATATCCCGCGAGTACGAGAGGCTTTAAACCAACACCTTGAAGATGGAAGCCAACCTTTTGAAACAACATATCGCGTCAGAGATAAAAACGAAAAATGGATGTGGGTTCTCGATCGCGGAAAAATAGTTGAACGAGATGAAAATAACAAACCTTCTCGTATGACCGGTACTTTAAAAGATATTAGTCAAATTAAGCGCACTGATGAACGTCTTAAATTATTTGCAAAATGTATCGAAAACATTTCCGACGCGATTGTGATTTATGACCGTCAATATACTGTGGTTGATGTTAATAAGGCTTGCCAAGGCATCACAGGGAAAAGCCAGTCACAAATGCGAGGCACCTCACTTACATTTGAACAATATCCAGAAAGTTTTAGTCAAAATGTTAAAAATCACTTGGTCACTAAAGGTAGTTGGCACGGTGAAATCAAAAGTTTACGCGACAATGGTGTTGTTTATTTAGCCGATTTAAATATCGATGTTATTCGTGATGAAAATGAAAATATAACCCATTTCGTTAGCGTTTTTTCTGACATTACTAAGCGTAAACAAACAGAAGCAGACTTAAGAAAGCTGGCCAATGCAGATACGTTAACAGAACTGCCTAATCGTGCTTGCTTTCAAACTAATCAACAGCAATTAGTTAATAATAATATTCCACATGCTTTATTGGTCTTTGATTTAGATAACTTTAAAAAAGTAAATGACTCTTTAGGGCATGAAGTTGGCGATTTACTACTATGTAAAGTCGCCGATCGCATTAAACGTTTGGCTCGAAATCAAGACACTGTTTATCGCTTAGGTGGAGATGAGTTCAGTTTAATTATTGAAAACACTAACGATATTGATAGTACAGCTAGCATTGCTAAGGAAATCTTAGAATCGATTGCACTACCGCTAAAACTGAAAAGCCAAGAAATTGTGCTTTATAGCAGTATTGGCATCGTGCTTTATCCTGAAGATGGCACAAGCCCACAAGAGCTGCTTAAAAATGCTGATACGGCTATGTACCATGCAAAAAATTCGGGCGGTAACAAATACCAGTTTTTCAATGACTCAATGAATAAAAGTGCGGTAAAGCGCCTGCAAGTAGAAAACTTAATTCGACTTGGTCTTAAAGAAGACTTTTTCGAAGTTTATTACCAACCCAAAATTGAAATATCAACAGGTAAAATTGCCGGTATGGAGGCACTAGTACGCTTTAAAACACCAAATAAGGGAATTATTAGTCCTATGGTGTTTATTCCTATTTCCGAAGAAACTGGACAGATCATTGAGATTGGTGAAGTTGTGCTACGCAAAGCATGTTTTGCCACTAAAAAATGGGTTGATGAAGGTCTTTTTGAAGGTCGTATGGCTGTTAACCTTTCCGCGGTGCAATTTACCCAGCCTAATTTAGTCGCCATGATAGCCAATACATTAGAAGAAAGTGGCTTACCTGCAAAGTATCTAGAATTTGAAATAACAGAAGGTACGGTGATGGACTCACCACAAAAGGCAATCGAAACTATGCTACAAATTCGAGCGATGGGTGTCCACTTATCATTAGATGACTTCGGTACTGGCTATTCATCACTCGCTTATTTGAAAAAATTCCCGTTAAATACCTTGAAAATAGACAAAGCATTTATTGATGATATTGAAACCTCCGCGCAAGGACGAAATATGGTGGCAACCATCGTCACTATCGCCCATAACTTAGGTATGCAAGTCGTTGCTGAAGGCGTTGAAACAAATCAACAGCTCAGTTTCTTATCAGGCTTACGTTGCGAACAATTACAAGGTTTTCTATATAGTAAACCGCTACCAGAAAGTGATTTTCAAAAGTATTTAGTGTCATTTCAAATAGCAAGAAAATCAACATCTTTTGGAAAAAGTATTACCTAATTATAGGAGTGTCAACTTACTGGCACTTTCATTTTTCACTAAATATGGACTCAGAAGCCCTATAAATAAAGCCTTTCTACTTTGGCATGATTATCGCTTATATCTTATTGAATTTAAAAATTAACTTTAAATAATAAACTATAAAAATAAGGTAATAACATGCTTAGTTCAATAATTCTTTCTTTTGCAATGTCAGCAACTCCTACAACTGATGTAAGCAACACTACTTTTATCGCTGAAGAAGTTGGCACAAGACGTAATCAAGTACGTATTGGTACTAGACGCAATCAAGTTCGTATCGATATGCAAGAATTATCAGTAGATGAAGCGGGTACTAGACGTAACCAAGTACGCATTAACGCACAAGAATTATCAGTAGATGAAGCAGGTACTAGACGTAACCAAGTACGTATTAACGCACAAGAATTAACAATTGATGAAGCAGGTACTAGACGTAACCAAGTACGTATTAACGCACAAGAATTATCAATTGATGAAGCAGGTACTAGACGTAACCAAGTACGTATCTAGGAGAGTTCATGATCAGTTTAATTAAATCATTCTTTATGACCAAGAAAGCTGAGAATACCATTGCTGCTAGCATTGAAATCAAAGAGATGCCCGCGAGCACCTGGTGGAATTAAACTCTTTTATAGCTATTACAGGCTATAAAAAAGTATTAGACGATGCACAACAAGGAAGTTAGCGTCTTAATTCAAGGGATATTACAAAATAAAAGATCAGCGTCAATGGCAACATTATGCTGAGAACAGCAAACAATCAAAACCAAAACGTTGGTAAGTAGTTAAACGTTTTTTCATACAGAACATTGGCCATACAAAAGGACCAAAGATTAAGCCTGCTGTTGCCCAACGCTTTTTCCCCAGACCACTACTCATTGCCTGACAATAGAAAAAAACAGAAAAAACAACACTTACTGTCACGATAAATAACCAAATCACGCTCTACTCACTTCAAAAAACAGTGTTAAAAATACAAGGTTTAAAAATAGATAAAAAATCGCGCATATATTAACAAGTGTAGAGTAAATATTCAAAAAATTTATAACCGATAATAATGCACAGCTCCATCAATCTGCTCTTAACTCCAAAGCCCTAAAAAACACTTTTACACTTAATTATCAATAACTTAACATTAACTCAACAACAAACCTAAGCGATAACAATTAAAAATAACGACGTAAACTGATTTGAGTTACTATCGATTATTAATAAGTTAAAACCTTCATAATCTAAATATAGTCTGTCGATAGTAAATAATTAACATAAAAAAAGGGACAATAAATTGCCCCTTTACACTAGATTAATTATCGTAACACTGATGAATAATCACCAATGTTAAATATTAATGATTAGTTATAAAAACTTTCACCCTGCTCTGCCATTTTAACTAATGCATCACAAGGGGCAAAGCGCTCGCCAAACTCGGCTTGCCATTGAGTCAATTTACTCACTAACGTGGTAGCGCCAATTTTATCCATATATTGGAATGGGCCGCCTAGGAAAGGAGGGAAACCTATACCGAAAATCGCACCAATATCTCCATCACGAGCATTGCGAATAATACCTTCATCTAAACAACGAGCGGCTTCATTAAGCATCATATAAACACAACGTTCAGCTTGTGCTTCAGTTACGGTTGTATTACTCACTTGTAAGCCTAATAAGGTATAGACACTTTCATCGACTAATTTTTTCTTACTTTTAGTATTATATTGATAAAAGCCTTTTTTCGCTTTTTTACCTAAACGACCATCATCAATTAATTTCGAAAATGCCGACGGTGCAGCAAACCTATCACCTAATTCAGCTTGTAAGATTGGGCCAATTTTAGCACCTACGTCAATACCAACTTCATCAAGAAGTTGCATAGGTCCAACAGGGAAACCAAACTTAACCATTGCTTTATCAAGCGCCTCAATAGAACAGCCCTCAAGCAATAACATCGCAGCTTCATTCATATATGGCGCTAAAATACGGTTAACATAAAAACCGGCTTTGTCTTTAACAACAATCGGTGTTTTACCTTGTTTTTTAGCAAAAGCGACCGTTGTCGAAATCGTCTGATCAGATGTTTTTTCATGGGCAATAATTTCAGCTAATGGCATTTTATCCACTGGCGAAAAGTAATGCAGACCAATAACATTTTCAGGACGTAATGCTCGCGCAGCTATTTGTCCAATAGGTAAGCTTGAAGTGTTACTTGCAAAAATAGTGTCTTCTTTACAATGGCTCTCAATATCATCAACCATATTTTGTTTTAAAGTTAAATCTTCAAACACCGCTTCGACCACGATATCGACATGACTAAAGCCACTGTAATCTGTTGTACCCGTAATAAGTGCCAACTGACTTTGCATTTCGCTGTGGCGCATAAAACGACGTTTTACTTTTTTGTTTAATAAGTCATAGCCGTATTTCAACGCAAAACTAATACCTTTGTGCGAAATATCTTTAATACGCACCGGTAACTTAGCTTTAGTTGCTGTAACAAAAGCAATACCGCCGCCCATTAAACCACCACCGAGCACTGCTGCTTTCGTGATTTTTTTCGGTTCAACGCCTTCAACGCCCTGCTCTTTTTTCATATCTGTGGTGGCAAAAAACAATTGTCTAAGCTGAGCTGAAACATCACTCATCACTAACTGACCAAAGTGCTCAGCTTCAACTTGATAACCTTTCGAGGGCGCTTGTTCAACACCCGTACGAATACAGTCAATAATTTTTAATGGTGCTGGGTAGTTACCCTTAGTTTTACTTAATACTGTTTTCGTTGCTTGGTTAAATAAAATGCTACGGCCGACACTATTACCTTCAAGTAACTTGTCCATAAATGACAATTGACGAGCTTTAGGTTTTACCTTTCCTGAAAGTGCTAATTTCTCTGCGGTTTCAATTAAGACACTGTTTGGCACTACATCACTAACTAAACCCGCTTTTAATGCTTGTTTAGCCCGTAATTGCTTACCTGTTAGTATCATATCTAATGATTTTTGAATACCAACACGTTTAGGTAAACGCTGCGTACCACCGCTACCGGGTAACAAACCTAATTGCACTTCAGGCAAACCTAGTGCCGTTTTAGGGCTGTCACTACAAACAATGGCATGACAAGCCATCGCTAACTCTAATCCGCCACCTAAACAAGCGCCATGCACTGCAGCAACAACTGGAATAGATAAGTTTTCCAGTTGATCAAACATTATCTGACCTTGACGTGACAAAGCAGTAGCTTCGGCAGCAGACGTACACTTAGCAAGCATGTGCACATCAGCGCCAGCAACAAACGAATCCGCTTTTCCGCTTGCTAAAACTAAGCCAATAATGCTTTTATCGTCTCGTATTTCTTTTAAAATCTCAGCAATTTCATCTGAAAACTCAGCTTTTAAAGTGTTCATGGAATCGCCTTTAACATCCATGATCAAATGTGCAATACCATTTTCTTGGCGCACTAAGCTGAAAGTTTTATTATCTGTTGGTTCGTTTGCTATTGTTACATCAGTCATTAATCTGTCTCCACAATCATAGCCGCACCTAAACCACCTGCAGCACAAGCGGTAGTTAAGCCAACCCCGCCGCCACGACGGTTTAATTCATTCAATGTTTGTACAATTAATCTTGTACCTGTCGCAGCAAAAGGATGACCATAAGCTAGCGAGCCACCCATGACATTAAATTTGTCCATATCTATCTCGCCAATAGCTTTATCGCGTCCTAAGTGTGTTTGAGCAAATTTATTACTACCAAACATTTTCACGTTAGCCAGTGCTTGTGCCGCAAATGCTTCATGCATCTCAATTAAGTCTAAATCAGCTAAGTTCATGCCTGCACGTTTTAAGGCAATAGGAGAAGCATAACTTGGTCCCATTAACATATCTTCCCAAACATCAATAGCCGCAAAGCCATAACTGCGAATATAACCTAATGGCTTATAACCAAGCTCTTTTGCTCGGCCTTCTCGCATCATTAATATCGCTGAAGCACCATCGGTTAAAGGTGTGCTTGTAGCTGCCGTCACCGTACCGTGTTTACGATCAAAGACTGGACGTAATTTTGCGTAACTGGCTAATTCAGAATTTTCGCGAATACAATTATCTTTTTCAATAAAGGATTTGTAAGGTTCGCTGTGCGCAGCCATTACTTCACCAGCGAGCTTACCTTCTTGCCAACTCTTCGTCGCTAAAGTATGCGAGCGATGGGCTAATGCATCTTGTGCTTCACGAGTTATACCATAAGTTTTTGCCATTTGTTCTGCTGTAGTACCCATTGATAGGCCAGTAGAGTATTCAGCAACCGCTGGAGGAACAGGTAATATATCTTTGAATCTAAGCTGGCGAATAAGTGCCATTTTTGCGCCAAACGAACGCGCTTTGCTTAAGTCTAATAATGTACGAGCGAATTTTTTCGATACACCAATAGGTGCAACAGACGATGAGTCAGCACCACCAGCGACACCAACATCAACAAAGCCAGCCATAATAGACTCAGCAATATTCACTGTTGATTGAAAGCTAGTTGCACAGGCACGAGAGACACTATAAGCATCAGTATGTACATTCATACCAGTCCCAAGCACTATTTCACGGGCAATATTTGGTGCTTCCGGCATTTGTACAACTTGCCCGAACACTAACTGATCGATAATTTTTGGATCAACGTCATGTTTCTGTAGTAACTCATTAACAACAATCTTGCCTAAATCGACGGCAGGAACACCGTGGAATGCGGTAGCTTGTTTTGCGAACGGTGTACGTAAACCAGCGACAATAGCTATACGCTCTCCATTGCCGGTTACTAATTTTGATTTTGTCATTTTATTTCCAACTTGTTGCAACACTCAAGAGGTCAGACCTCTTTGGATTTAAGATAATTCTAACCATATATAGAAATAATTCAATGATTAGCTAACAAAATTTAAACAAATTCTTGCCAAGGTATTAAAAAGCTAACGAAAAAATCTTACAATTTTATTTTTATGGTTGTTTTTTAAAAGCTGAACCTTATATCAATCTATGGGTCAGACCTGCTGACTTAAATTTTTATAATCAATAAGAACGATAAACTATGGCTATTGAACATTTTTCCTCATTAAAAGAACATTTATCTTCACAAATTATCGGACAGCATGCACTGGTTGAGAATTTACTCATTGCGCTTTTAGCCAATGGTCATCTTATTGTAGAAGGTCCTCCGGGTTTAGCAAAAACTCGTGCTGTCAATGCCTTAGCTCAAGGATTGGAAGCAGACTTTCATCGTGTGCAGTTTACGCCTGACTTATTACCTGCAGATTTAACCGGCACCGATATCTATCGTCCTGAAGATGGTACCTTTGTTTTTCAACCAGGACCATTATTTCGTAACTTAGTATTAGCCGATGAAATAAACCGCGCGCCAGCAAAAGTGCAATCAGCATTATTAGAGGCCATGGCGGAAGGACAAATTACGGTCGGTCGAAATACTTACCCGTTACCCGAGTTATTTTTGGTGATGGCGACACAGAACCCTATTGAGCAAGAAGGTACTTATCCATTACCTGAAGCGCAACTTGATCGCTTTTTAATGCATGTTGAAATTGGCTATCCCGATGCTGCTGCAGAATTAGAAATTCTCAAACTGAATCGTGGCGAAGCATTAAAAGTAGAAAAACAGTCAGTTAAAGAAATTACTCAAGCCGACATTTTCGCAGCTCGTGAACAAGTGATGCAAATTCACATGGCGCCAGCAGTAGAAAACTATATTGTTGAATTGATTATGGCGACACGTAATCCAGAGAAATATGACGATAAATTAAAGCAATGGCTTGCTTACGGTGCTAGCCCACGAGCGACAATAGCATTGGATCGTTGTGCTCGAGCACGAGCTTGGTTAAATAATCGAGATTTTGTTAGCCCTGAAGACGTACAAGCTGTTTTTCATAATGTCTTACGTCATCGCATAATAATGACTTATCAAGCTGAAGCCGAAGGTATAAGTAGCAATCAACTACTTGATCACTTGCTCAGTTTCGTGGCGGTTGCCTAAGTGTAAATTACCGTTATGTGGTTTAATCAAAAAAAATCAAACGAACAAGACAATCCGAAAGCATTGCTTGATGAGTTAGTCAGTAATGGCATTGAATTAACGATTGAAGAGTTAATTCGTTATCAAACCAAAAGCTCGTTAATTAACTTAGCTGCGTCCAAAAGCTTACATGGCAAAATGTCAGGTAATTATCTCGCCCGAAGTAAAGGCCGAGGAATGGAGTTTGATGAAGTGCGTCACTACCAAAATGGTGACGACATTCGCGCTATTGATTGGCGAGTTACCGCGCGCACCGGCAAAACACACACGAAATTATTTCGAGAAGAAGTCGAACGACCTGTACTGATTGCCACGGATTTAAGCGCAAGTATGTTCTTTGGTACGCGTTTACTTTTTAAATCAGTGCAAGCAGCCCATGTCGCATCATTAGTGGCTTGGCATGCTAAGTCTCGTGGTGATCGTATTGGCGGTGTCGTATTTAATCAACACAGTCACACGGAACTAAAACCACGTAGTCGACAACAAGGTGTGTTGCATTATTTACATGCTTTAGTTAAAAGCCACGCCGATTCTCTGAATATGACGAACGAGTCGCTTGAACGTATACAGGCCACAGTTGCTTTTGAGCAAAATTGCGCGCGCCTGCGCCAGCTCGCTAAACCTGGTAGTTTAGTTTATTTGATCACCGATGCATTTAATCTTACCGATGAAGCCGTTCGACACTTAGCTAATATTAGCCGACATTGTGAATTAGTGGTTTGCTTGATCAGTGATCCACTAGAACAACAATTGCCTGACAGTAAACAAAAAATTAGCGTTGCAATTACCAATGGTGAAACTAACGATGGTAATGATGATAATCGTCAGCAGCTAATACTCGGTGATAAAGCACTAGCAGAAAAATATCATCAACAAGCAATGAATCTAAACGATATTATGGAACAAAAATTAACGAAAGCTGGCGCGCGCTTATTGCACTTTTGTGCCAGCGAAGCACTTGAGACTCAGTTACATCGAGGAGTAGCGTCATGGATCCGTTAGCGCAGTTAAGTGATATTCATCTACCAGCCAATGTACATAGTTATCCTATCGCCCCAGGTTGGTGGATTTTAGCTGTTATTGTTCTCGCCTTAATTATTTATAGCGCACTAAAACTTCGTCACTATTTCATTAAACGTAAAGCACAAAAAATGGCATTAAAGAAGTTATCATCTACATCGGAAGTGAGCGCTACAGTGACATTATTAAAATGGGCTGCGCTACAGTACTTTCCAAGAGCTCAAGTTGCCAATTTAACCGGTGATGCTTTTAAAGAATTTTTAATATCAACATTACCCATAAAGCACCAACAAAAGTTTGTTGAGCTCAGCGAGCAGTATTTCATTTCTGTTTACCATCGCGAAACAACCAACAAAACATCCGTTGAATTCTCCTCTGCGGCAAAGTTATGGCTTTGCCATGCCTTACCACCGAAAAAAACTTCGCCCGCTTTAACTACTTCAGAAAATAGTACGGTAGTGACGACCAAAGAAGTGGACGAAAATGTTTCTGATACTACCCCTGATGTTGACAATAATGGAGTCAAAGTATGATTCATTTTGACTTTCTTTGGGCGTTAATCGCCCTTCCTCTGCCGCTGCTCATTTATTGGCTACCGGCTAACAAACAAGTACAAGCCGCGCCGCTTAAAATGCCAACCATCATTAAGGGCGTACAAACACAAGATTTTGCTCCAGAAAAAAAGAAAAAAACATCATTACTAATATTAAGCCTTATTTGGTTATTAGTGGTGCTTGCCAGTACTCAGCCTCAATGGCTAGGTGAATCGGTCAATGTGCCGACTGAAGGTCGCGAAATGATGATTGCTGTTGACCTGTCTGGCAGTATGCAAGTAGAAGATATGACCCTCAATGGCCGAAGTGTCAATCGACTTGATATGCTCAAAGTCCTATTGGGCGAATTTATTGAACGACGCAGCGGTGACCGATTAGGTTTGATCTTATTTGGTGACGATGCCTACATGCAAACACCCATGACTTTCGATCGTAATACCGTACAACAAATGCTTGATGAAACTGTTTTAGGTTTGGTCGGAAAACAAACCGCTATTGGTGATGCCATAGCACTTGCCGTCAAACGTTTTGATGAAAAGAAAGATTCAAATCGAGTTTTATTGTTACTAACCGATGGCCAAAATACCGCAGGGAAAATAACCCCTGATCAAGCCCTAGAATTAGCCGTAGCGAAAGATATTACGATATATTCTATCGGCATTGGCGCTGATGTAATGATCCAAAATTCATTATTTGGCGCTCGCCGCGTTAACCCTTCGAGTGAACTGGATGAAGAATCTTTACAACGTATTGCTGATGAAACCGGTGGCCACTATTTTCGAGCCCGTGCCAGTGAAGACATGAGTAAAATTTATCAATTATTAGATGAACTAGAACCAGTAGAGCAAGAACAGCAACAAATGCGGCCATTAACCGCTTTGTTTTATTGGCCTTTAGGCATAGCGTTACTGATAAGTTTACTAACGTTAGCCATCAATACGCTTTCAAATGGTCAGTTTTTCATGAGTAAAAAAGAAAATAAGGGGGCGACGTATTAATATGGCTGATTTTCATTTTATTCGACCACTCTGGCTCCTTGCCATCATCATATTGATATTGATGTTATATATGCTAAAAAAACTGCGTATTAAGCAGTCAGGTTGGCAACAACTTTTACCCGCACATTTAGCGAAAGTTTTAGTCCAAGGTAACGCTAAGGCGCAGTCAAGTTCATTAGCACTACCATTTTTCATTGGTTTACTATCAATCATTGCTATGGCAGGGCCAAGTTGGCAAAAACTACCTCAGCCAGTGTATCAAGTAGCAAAAGGCTCGGTACTTATCATGGATATGTCCTACTCCATGTATGCAACCGACGTTGCTCCTAACCGCCTCACACGTGCTCGCTATAAAGCGATTGATTTACTCGATAGTATTAAAGATGGTGAAGTCGGCCTAATCGCCTATGCTGGCGATGCTTTCAACATAAGCCCATTAACTGACGACAGTAATAATATAAAATTACTTTTACCGTCGTTAAGTCCAGAACTTATGCCAGCATTAGGCAGTAACCCGCTTGCCGCTCTAGTGTTAGCACATGAAATGTTACTCAATGCGGGTCACAATAATGGTGATATCTATTGGTTTACTGATGGTGTCGATAATATTGATATTCAAGATATAACTCAGTGGTCGCGCGAACATCCTTATCGTTTAAATATTCTCGGCGTGGGCACCAAAACAGGTGCGCCAATTAAGCTCAGTAATGGTGAACTAATGAAAGATGATAATGGAGCAATTATTGTCCCTAAATTACCAGTGCAGTCGCTAAGAGGCTTAGCTAAACGTGGTAACGGCAACTATACCACTCTCACACACAATAATAAGGATATTGAGCGACTAACATTACAGCCATTAATCACTGATTCAGAAAGTACCAAAGAAAGTGAAAATACCGGTGATCAATGGCAAGAGTTTGGCCCATATCTACTGTTATTAGTTTTACCAATGTTGCTAAACTATTTCAGGCGCGGTGCACTGCTGATAACGCTGCCTTTTGCACTAATAATGATTCCAAATAACAATGCACAGGCTGGTATCTGGCAAGATCTATGGAAAACTAAAGATCAACAAGGCCAAGAACATTTTAACAGTGAACAATATCAACAAGCAGCACAAGAATTTAAAACGCCACTATGGCAAGGTAGCGCACACTATAAAGCCGGTGACTATGAACAAGCTTTAGCGGCTTTCCAAAAAGAAGATAGCGCCGATGCATTATTTAACCAAGGTAATGCTTTAGTGCAATTACAAAAAATTGATGAAGCGATAGCAGCCTATGATAAAGCCTTGCAACGTGATCCAAATTTGACTGATGCCAAAGAAAATAAACAAATTCTTGAGCAGTTAAAGCAACAGCAACAAGAGAATCAAGAACAACAATCTGGTGATGATCAGCAAGAACAAGATCAACAAAACCAAGATAAAAACCAACAAGGCGAAAATCAAGAAGGCAAAAATCAAGACGGCCAAAGTGAGAACGATCAAAGTAAGCCAAGTGATCAGCAACAAGGCCAACAAAGTCCTGAGGAACAAGAGCAGGAACAAAGCCAGCAAGAACAATCATCTGAGCAAGAAAACAGCGACGAGCAACAAAATCAGCAACAAGCCGAGAATGATAAGCAAGAGCAATCTGAAGAGCAGCAAGCTGAAAAAAATCAACCAGCAGAAGATACTGAAGAGCCAACAGATGAAAAAAGCGCACAAGCCCAACAAGTATCAGAGCAATTAGCGAAAGAAACTGAACAAAAACATCAACAGTTACTCAATAAAGTCACCGATGATCCCTATATGTTACTCAGAAACAAAATGCAATTAGAGTATCAAAAACGTCATCAAGACCGTCGTAATATAGGAGTTAAGAAAAAGTGGTAAGAGTTATAATTTCTTTGTTGGCTATTTTGTTATCTCTAAATAGCTATGCATTAAGCAAAGTCAGCGCTACGGTTGATAAAAATCCAGTGATGGTCAATGAGTCATTAATTTTAACCGTTATTGCCGATGATGATATCGACGCTAATAAGTTAGATACTTCAGCATTATTAAGTGACTTTATTGTTGGCCGTACCTCGGTGAGTTCACAAACCAGTATGGTGAACTTTAACACTTCACGCACAACAACCTGGACTACCGTATTAATTGCACGCCAACCAGGTGAATTTACTATTCCAGCATTTAATGTTGATGGCGTAAAAACTCAGCCTATCGCGGTTAAAGCAATAGCAGCCAATAAATCACCCGCATCGAATCAACAAGATCTGTTTATCACCACACAAGTCTCTGCCACTGAAATATATGTGCAACAGCAAATAACACTGACCGTAAAACTACATTTTGCTGCTGAACTAAAGCGTGGAAGTTTAACTGAACCAACATTAACTGGCGCTAATATTCTCCAAGTAGGTAAAGATAAAGAATCGGAAAACATCATAAACGGTAAGCGCTATCGTATTATCGAACGTATTTATGCGATCAGCCCACAACAAAGTGGTGATGTAGTATTAAAATCGCCGGTATTTTCTGGCGAAATTATTGTGCCATCTTCAAGACGATCTAACTTTTTAAGTTTTGCTGATAGTAAACCTGTAAGTGTGATTGGCGATGATATCCCTTTAACCATTAAAGCGATCCCAACACAAATTAACGGTGCTTGGCTACCCAGTGAGCTATTAGCTCTACATCAAGAGTGGCAACCTGAACCAAGTGAATTTAAAGTAGGTGAGCCAATCACCCGTACAATCACATTAACCGCGGCAGGCCTTTCTGAAGAACAGTTACCTGAAATTACTATGACAGTCCCCAAAGGGCTTAAAGTTTACCCGGATCAGGCAGAGCTACATACTGGCTTGAACAAAGAGCGTTTAGTTAGCCAAAAAGTCGCAAACTTTGCCATCGTTGCAAGTCAGCCAGGCGAATATCAATTGCCTGACATCACCATTCCTTGGTGGAACACGGTAACAAATAAAGCTGAAATAGCAAAAATCCTAGGACAAAAGATCACTGTTTTACCTAATGCTGATCTTCCTATTACAACAATAGAACAACCGCCGGCTGTCACGCTTGAAAAAAACAGCCCTGCCCCTATCGTAGAAACTGTCGTAATACAGCAAAGTAGCTTATTGCAGTGGCTGTTTCTTGCTTTATGGTTGTTAACATTATTAGCCTGGTATATATCGGCTAAGCGTCCTTTTAAACAGAAACACTTTTCTGATAATAATAACGCTAAAGTAAATAATGCACACCTTGCCATGTTAGCGGCATGTAAACAAAATGATGGTGAATCAGCATTAAGCGGTTTACTAGCTTGGGCTCAATCTAAATCACCGATGAAGGGGAAAAACAATACATTAACGACGATAGATTCTGTACATGATTTTTTCAACGACAAAGCACTTTCTGATGCCATTATTGAACTACAACAAAGTTATTATGGCAAAAACCCTAGTCAGTGGTCGGGTCATAATTTGTTGAGTGCGATACAAGCGTTACATAAAAAAAATAATCATCAATCACAACCTTCAAATATCGAGATTAATCCTTAAGTTTTTTTTCTAAAACTGATCATCTATAGGCCAAAGGCGTTAGAGTTAAAATAACGTCTTTGGCTTAGATAACCCCGACTTAATTACTCTTCCACATATTTTAAAGTACTTTCTGTACTAAATATAATTATGCATTTCTCTCATCTAGCAAATCACGTTATAGTCCATATATATAAAAATTATAATTATTACGAAATAAAATGACAAAGCCTCAGGTCTCTTACAGCATGGCGACAAAACAAATTAGATACGAAGCACTCGTTAAAGCATTACATGCTGATCTATATCGATATGGGTACTGGCTTTGCCACGATAAACATATCGCTGAGGATTTAGTGCAAGAAACATTTTTACGTGCATGGCGCGCGCTTGACTCGTTGAAAGACGAAAAGGCAGCTAAGTCATGGTTAATTACTATTCTTCGAAGAGAAAACGCACGTCGGTTTGAACGAAAACGTTTTGAGATGAGTGAATACGAAGAAGCAACCATTACAGATGTAAAAGCAACAAGCAATGAACAAGAAATTGAAAACCATTGGTTACGTGAAAAAATAGCGAAAATGCCCGAAGAATATAGGGAACCGCTAGTTTTACAGGTTATTGGGGGTTTCACTGGTGAAGAAATAGCCAGTATTTTGTCATTGAATAAAAATACCGTGATGACACGATTATTTCGTGCTCGCAATCAATTGAAAGAGGCCGTAGACGACGAGCCAACATTAAGAGGTCTACACAATGGATGATTTGCAATTTAGACGTAGCATAATAGCAGATCCAAAAGGTCGTGATGTGGAGGCTAAAAAAGCCATCAAAAACGATCCTGCAAAACAAAAATTCGCACAAGAAATTGACGCGCTAGATGATAAAATTGCACAGGCAATGAATATTCCAGTGCCTGATGATTTATACAATAAACTCATATTGCGTCAAACGATGGCTAGCCATCAACAACAAAAAAGTAAAACACGTGTGCGTTTAGCAATGGCAGCTTCCGTCGCTTTTGTTATGGGCTTAACAATAAACTTTATGATGTTTTCGAGCACTTATAAAAATTTAGGTGATTATGCCATTGCTCATGTAAATCATGAGGCGATGCACTTCTCTAATAGCGATAAACCAACAGTTACGTTAGCATCACTGAATGATAAAATGACCGCATTTAAAGGCAGCTTCGATAGTACCTTTGGCACACTCATATTTGCTGATTATTGTCGTTTTGACGGTAGTAAAAGTTTACATTTAGTATTTCAAGGTCAATCAAGTCCGGTTAATATCTTTATTTTGCCAGACGATGAAGACATGGAATTTATAGCGAATTTTGCTGACGATAAACTGCAAGGTAAGTCTTTACACTTTAACCACTCGAATATCGTCGTGGTAGGTGATAAAGAAGAACCGATAAAGCAATGGCAAGAACGCGTAAGTAACAATATTACTTGGGCAATTTAGTTAGCTGATTAAATAAATATACAAGCAAGTATGATATTTAGTTAGACTCAAAAATAGCCAAATAAAAAGTCGTTAATGATGCCATTAACGACTTTTTTATTATCCAAAAATAATGATTAATGGATGGTGAAACCAACCGGTGTTAACTTTCCGATTGGTGCTTATATTAACGAATGTTTACTCGCTAATGTTTCGCTGCAACTTCATCAAATAATGCTTCTATTTCTGGTTGGTCTTTTGTTGTTAAACGACTAACCAATACAATGGCAATACTCGCCATAATAAAGCCTGGTACAATTTCATACATAACAGCACTTAAAGGCTCACCGTTAAGTGTTATTGGTGCATAAATCCATATCAATACAGTAATGGCTCCCGTTAGCATACCGGCTAACGCACCATGTCGATTCATCTTCTTCCAGTACAAGCTCATAATAACCAGCGGGCCAAATGCAGCGCCAAAACCGGCCCAAGCATTACTCACTAAGGTTAAAATTGAACTCTCTCGGTCATAAGCAAGAAAAATAGCAACAAGAGCCACCAAGGCTACTGATAACCGACCAACAAAGACTAATTGTTTATCTGTCGCATTCTTGTTTAAAAATGCTTGATAGAAATCACCCGTTAATGAACTTGAGGTCACTAATAATTGTGAAGAAATCGTACTCATGATCGCAGCAAGTATTGCCGCAAGTAAGAAGCCAGCAATAAGAGGATGAAAAAGCACCTGTCCCAACATAATAAATATCGTTTCAGCATCATTAACAACCAAACCCGATTTAGCTACGTAAGCCACGCCAGCAAAACCGGTTGCCATAGCACCAAACAAAGAGACTATCATCCAACTCATACCTATTCGTCTCGCAGCAGGTAAATCATCTACCGAACGAATAGCCATAAAACGGACAATAATGTGTGGCTGACCAAAGTAACCTAGCCCCCATGCCATAGCCGAAATAATAGCAACAATACCAACGCCACTAAAGACGTTCAAAAACTCAGGATTTATCTGCTCAATCGTAGTCAGCATAGCGTCGGTACCTCCGACATCTGATATCGCAACAAACGGTACCAAAACTAGCGCGATAAACATAATACAGCCCTGAACAAAATCAGTCATACTCACCGCTAAAAAACCGCCAAAAAGCGTATAAAGCACAACAACGCCAGCCGTAATATAAAGCCCAATCTCGTAACTTAAACCAAACGAGCTTTCAAATAATTTACCACCGGCAACAATACCTGAAGAAGTATATAAGGTGAAAAATAGAATAATAACAATCGAAGAGGTGATGCGTAATGCTCGTGAACTATCAGCAAAGCGGTTTTCAAAAAAGTCGGGTAAGGTTATTGAATCTTTTGCTAACTCGGTATAAGTTCTTAATCTAGGCGCTACAATCAGATAATTTAAATACGCACCAAGTATTAAGCCAAGAGAAATCCACACGCTACTCAAGCCTACAGTGTACATCAGCCCTGGAACTCCCATAAGCATCCAACCGCTCATATCAGAAGCGCCAGCAGAAAGCGCTGTTACACCAGGGCCTAAACTCCTCCCTCCAAGCATAAAACCAGAAACGTCACTGGTTGACTTTTTATAAGCGTATAAACCTATTCCTATCATAACCAAAAAATATAGTGCCAATGAAATCATTGTTCCTACAGCCATTTAACCTCCGAAAAATATTAAAACGAGTCCAATAATAGCACTTTACACTTAATTGAACGTGAACAATAATAATATGCTGACTTAATGTCGGATTACCATGTTTTTCGTGAGTATTCATATTTATTTGTGTTATAAATAAGATAGCTAAACTGTAATTTAGTGTAAACAGCGATGCTAGTGACAATAATAATATTATGTTTTATAAAATCAGATTAATCGGGAATTTTTATGTACTTTTATGCTGCTAGGCAACCTATTTTAGACAAAGAAAAAGAGCTATTTGCCTATGAGCTATTGTTCCGCGATAGCATAGTGAATGTTTTCCCTGACATTGATGGCGACGAAGCCACAACAAAGATGATTGAAGCGAGTAACTTCAATCTTGGTATCAGTGAATTTACCGGTAATAAGCCCGCGTTTATCAATTTTACTTTAGATACCCTAGCAAAAGGTTATGCAGAAACTCTAACGCCAGAAGAAGTGGTAGTTGAAATATTAGAGACGGTAAAACCCGGTAAAAAGCTATTATCGATATGTAAAGATTTGCATGAAAAAGGCTACACCATAGCCCTTGACGATTATATCCATCAACCCGTATGGCAACACTTCTACCCCTTTATACATATTATTAAAATTGATTGGCAAGATATAACAATAGACATGATAAAAGAGGTAAAAGTCGCTATAAAAGATTTTCCTCATATAAAATTGCTAGCTGAAAAGGTTGAAACTTACGAAGAATATAACCAAGCCGTTGAGCTAGGTTTTGTACTATTTCAAGGCTTCTTTTTCGCCAAACCTGAAATGGTAAAAACCAAAAACCTCTCGCCATCACAAATAGCTATGGCTGAGTTACTTTATGAAACATCGAAAAAAGACTTAGACCTCGCGAGTATCACGTCAGTATTTGAACGTGATGTGACCTTGTCTTATAAACTACTGCGTTATGCAAACTCAGCAATATTTAAACGTCGCAGCGAAATCGCTACGATTAAACAAGCACTTGTTACCTTGGGCTCTGCTGAATTAAAACGTTTTCTTGGTTTGATGTTCACCTCAAATATAAACCCAGAAAAACCCACTGAACTGATTAATTCAGCGATGGCCAGAGCCAAGTTCTGTGAATTAATGGTAAACGATGTAGATGCTAAATTAGATAGTTCTATCGCGTTTTTGACCGGGCTATTATCCTTGATTGATGCCATTGTTGATGAAGACTTAGATGCTATTCTTACTAAGCTGCCATTAGCACAAGAAATCAAAGACACGTTATTAACACGTGAAGGCACCATCGCCACCTTAATCAAACTGGTAGAGTTAATTGAACATGCTGAATGGTCAGAAACCACTATCATCATAGAGCAACTTGGACTAGAGAAAAGCGATGTTGTTAAGAATTATCATCAAGCCATCTCATGGGCAGACGAACAAATATCAGCCAATTATTAACCGCTAAAGAAAGCGATTAATAAACATTAAAACTAAAAAAACCTAATATTTTCATATTAGGTTTTTTTATTTAATGCTCATGACTCTTATTAGTAACTTTCAGCTAGCTATCTTGCACCTACTTGATGAAGAGATACGACTAAGAAGGCTGTAAATAGCTAAGAATATTGCTCAGTAATCCAATTTTGATACGAACCATCCATCACACTTTTCCACCACGCTTCATTGTTCAAATACCAAGCCACCGTTTTAGCAATACCGCTATCAAACGACTCTTTTGGCTGATAGCCCAACTCATTATTGGTTTTAGTTGCATCAATAGCATAACGACGATCATGGCCAAGTCGATCTTTAACATAAGTGATCAGTGACTCAGTGTTTTGCGCCATAGCTGCTTTAGCAGCGGGAAAACGAGTGGCTAAGTCTGGATTTTTCACAAACTCTTGTTCCACTAATTTAGAAATAGTTTTAACAATATCAATATTGGCCCATTCATTATCGCCACCAATATTATAGTTTTCGCCAATACGACCATTTTTCAATACTAAGTCAATGCCATAAGCATGGTCTTCTACATATAACCAATCACGTATTTGCTGCCCATCGCCGTATATTGGTAAGGCTTTGTCATGCAAAATATTAGTAATTACCAATGGAATTAACTTCTCTGGGAAATGAAATGGCCCATAGTTGTTAGAGCAGTTACTAGTCGTCACATTTAAACCATAAGTATGATGATAAGCACGTACTAAATGATCACTTGCCGCTTTACTCGCGGAATAAGGTGAATTAGGGGCATAAGCGGTATCTTCGGTAAAAGCAGGATCAGTTGCCGATAGCGTACCGTAGACTTCATCAGTAGACACATGGTGAAAGCGATGCCCTTCAAGCATATTTTCGCCATCTAACCAGACTTTCTTAGCAGCTTTAAGCAAACTGTAAGTCCCCATGATATTAGTTTCAATGAAGGCATCAGGTCCAGTGATTGAACGGTCTACATGTGATTCGGCAGCAAAGTGCACTAAGGTATCGATATCGTGTTCAAGCAATAATGTTTCAATTAGAGCTTGGTCACAAATATTACCATGCACAAAGGTAAAGCTATTTTCATCTTTTACGCTGTCTAAATTAGCAATGTTACCGGCATAAGTCAGCGCATCAAGCACTACAACTTTATCACTTGGATATTTTGCCATCCAATAATGTACAAAGTTAGCACCAATAAAACCCGCACCGCCTGTAACTAATAATTTTTTCATAATAATCTCTAATTAATAAACTGGGCTAACTCGACTTTACTAGCCTTCACGTTCAACCTTTAACGCTATCATCATATCTTTTAATTTTACTTGCCAATGCGTTAAAGAAAGCTCAGGTAAAGCATTAACTAAACTCGACTTATCTAACACACTATAATGTGGTCGTTTAGCTGGTGTCGGATACTGCGCAGTAGTTATCGGCTTAATGATTATTTTTTTATCCAACAAGCCAAGCTCTAAAGCGATACTTTGAATAGCTACAGCAAAGTCAAACCAGCTAGCAACACCGGTATCAGTATAATGATGAATACCAGATACTTGTTTAGTAATACTAGCAATACAGACTTCCGCTAAGCCTTGAGCGTAGGTAGGAGTGCCTATTTGATCACTAATAACACCAAGTTCAGGTTTAGTAGCCATTAAATTCAACATTGTTTTTACAAAGTTATTACCATGCGTTGAGTACACCCAAGATGTACGAAGAATAATGCTATTCTCCGGATAAGTATCTGCAATTAACTGCTCGCCTTGCGCTTTACTCGCGCCATAAACACCCAACGGATTTATCTCATCACTAGGTAAATAAGGGGAACCTTTATCACCATGAAAAACAAAGTCTGTTGAAATATGCACAAACGGCACAGCCAAGGCTTTACATGCTTGCGCTAAATGCCCTACCGCTTTCGCATTTAAGAGATAAGCATTCTCTACATCACTTTCAGCTTTATCTACCGCGGTATAAGCAGAGGCATTAATAACAGCAGTTGCTTTATATTGGTTTAAAGTGTCTGTTAATGTAGATATATCTTGTAAGTCAATATCATCACGCCCAAGGCATATAACAGTTTGTTCAGGTGTCGAAAGTTGGGCTAATTCCCAAGCAAGTTGACCAGATTTTCCAATAACGATTATTGTCATTTTATTATTATCTATCATTATTTATTGTCGATTTATCGATACAGCAGAGTGCTAAAACGTAGGCGCATCTCTAAATAGCAACCCTACTTCATCTTTTGCCGATAAGAATGGCTTTTTACCATCAACTAAAGGCCATTGAATATTTAACGCCGGATCATTCCATGATAATGATACTTCATGCTCAGGAGCATAGTAATCAGTACATTTATAAACAAACTCTGCCGATTCACTTATAACATAAAAGCCATGAGCAAAACCTTCAGGTACCCATAACTGGCGTTTATTTTCACCAGAAAGTACAACGCCGACATGTTGGCCATAAGTAGGTGATGATTGACGCATATCAACTGCCACATCATAGACTTCGCCAGAAGTTACACGAACCAATTTACCCTGCGTGTTTTTCAATTGGTAATGCAATCCACGCAAAATACCATGACTTGATTTACTGTGATTATCTTGTACAAAGCTGCGTTCTGAACAATGCTTAGTAAATTCATCAACCCTAAAAGTTTCCATGAAAAAGCCACGCTCATCACCAAATACATTAGGTTCAATTATCTTAACATCCGCTATAGCAGTATCTATATAATTCATAAAACTCCATCAATACACTAAAACAATTTACAGGGAGAAACCAAAGAGGGCTATAGGAGAAGAACTTAAAATCATCTTTTGATTAAAAACTCATTCCCTTCTCCTTCTTTCCTCCCTGTAAAAATAAAACATCCTATAGGGAGAAACCAAAGAAGACTACAGGAGAAGAGCTTAAAATCATCTTTTGATTAAAAACTCATTCCCTTCTCCTTCTTTCCTCCCTGTAAAAATAAAACATCCCACAGGGAGAAACCAAAGAGGACTAAAGGAGAAGAGCTTAAAGCTTTATTTTAATTAAAAAATCCCTTCCCCTTCTATCAGACCCTGTAAAAATAAAAGCATCCCATAGGGAGAAACCAAAGAAAATTATAGGAGAAGAGCTTAAAGTCATCTTTTGATTAAAAAACTCCTTTTTTCCTCCCTGTAAAAATAAAAAACATCTAATCAAGAATAATACTAAAAAGATAAATTAAACCTTCGTATTCCATCTGTTAACTTCTTAACATTAAAATTGATCAATAAACCTTGGTTTATATGGCTTAACTTCATATAAGTTAGCAGTTGCGCTGAATACACAGGAATAAGTTTATCAACTGATTTCAGTTCTAATATTAACTTTTGAGGCAACAGTATATCTAAACGATAGCCTGCCTCAATATCCACATTTTTATATTTTATTGGTAAAGTAACTTGAGAATATGCAGTAATGTTATTCAAATTCAACTCATACATCAAACACTTCTCATAAGTTGATTCTAATAAACCAGGACCTAATTGCTTATGCACTTCAATCGCACAACCTATAACCTTACCTGTCAAATCCATTTCCATACGCTTACTCCTTTAAGCTGCTAAATATTCAACAAACCTTTCTCTCTATTTTAATTAATAAATAATGAAATACGTTCATAGGGAAAAAACGAAGAGAACTAAAAGAGAAAATCACAAAACGCTCTTTGAATTAAAGAATACCTCCTTCCCTTCTCTTTCTCTCCTCCCTGTAAAAATAAAAATCATCCCACAAGGAGAAAACAAAGAGGATTACAGGAGAAAAGCTTAAAGCTTTATTTTAATTAAAACTCCTTCTTTTCTCCTTATTTCCTCCCTGTAAAAATAAAAATCATCCCACAAGGAGAAAATAAAGAGGATTACAGGAGAAAAGCTTAAAGTTTTATTTTAATTCAAACTCGTTCCCTTATCCTTCTCTCCTCCCTATAAAAATAAAGCATTGTGCACAAGGAGAAAATAAATAGAGCTATAGGTGAAGAGCTTAAAACCATCTTTTAATTAAAAATGCTCCATCCTCATTCATTCAACCCTGTGAAAAAGGCTCTAAAACACCCGCTCTTCAATTAATTTAATCAAATATTCACCGTAACCACTTTTAAGCAACGGCTGAGCTATTTCACGCAGTTTTTCTTCACTTAACCAACCATTACGATAAGCCACTTCTTCTGGGCAATTAACTTTTAGTCCCTGACGCTTATCAATAGTCGCTATAAATTGTGCTGCTGCCAGCAAATCATCATGAGTACCTGTATCAAGCCAAGCTGTGCCACGGCCCATAATTTCAACTTTTAACTCACCGGCTTTTAAATACTGGTCTATAACATCAGTAATCTCTAATTCACCACGCGCTGAAGGCTTAACATTTTTAGCGTATTCAACTACACGAGAGTCAAAGAAGTATAACCCTGGTACCGCATAGTTAGATTTAGGCTCAACAGGTTTCTCTTCAATAGAAATTGCTGTTCCGCTAGCATCAAACTCGACAACGCCATATGACTTAGGATTCGAGACATGATAACCAAAAACCGTTCCGCCTGTTGTTTGCTCATTAGCACTTTTAAGCGACTTAACTAAATCATGGCCATAAAACATGTTATCACCAAGTACCAGTGCTGCAGGTGCGCCGTTAAGAAACTCTTCAGCTAGAATAAAGGCTTGTGCTAAACCATCAGGACTAGGTTGTTCTTTATAAGAAATTGAAATACCAAAGTTGTCACCATTACCGAGTAAATCCTCAAAACGATGAATTTCTTCTGGGGTAGAAATAATCAGTATTTCTCTAATCCCTGCTTGCATTAAAGTCGCAAGCGGATAATAAACCATGGGTTTATCGTAAACAGGCATCAGTTGTTTACTAACTACCTTGGTTAATGGATAAAGACGAGTACCACTACCACCAGCTAAAATAATTCCTTTGTGCATTCAATTCTCCTGTTTAAAAACTTGATTGATCTTGCCTACGATTAGATACACGATTTACTAGCTTATTAATTATTCAAAACCATTTGGGTTTTCAGACTGCCAGCGCCACGTATCAGCAATCATAGTCGCTAAATCACGTTGTGCATGCCAATTTAAAAGGTTGTTGGCAACTTTCGCATCAGCATAAACCGTAGCGATATCTCCGGCACGACGTGGCACTATTTTAAAGGGGATTTCTTGACCTGAAATTTCTTTGAAGGTGTTTACAATTTCTAGCACTGACGTGCCATTACCTGTGCCCAAGTTAATCGGTACACAGCCTTTAATATCGTTAAGTTTTTCTAATGCTTTAACATGTCCTTGGGCTAAATCAACGACATGAATGTAATCTCTAACACCAGTACCATCTACTGTTGGGTAATCATCACCAAAAACTTGTAATTGTGCTAAGCGACCAACGGCAACTTGCGAAACATAAGGTAATAAATTATTTGGAATACCATTCGGATTCTCGCCAATCAAGCCAGACTCATGTGCCCCAATAGGATTAAAATAGCGTAAACAAGCGATAGACCATTCATCATCACTTTTTGCTAAATCAAAGAGTATGTTTTCGATCATTAATTTGGTTTGACCATAAGGATTGGTCGCTGAGGTTGGCATGGTTTCATTAAGTGGTGACGGGTTGTTCTCACCATAAACCGTAGCCGATGAGCTAAATACTAAGTTTTTAACCCCGTGTTCGGCCATAACTTGTAGCAAAGTTACCGAGCCAGAAACATTGTTATGATAATAACTTAACGGGATAGTACTAGACTCACCAACCGCTTTTAAACCGGCAAAGTGAACAACAGCGTCAATATCGTGTTGTTCAAACACTTTATTCATTGCTTGGCGATCACAAATATCTGCTTTAATAAAGGTGACAGATTTTCCGCTAATCTGTTTAATGCGATCAAGCACCAATGTTGAAGAATTTGATAGGTTATCAACAATAATAATATCTTTATCTAGCGCCAGTAATTCAACAATCGTGTGGCTACCAATAAAGCCGGTACCGCCAGTGATCAACAAACTCATCTAAAAAATCCTTATAAATATCAAAAATTTAATTTATCTTATTCTCAGATGCGAATTTCATAGGGAAATGCATAGCGAAATGCTGATAAATTATTCTTGATAATATTTTGACACTATCTCGATGAACTTGCCAAGTTTTTCTGGTGAAAGCTTGTTAATACCTGCTGCTGCAGCTCTGCCGCCACCAGTTTCAAATTGCACACAAATATCCCCAGCACCTTGTTTATTATTCAGTGGCGCGCGCAGACTAACTAAATAGCTATTATCAGCATTTAAAGTTAACACCGCATGCGCTTTATTGGGCGCTCTATTTGCCAATTCATTACCAAAAACACCACTAACACGCCTAGACCATGATGCGTTCTCTAACTCAATAATTTGTAGTACATCGCTATCATGCAAAACATTTGCGTTATCAGCTTGTTGCATGTCGGCGTTGTAGGCTTGTTCAAGCTGGCTGAATATTGAATTTGCTTCGGCGATTAAAGTGAAAGGGTCAGGATAACTCAGTAGCTTTTTAAACAGTTGTGTAGGTGCAAAGTGCAAGTCTTCAATAGAACGGCCATAGCCGTTGTAATTAATGTAAATACCTAAAGCTTTTAGCCGTGCTCGCTCAGTGCTAGATAAACCTTGCTGTATTGATAGCTGCTCAGCTGCTTGTAACATGTTATCACCATAAGCGGCGACAATTGCCCACAAGACAAAGCGCCCAGCTAAATGTTGATTAACCAATAAACTTGTACAGGTATTAGCATCAGTATCAATAATGCTTTTTAGGTGCTCGGACTGAGGAATAACACCCGCGCGATGATGGTCAACGTAAAACACGTCAACATTATTATCGAGTAGGTTTGTCAGCGCTTGATGATTTTTTTCCATTGAAATATCAAGTACTGTCACAGAAGATGCTTGTTCAACATCAACTTGCTGTAATAACTCGATATCACGTTTAACACCGGTGATTAACGTCGAAGATTTTGGCTCAGCTAATCGCAGCTGTAAAAGTGCAATAATACCGTCAGCATCACCATTAAAAACATCAAAATGCATGAAAGCCCCTAAGAAAGCTATAAGTTTGAAACTGTCACCTTTCAGTAAGAGAAGTTAACAGCGACGTAATTGGTTCTATTGTTGTTTCTAATTTTTCTAACCTAAAACTCAACCTAAAGACAGCAAGCACTGTTTTTAGCTATCAGTTTAAACTATCAGCTGTCAGTCAAAACACTTACCACACTCATGATTTTGGCTCTGCTTTTGGCTTTTGGTTTTACTGAAAGCTCAAAACTGAAAGCTTACCGCTTTAAATATTTTTAGTAATAAAGCCTTGTTCAATAAGGTAATCAACAACCTGTTGAGCACATTGTTCAATGCTTTTACCGTCGGTATTAATATGAATTTGTGCTTTTTCAGGCGCTTCATAAGCAGAGTCGATACCAGTAAAGTCTTTAATCTCACCTGCTCTGGCAAGTTTGTATAAACCTTTCGGATCACGTTGCTCACAAATCTCAATCGGTGTATCAATAAATACTTCGATAAATTCAGCCGATGCTAATTTACTTTCAGCTAAGGCTCTGTCCGCACGAAATGGTGATATAAACGCAGTAGAAACAATTAAACCGGCATCAACGAACAATTTTGCCACTTCACTGATACGGCGAATGTTCTCAACACGGTCTACATCACTAAATCCTAAGTCACCATTTAAACCGTGGCGAACATTATCACCATCGAGTAAATAGCTATGACAGCTACGCTCAAATAACATCGCATCAACGGCATTAGCGATGGTTGATTTACCTGAGCCACTAAGGCCGGTATACCAAAGTAAACAAGGTTTCTGTTGTTTTAATTCAGCACGCTGCTGTTTATCAATATGTTGTTCATGCCAAACAGTATTTTCAGTTTTCATAAAATCCCTAAAACTCCTAAAATAAAAGCAGTTAACTTTTAACTTGTAACCATAGCTTGCCTGAACCGATATAGGTCTAATTTATTCGCCGCGATAAAAACATCGGTCTTTAATCGTGTCAAATAACATTATTCTCACAGGGAGAAAACAAGGAGCACTGAAGGAGAAATACCAATGAAGTATTTTGTAAAACCTCATTGCTTTCTCATTCTCTTCTCCCTGTAAATAAGTTGTATCAAGAATCAACCACCCAGTAACAGTTAGTTAATTCCCATACCATAAATCTAACATTGCCTAAAAGATCAAATAGCATTGCTCTCACAGGGAGAAGACAAGGAGTACTGAAGGAGAAACATCAATGAAGTGTTTTGTAAACCTCATTGTTTTCTCATTCTCTTCTCCCTGTAAATAAGTTGTATCAAGAATAACCACCCAGTAATCATTAGTTAATTCCCATACCATAAGTCTAAAAGTTGCCCTAAAAAATCAAATAACATTATTCTCACAGGGAGAAAACAAGGAGCATTGAAGGAGAAACATCAATGAAGTATTTTGTAAAACCTCATTGCTTTCTCATTCTCTTCTCCCTGTAAATCAGCTAATAGCTTAAAACTTATAAACCAGCGGTATCATGGTTAATACTACCGCGCTATATGCGAAAGTTATCGGCCAACCGAACTTAACAAAATCTGATATTTTATAATTACCGGCATTAAAGACCATAATATTAGTTTGGTAGCCATACGGACTAATAAAGCTACCACTTGCCCCAAACGCTACCGCCATAACTAAGGGCATAGGATCTACGCCCAACCCAATCGCGATATTGTAAGCAATGGGGAATATTAATGCTGCGGCTGCACTATTAGTAACAACTTCAGTAAGTAATAAAGTTATAAAGAAAATAACAACTAAGGCGATAATCGCACTTTGCCCCGCTAATAACTGCTCAATTTCACCAGCAAAGACCGCCGCAACACCACTATTTTCAAAAGCCTGCGCTAAAGTTAAGGCGCCAAGTACAATCAACCAAATTTCAATAGGGAAACGGCGTTTAATTTCATTAACCGTTAAACACCCCGTTAAAATTAATACCGCGATGTAAAACATTAAACTAGACAATAAGCTTATAGAGGTAAATAACGTTAACGCAATCGCTAGCACAAAACCGAATATGGCTAACGAATCACGCCAACCTGAAAGCATGCTGTCTGGTTTATGACCCGAAAGAATATAGAAATTTTTGGTTAAGTTGGTACGGGCAGAAAAGTCATTACCTACGGCTAAAACAAGAAAATCGCCCGGTTGAATTTTTATCTCACCTAACTTACCTGACAATGCCATACCTTCGCGGCGAATAGCCACCACTGCAGCATCAAAGCGAGCGCGAAAACCAGCAGTTTTTAAGGTTTTACCAACAATTGCCGAATCAGGTTTAATCAATACCTCGGTCAAGTTATCACGTAATAAGCCATTTTTTTCGGCAAATAAACTTAAACCATCAAATTGCTGTAACACCAATACTTTGCTGATATCACCACTAAAAATCAATCGATCATGCTGTTGAATCACCTCATCGGGTGCAACGGGAGAAATAAGGCGACCAGAACGTACTAACTCAACAAGGAATAGCGTATCTAAATTTCGTAAGCCGTTGTCTTCAATGCTTTTGCCAATGAGTTTTGATTGCTCACTAACCCGAGCTTCCACCAAATACTCTTTAACTTGTAAATCATCTGTTTTCATATCCTTGAGGGTATTTTGTCTAACGAGAATAACCACTAAACAGACAACCAGCGCGGCAATGCCGACCAAACTAAAATCAAAAAAGCCAAAGCTCTCTTGTCCTTGTTTAAGCCATAAAGAATTAACAATAAGGTTAGTTGAAGTACCAATTAACGTTAGCGTGCCACCTAAAATAGCAGCAAAAGATAACGGTAATAGCAGTTTTCCAGGGTTAACAAGGGTATTTTTTTTGACGGTAGAGATAAGCGTGGCAACGACCGCGGTATTACTAATGACCGCTGAACTTAAAGCGGTGAATAGCAAGGTTTTTGCACTGGCTGATTTCTCATTACCACTGAGTAATAAAGCTGATATTCGTCTTAAGATACTAGTGCGCTCATAAGCGAACGAGCATAAAACCAATAACAGTAGTGTAACTAAACCAGGATTGACTGCGTTACGGAGAATATCATCTGAAGAAACAAACGATGTTGCTAAACACGCCAGCGTAGCACTGCCAAATATCCGTTCAGGAATACTGGGAAAGCGAACAAGCGCTACAAGTGTTGATACAAATATCAACACGAATAGCCAGCCAGACCAAAGCATTAGCCTAGTCTGGCGTGTTTAAAGTAGAGAGACAGTGTCAACACAACTATTTCTTTAACAAGTCACGAGCGCCCCAGTGCGGGAAATGTTTACGCACTAAAGTGTTCAGTTCTTTTTCAAAATCAGAGTATTGATGCTCTTGTTGTGCTTCTAATGCACCATTGATCATACCAGCACCAACGGTAATATTACTCAAGCGATCAATAATGATAAACGCGCCTGTAGCTTTGTTGTCGTTGTAAGCATCAAAATGCAATTTTTCAGCGACTTCAAAGTTAACCACACCAATTTCATTTAACGCTAACTGGTCAACGTTAGACTCTTCTAAAGTATTTACGTCAATACGATGCTTAATATTTATCGCATGACCGGTAGTTAGTTTACTGCCTTGTTTAATATAGTATTCACGACCAGGTTCGAGCTCATCTTCATGCATCCAAACAACGGTTGCACTTAGCTCTTTCGCTGATGACGGTAAATGACCTTTTTTAACAATCATTTCACCGCGGCTGATGTCTATTTCATCTTCCAAGGTTAGTGTAATAGCCATGCCCTGATCAGCACGTTCAATATCACCTTCAAAGGTAACAATTGATTTAACAATGCTTTCTTTACCTGAAGGCAAAGCCACAACTTCATCACCAACACGAATATGGCCAGAGCCAACAGTGCCAGCAAAACCTCTAAAGTCTAAGTTAGGACGGTTAACATATTGCACTTGTAATCGAAATTGCGTAAAGCTTTTTTGATCATCAACTTTAATGGTATTCAGCAACTTCATCATTGTCGCGCCAGGATACCAAGGCATGTTGACACTTTCTTCAACAACATTGTCGCCATTTAACGCTGAAATAGGTACAAAACGTACATCGTCAAACGCTAAGTCATCAGCAAATTTTCGATATTCTTTCTTTATATCTTGATAACGCTCTTGGCTGTAATCAACCAAGTCCATTTTATTTACTGCAACTAAAACATGCTTAATGCCCAACAAAGAGCAGATAAAAGAATGACGACGAGTTTGTACTTGCACACCATGACGCGCATCAATCAAAATAATGGCAAGATCACAGTTCGATGCACCCGTAGCCATATTTCGAGTATATTGTTCGTGACCTGGAGTATCAGCAATAATAAACTTACGCTTGTCTGTCGCAAAATAACGATAAGCCACATCAATAGTAATGCCTTGTTCACGCTCAGACTGCAAACCATCAACTAATAAAGCTAAATCAATAGCTTCACCGGTAGTGCCTGACTTTTTACTGTCATTTTCAATCGCGGCTAATTGATCTTCAAAGATCATTTTAGAGTCATGTAATAAGCGACCGATTAAAGTACTTTTACCATCATCTACACTGCCACAAGTAAAAAAGCGCACCATTTCTTTATTTTCATGCTGCTTTAAATAAGACTCAATGTCTGTTTCAAGTAAGTCTGTTGTTGTCATAATTTTTCCTAAATACGTTGTAGCTTTGTTTATCGCTGATAACTTCAAACTTAAAGCTATGTCTTAGCTGGTGCCTACTGTAGCGGCGAACTCATTCGCCAGAGCACAAACCTAAATATAAATACCAAAAAAATATTCTCACAGGGAGAAAACAAGGAAGGCTGAAGGAGAAAAAAATAAAGCAATTCTTCTTATTAAACCTCCTTCCCTTCTCCTTCTTTCCTCCCTGTAAATTTTGTTTATTCCTATTCAATTAACAAATAGCGGCATTTCAACACCTAACAAAATTGACTAAAGTCGTCTCTTATATTTTTGTTTAGCTTAAAACCTCAAACTCTCTGATTTTTTAAAGCTTCGCTTTAAAAGTATCCTTCCATTTTCTTTTTCTCCATCGAGCCTGCAGAGTCGTGATCAATCACGCGCCCTTGTCGTTCGGAGGTTTTGGTTAATAGCATTTCTTGAATAATTTCAGGTAAAGTCGTCGCTGTTGACTCAACAGCACCTGTTAATGGGTAACAACCTAAAGTTCTAAAGCGCACACTTTTCATTTGTACTTCTTCGTCATCACCAATTGGCATGCGGTCGTCATCAACCATAATTAATGTACCATCACGCTCAACCACTGGACGTTTCTCAGCTAAATATAGCGGTACAATTGGAATACTTTCTAAATAAATATATTGCCAAATATCAAGCTCGGTCCAGTTTGATAATGGGAAAACTCGAATGCTCTCACCTTTATTAACTTTACCGTTGTAGACATTCCACAACTCAGGGCGTTGGCTTTTAGGATCCCAGCGATGATTTTTATCGCGGAATGAATAAACACGTTCTTTTGCACGTGATTTTTCTTCATCACGGCGTGCACCACCAAATGCAGCATCAAAGCCATAATGGTCTAATGCCTGCTTTAAGCCTTGCGTTTTCATGATATCGGTATGCTTAGCACTACCATGTTCAAAAGGGCTGATGTTCATCGCCATGCCCTCAGGATTTTTATGTACAAGTAAATCAAAGCCATGGTCTTTCGCCATTTGATCACGAAAAGCGATCATCTCTTTGAATTTCCAGTTGGTATCAACATGAAGTAGTGGAAAAGGTATTTTACCCGGCGCAAAAGCTTTACGCGCTAGGTGTAATAGTACCGCTGAATCTTTACCTACAGAGTAAAGCATTACGGGATTATCAAATTCTGCGGCAACTTCGCGCATAATATGGATAGATTCGGCTTCAAGCTTTTGTAAATGTGTTAAAGGCATCGCTGCTCACTAAAGGTGTTGACATAATAATGATTAATATCATGCCACAGCGACCAAGCATTATCCATATAAGTAAAAGCTTGTTTATACCAAAATGATATAAAGGTAAAAAGTAAGAGTAACCAAGTTACTCTAGGGGATTAACTTAAGGCGTGCCCAAGTTGTTTTTGTAACGACGGATCAGCGCTAATGAAGAAGAAGAAAGTGTTGCACTGTCAATTTCGGTCATCGGTTTCGCCATAACATTAAGTACTTCTTTACCTAATTGCTTACCTAATTCAACGCCCCACTGATCATAAGAATTTACTTGCCATATCACACCTTGAACAAATATTTTATGCTCATAAAGCGCCAATAGCGCTCCTAGTGATTTAGGATCAAGTTGCTGCATTAACAAGGTATTACTTGGCGTGTTACCTTTCATGGTTTTGTGGCTAGCGAGTCGTTTAACCTCAGCTTCCTCTGCACCTGATAAACGTAACTCTTCTTCTGCTTGTGCCAACGTTTTACCTTGCATTAGTGCTTCACTTTGCGCGAAACAATTGGCCACTAACGCATCATGATTAGCTAAATGTTCACTGGTAGGAGCCAGTGATAAAATAAAATCAGTGGGAATAATATCTGCACTTTGATGCATTAATTGCATAAAAGCGTGCTGACCGTTCGTGCCCTCTTGGCCAAATACTACCGGCGCAGTTAAATAATTTAACTTGTTGCCATTATTATCAACAGATTTACCGTTACTTTCCATATCGGTTTGTTGCAAGTAACCCGGTAAAGCTCGAAGTGCATGGTTGTAAGGTAAAATAGCTAAACTAGGGTAGCCTAAACCGTTACGATTCCAAATACCTAATAATGCCATGATAACGGGCATATTTTGAGCAAACGGCGCTTGCTGAAAATGCTGATCCATTTCAAAAGCACCGGCTTTCAAATCATTAAAGTGTTGGTTACCAATAACGAGCGCAAGAGGTAAACCTACGGCTGACCATAACGAAAAGCGGCCGCCAACCCAATCCCACATCGGCAGAATATTTTCAGCTTTAATACCAAAGGCAGTAGCCGCAGAAACATTTGTACTTACAGCGTACCAATGCTGGGCAATAATATCGTAAGGTTGAGCATTATTTTCAGCATCGGCGTTAAGCATCCACTCTTTTACAATAGTGGCGTTTAACAGTGTTTCTTGAGTAGTAAAAGTTTTGGAGATAACAATAACAAGTGTGGTGTTAGCATTAAGTTTAGCGAACTTCTCTTGCGCTGCATCACCATCAACATTCGCCAGCACATGCGCTTTTAAACCTGGCTGATGATAAGGCACTAAGGCTGAAAGCGCGACCTTAACACCGTAATACGAACCGCCAATACCTATCGCTAAAATATCGGTAAACTTTTCGCCAGTAACTGAGCGGACTTGACCTGATTGCACATTATCAACAATGTTTGCCATTTTAGCTTCAGTATCGATAACTTCTTGCGCTTGATTGCCGAGCACAGATTTTTTAACCGTGTCAGGCGCACGTAAAGCGGTATGCAGTACAGCACGTTGTTCTGTATTATTTAATTTTTCACCAGAAAATTGTGCGGAAATTTTATCAGCAAGCTTCATATTTTCAGCAAGGGCTAGTAATTGCTGAAATTCACCATCAACAATATTTTGTTTGGCATAATCAAGGCATAAACCCGCTGCAGAAACTGAATAATTGTCTGTACGCTCCTTATCTAAGAACAGTGAAAAAATAGTACGAGCTAAAGCCTGCTCAGTAAATTGTGATAAATTTGCTACGTCCATATACCTATGCTTCTAATAAAAAGTGATCAATAAAAAATAACGAAAAATGTCTAAGAACTAAAATAAACCTTTTCTCTAACTAAAAAGAGACAGCAAATAGCTATCTCTTTTTCAAACTTATAGTGACGAATAGACTACTTCATCAATTCAGTTAAATAAGCTCTAAATTCATCAGCCATTTCAGGATGACGTAAACCATATTCTACATTAGCTTTCATATAACCTAGTTTAGAACCACAGTCATGAGATTTACCTGTCATGTGAAATGCTTCAACCGTTTCTAGTTTCATTAGACTAGCAATCGCATCTGTTAACTGAATTTCATCGCCTGCACCTGGAGGAGTGAATTCAAGCATATCCCAAATTTTTTCTGATAATACATAACGGCCAACAACGGCTAAATTTGAAGGAGCTTCGTCAGCAGGAGGCTTTTCAACAACAGCTGTCATAGGTTGAGATTCTCCAGGTGAAAGCTCAACGCCACCACAATCAACCACACCATAACTACTGACTTGCTCCATAGGTACTGGCTCAACCATAATCTGGCTATGACCATTTTCGTTGTACTTATGCAACATAGCTGCAAGGTTTTCAGTTTTTAAATTAGCTGTAGCATCATCTAAAATAACATCAGGTAGTACAACAACAAATGGTTGCTCTCCAATAATGGGGCGAGCTTTTAATACCGCATGGCCTAAACCTTTAGCTTCACCTTGGCGAACGTGCATAATAGTCACGCCTTTAGGACAAATAGCTTGTATTTCATCTAAAAGCTGACGTTTGACACGATTTTCTAAAGTGGTTTCAAGCTCAAACGACTTATCAAAATGGTTTTCAATGGCATTTTTTGAAGAATGTGTCACTAAAACAATTTCAGTAATACCAGCAGCAATACACTCATTAACGATGTATTGGATTAAAGGTTTATCAACAATTGGCAACATTTCTTTTGGAATAGCTTTCGTTGCAGGCAACATCCGTGTACCTAAACCGGCTACAGGTATTACCGCTTTTTTAATTCTATTTGGCATTTTTGTCCTTAAATTTCTTTATATTTAAACTAGTCAGAACCGAAAAGATCACGAGTATAAACTTTGTCAATTACATCGTCTAAATCTATACACATCCTATTGGCAACGATTACGTCTGACATATTTTTAAAATCATTTATATTCTTAATTACTGATGAATTAAAAAATTCACTTTCCTCCATTGCTGGTTCATAAATCACCACCTCAATCCCCTCTGCTTTAATCTTTTTTATGACTCCTTGGATAGCAGATGCTCTAAAATTATCTGAGCCGGTCTTCATAATTAACCTATAAAAGCCAACCTTGCTTGGATTTTTTTTGATAATAGAGTTTGCAATAAAATCTTTGCGCGTTTCATTTGCGTCAACAATAGCTTTAATTAAGTTATTAGGTACATCTTGGTAATTAGCAAGTAGTTGTTTAGTATCTTTCGGTAAACAATAACCACCATAACCGAATGATGGATTATTATAATGTGTACCTATCCTAGGGTCCAATCCAACACCATCTATTATATGTTTGGAATTTAAGCCGTGAGTTTCAGCATAAGAGTCAAGTTCATTAAAATATGAAACCCTCATAGCAAGGTAGGTGTTAGAAAACAGCTTAACAGCTTCCGCCTCAGTTGAATTAATAAATAGTGTGTCTATATCCTCCTTAATAGCTCCTTTAATTAGGAGCTCGGCAAACACCTTAGCACGCTCGCTTTGTTCACCAACTATAATACGAGAAGGGTAAAGGTTATCATGTAAAGCCTTGCCTTCACGCAAGAACTCCGGCGAAAATATTATATTCTCACAATCTAGCTCTTGTTTAATACGCTCAGTGTAACCGACAGGGACAGTCGATTTAATAATCATCACTGCACCAGGGGCAATAGTCAAAACATCTTTTATAACGGCCTCTACTGACAAGGTATTAAAGTAGTTAGTATCTACATCATAATCAGTAGGTGTAGCAATAATCACAAAGTCAGCGTCTGCATACGCTAATTTTTTGTCAAGGGTTGCAGTAAAGTTAATTGGTTTATTCGCTAGAAAATCTTCTATGTCAATATCAACAATAGGTGATTTTTTTTCATTAAGTAATTTTACTTTCTCTTCAATTATATCGACGGCAATCACTTCATTGTGTTGCGCCAATAACATTGCGTTTGATAGACCTACGTAGCCAGTACCCGCTATTGCTATTTTCATTTTACTCCTTAAATATCTTATTTCGAACTATTTGTGTATGAACATAAATGCATTTACTTCATTTCAATGTAAATTAGTCCCTTAAAATATTCAAAATTTCTTGGGTTTTCTCTTTCATTAAAAGAAGGTTGCCTTTTGACTCAACATTTAGCCTAACAACAGGTTCCGTATTTGAACTACGTAAATTAAAGCGCCACTGACCTTGAACATCGTCAAACTCAAGACTAATACCATCTGTTTGATCAAAAAAAATTGCTTTAGCTTTATAGGCTAAAAGCACTCGTTCAATTGCTGCTTTTGGATCTGACAATTTCGAGTTTATTTCACCGGAAGAAGGATAAGCTAAAATGCGTTCTGATACGGCTTCCGATAGTTTCATATTTTTTACACAAAGTAACTCTGCTACTAGCAACCAAGGAATCATACCCGAGTCACAGTAGGCAAAATCACGAAAATAATGGTGTGCACTCATTTCGCCACCATAAACAGCATCTTCTTTACGCATCCGTTCTTTAATAAATGCATGCCCTGTTTTGCATAGTATGGGTTCACCACCGGCTGCTTTAACCACATCTATGGTGTTCCATGTTAAACGAGGGTCATGTATTATTTTCGCTCCAGTATTTTTTTCTAAAAAAGCTTCAGCCAGTAAACCAACAATGTAATAACCTTCAATGAATTGACCTTTTTCATCAAATAAAAAACAACGGTCAAAATCACCATCCCATGCGATGCCCATATCAGCATTATACGCTAAGACTGCATCGATAGTATCTTGACGGTTTTCTGGTAATAACGGATTGGGGATGCCGTTAGGAAAATTACCATCAGACTGATGGTGCACTTTAATGAATTCAATGGGTACATTCAGTTTTTTAAATTGTGCCTCAATAGCATCAATTACATGGCCAGACGCACCATTTCCAGAATTAACAACTAATTTCATTGCTTTTATATTGCTTGGATTAATGTACTCAAATAAATGTTCTACATATGCTTCTAAAGAAGATGATTTTGATAAAGTGCCACGAACCTCAGCTTTATCAGCAAAATTTTCACTTTCAGCTAAAGCTTTTATATCAAATAAACCAGTATCGCCACTAATAGGTTTAGAGTCTGTTTTAACTAACTTCATTCCATTATAATTCATAGGATTATGACTAGCAGTTACCTCTACACCACCATCAACCTTACGATGAGATGTCGCAAAATAAACCTCTTCAGTGCCGGTCACCCCCAGATCGATAACATTAACTCCCGCATCTAGGAGGCCATCTGCGAGTGCTAGTTTCAATTCTTCAGAAGTTAAACGTACATCACCACCAACAACAATAGTTTTAGCCGATAATATTTCGCCCATCGCTCGCCCTATTCTATACGCAATACCTACATTAAGTTCTTCACCTAATTCCCCGCGAATGTCATAGGCCTTAAAACAAGTTAGCTTTTCAGTCATTTCTATCTCTTTAATTTAATTATAAAAAAGGTAATTTGAAATCAAATTACCTTTAATATTTTATTTATTAATATAAAGCCTAAGATTAAATGCGGCCATATTTATCTTCAAAACGAACGATATCATCTTCACCCAAGTATGAACCCGATTGGACTTCAATCAATTCTAATGGCACTTTCCCTGGGTTTTCTAATGCATGAATAACACCAACCGGTATATAAGTTGATTGATTTTCAGTTAATAAAATATCTTTTTCACCATTTGTTACTTTAGCCGTACCTGATACTACAATCCAATGCTCAGCCCTGTGATGATGCATTTGTACAGATAATTTAGCACCAGGCTTAACTGTGATCCGCTTCACTTGAAAGCGCTCGCCATTATCTATAGAGTCATAGGATCCCCAGGGGCGATATACTTCTCGGTGATGCTTAAATTCAGAGCGTTCCTCAGATTTTAAGTGCTCCACTATTTGCTTTACTTTTTGAACTTCTGAAAGCTTAGAAACCAAAATAGCATCTTTGGTTTCCACGATAGCTATATTTTCTAGACCAATAGTAGCAACTAGTTTTTCTTTCGCATGCACCAAAGTATTTTTAGTGTCAACGACAATCACATCACCGATTAAAGCATTTCCATCAGTATCTTTATCACTAACTTCCCATAGTGCTGACCAACTCCCCACATCACTCCAGCCACAATCCATTGGAACAACAACAGCGTCAGCCGTTTTTTCCATCACCGCATAGTCAACTGAATCATCAGGACATGATTCAAAAGCGCTGTTATTGACACGAATAAAGTCGAAATCGCTTTGAGTATCAGCCATAGCTTTTTCACATGCAGCTAAAATATCAGGGCGATGAGCTTTTAGCTCATCCAAGTAACGACTAGCTTTAAATAAAAACATGCCGCTATTCCAATAATACTCGCCTGTAGCAAGGTAACTTTCAGCAGTATTTTTGTCTGGTTTTTCTACAAACTGCTCGACGCTATAACCTGATTTTTGTTGTGCTTCGCCACGTTTAATGTAGCCATAGCCAACTTCAGGAGCAGTAGGTACTATACCGAAAGTTACGAGCTTCCCCTCTTCTGCATGTATTTTAGCTTGCTTAACTGATGTAGCAAAGGCTTGCTCATCCTTTATCACATGATCGGCAGCAAGTACCAGTAACAAGGGGTCTTGGCCTTCTTTCATTGCTTGATAAGCGGCTAAAGCTATTGCAGGTGCAGTATTACGACCGACAGGCTCTAAAATAATACCGCTATTAGGAATGTTTTTTAAGCGAAATTGTTCTGCGACAGAAAAACGATGCTTTTCATTACAAATGACAAGCGCTGGCAAATGTTCTATATAAGCTAATCGCTCTGCTGTTGCTTGTAACATCGAAGATTCACCATGCAACGTTAAAAATTGTTTTGGGAACATCTGGCGAGACAATGGCCATAAACGAGAACCTGAGCCTCCGGCCATAATTATTGGTAAAATCATTAACAGACCTTTTGTATAATTGTATAAAAATAAATATTAAATTTCATAAGTTATTTTAATGGCTTTTTGAAAAAAATTGAGGGAGTTTAGACAAATTTTTGATGATAAAAGCTCTAAAAACTGGAACTCTATTTAATTTTAATGCACTTATATCTTCTAAAGATTTTTTGTAAATATTTGTCAAACTTCGGTTACTTGCACCACCAACTCTCATTTTTATCAACACTTCAGGTAAGTAAGAAACTTTAATTTTATTTATCCAAAGATATCTAAGTAAAGAATCATAGTCTGCAGCTATTTTATAATTAAGATTAAAACCACCGAGTTTTTTATAAAGCGAAGTTTTCATATAGAATGTAGGGTGGGGAGGCATCCAGCCACTCCTAATTTTAGTTAAATTGAAAGTACCACTCCTCCATAACCTTACGACTTTATTAAGGTCTTGCTTAGATACATATTCTAAGTCAGCGTAAATAGCGTCAGAGCCTGGTTCAAATGCTGCCACTAAGTTAGAAACGGAGGAATCTGAAGCAAATAAGTCGTCAGAATGCAGAAAACCAACAATATCACCTGTCGCAGCTGCTAAACCTTTATTAAGAGCATCGTATATACCCTTATCTTTTTCAATGATAAAGGTTGATACTCTAGAGCTACGCTCTTTGATTAATTCAATTGTGGAGTCTGTTGATAAACCATCAACAATAATATACTCAATATCCATATATGTTTGAGATTCTAAAGATTTAATAGTATCAATAATGGTACTTTCACTGTTATATGTTGCTGTTATTATACTTACTTTCATTAAAATACCACTTTGTATGGAGATGTACTTTATCACTTGTTAACAATTCATCAAGTTCAAACCATTGATAGCGTTCATGTTGCACATTTATAGGTAAATGACTTAAATCTTTATCAATAATCAGAACATACGCTATTGCTACATAATGTGTTGAAAATTGATGACCAAATACATTATCACTATAAAAATGATCAAAAGGCCCTAATAGCTCCGCTTGCTTGATATTAAATTGTTGTCCTAATTCGTCTTGCGTTAATCTCTTAAAGGCATCAGATAAAGATTCATTTTTTTGAATTCTTCCGCCGGGGACAAACCAATAGTCTTTAGCCGGTTTATTTAAACGCCTACCTAATAATGCACGACCTTGTTTATTTTTTACCACAAGGTCTATTGAGACTAATGGGGTACTTTTAATAACAGTAGAGAAAGTATCTTCACTTAAAAACATTTAATCCATCCATGATCTGATTGCACTATTTCCTGAAATTATCTTGATTTTCTAGAAACCATTGATAACTTTGGGTCAAACCTTCTTCTAAACTAATAGTATACTCCCAACCTAAGTCTTTTAATCGTTCAACATTCATTAATTTCCTAGGAGCACCATCAGGCTTAGTTGAATCGAAGATAATACTACCTTTGTAATGCACCACTTTTGCTACTGTTTCTACTAATTCACGTATAGTACAATCAGTACCTGTACCGACATTAATTTGACTTAGCATAGGTTGAGTATTTTCGTCATAAGTATCTTGAGCTAAATCCATTACAAATATAGAGGCTGCAGCCATGTCATCAACATGTAAGAATTCTCGCATTGGTTTCCCTGATCCCCATGCTATGACTTCAGGTAAGTTATTTAACTTTGCTTCATGAAATCGTCTTATTAAAGCGGGAATAACATGAGAATTTCGAGGATGAAAATTATCATTTGGTCCATATAGATTGGTTGGCATTACGCTACGATAATTTCGTCCATATTGCCTGTTGTATGATTCACATAATTTTATTCCTGCTATTTTTGCCACTGCGTAAGGTTCATTCGTTGGTTCTAATGTCCCTGTTAATAATGCAGATTCAGACATTGGTTGGGAAGCAAGTTTAGGGTATATACAAGATGAGCCTAAAAACAATAAGTTATCAATATTAGCCAAGTGAGCTGCATGAATAATATTGCATTGAATCATTAAGTTTTCATAGATAAAGTCAGCAGGATATGTGTTATTACCAACAATACCGCCAACTTTTGCAGCAGCTAAGTATACTTGATCAATACTTTCTTCTTTAAAAAAATCTGCAACAGCTTGTTGGTTTAATAAATTTAATTCTGCTCTATTACGTAATATTAACTCTATACCATCTCGCTGCTGTAATTGACGAACAATTGCCGAGCCAACCATTCCTTTATGGCCTGCAACAAAAACCTTTATCATGTATATGTCCTACTAGAAAAAAAAGAAAAACCACTAACAAATTACTTGGTAATGGTTAATAGATAAAATAACTTTAAAAACCTACTCTACTGATACACTAACATTGTGACCATGTTGTTTAAGTAGAGCGTGCTGCTTAGCTATATCCAAATCATTTAATACCATTTCGGCACACATTTCTTCGACAGTAATTTCAGGTATCCAACCAAGCTTTTCTTTAGCTTTTGTCGGATCTCCCAAAAGTGTTTCAACTTCTGCAGGTCTAAAATAACGAGGGTCAACTTTAACAATAGCATCACCGACTTTTAAGGCTCTAGCATTAATACCTGTAATTGCTTTCACAGTAGCAACCTCTGTAAGCCCTTGACCACTAAATTCAAGCTCAATTCCTAATACTCCAGCCGACATACGAACAAATTCACGAACAGAAATTTGTTTACCCGTAGCTATAACAAAATCATCCGGTTGCTCTTGCTGTAACATCATCCACTGCATACGCACATAATCTTTAGCATGCCCCCAATCCCTAAGTGCATCCATGTTACCCAGGTACAAACACTTCTCTAGGCCTTGTGATATGTTGGCTAATGCACGAGTAATTTTACGAGTAACAAAGGTTTCCCCGCGGCGAGGAGATTCATGATTAAATAGAATACCATTACAAGCATACATTCCGTAAGACTCACGATAATTCACTGCTATCCAGTAGGCATACATTTTAGCAACCGCATATGGAGAACGCGGGTGAAAGGGGGTTGTTTCTTTTTGTGGTATTTCTTGGACTTCACCGTAAAGTTCAGAAGTTGAAGCTTGATAAAATTTCGTTTTCTTATCTAATCCTAAAAAACGTATTGCTTCAAGTAACCGCAAAGTCCCCATAGCATCAACGTCTGCAGTATATTCAGGACACTCGAATGAAACGGCCACATGTGATTGAGCTCCTAAATTATATAACTCATCAGGTTGTACATCATTGATAATACGGGTTAAGTTAGAGGAATCTGTTAAGTCACCATAATGTAAGAAAAAACGAGGATTATCCTCGTGGCTATCTTGATAAATATGATCAACACGCTCAGTGTTTAATGATGAAGCTCGTCGTTTTATTCCATGAACTTCATAGCCTTTTTCTAATAATAACTCTGCAAGGTATGAACCATCTTGCCCAGTAACCCCTGTTATTAATGCAACTTTCATAACTGTTCCTATTTAAATATATTAATTAATGTTTTTTCACGAACCTTATTAGAATGATTTTTCATGAATAAGTCGCTTAGATTATGACAAAGTTCGTTATAGTCATTGGCTGATAGTAGTTCAAACTTTGAAATCAAATTATTTAGTGACTCAGAGCTTCTTGATTCCACGTACCAAGGATAGTCATCACCAAGCATTTCTTTTATAAAACCAACATCTGTTGTTATTACCGGCTTACCTAAAGCCATTGCTTCAAGTATAACTAATGGAACACCTTCATTCTTTGACATTAATATTACTGCTTTACAATTTTTTATGAGCTCATACTTTTCGATTCCGGATACATTGCCTTTAATATCAATATTTTTAGTAACTAGCTCTCTTAACCGTAAAATTTGTTCTTTGTGTATTTCGTTACCAAACATCTTTAAATGTAATCCCTTCATGTTACTGAAAGACGAACAAATAATGTCATATCCTTTATCGGGTATGTAGTTTGATAGGTATAAATAGTAATCCCCAGGGCTGTTTATTCCTAAGTTAGACTTGCGCCACGAAATCAAATCACTTTCTACACCGTTTGGTAAAAAACAGAATTTTTTTTCAGGAAGTTCAAAAAAACGGGAGCAAATACTAACCTGACTTTCAGATAATAAAATAAGTTTATATAAATATTTAACAATTATTTTGCATAAGTATTTGGAGAAATAATCTTGCTTTGCAAAAGTTAATAAATCCCCTCTATGCACGTGGCCTATAACTTTTCCTTCTTTGTTAAAATGTTTAAATATGATGCCTAAAACAAGAACCTTAATCCCTCCCAGTTTTGATGTTGGCAAGGAAAAATAAAAATAATCATATTTACAGGCTTTTGCTTTGTAGTAAAAATTTTTAATTGATCGTAATATAATTAAAAGTTTCGACAATGAAGACGAACTTTTAAGGTCTGCCGTCTCAATAACCTCACAGACATCATTCTTAGACTTTAATATTTTAAGGTTTAACTCATTCGATAAGCTAACACCATTTACCGAGTACGGCGGTAACTCCCCAAAAAATAATATACTCAAATTAATATCCAAACTTCTTAAACCGAGATGCACAAAGTAACCATGGAAACAATGGGTTGGTGATGGGTATAGCTTGAAACATAACCAACATTATACAAGCAGATAAGAATATCTTATCTTTATTGCCTCTAAAGCTAAAGCTCCATATTAAACAAATACTTGCCGCTATAAAAACAAGCCCCATAATTCCTAATTCAAAAATAGCAGCCGAAAAACCAGACATAATAACGTTAGTAGGAGATCCCCACCAAAAAAGGCCACCAAGAATATTTCCTTTATGCATTAATACTTCAGAAAAGGAGCTAAAACCAGAAGGAAAAAAGAAATTATTAATTGCTCCGTAAATAGGTAAAACAATATGGCTAACTCTTTCATTAATACTTGCATCAACTGAGAGTATAGAAAGTGGGCTATCAACTACTTTATTTATTAAGTATCCAATCCTAGATTTTTGTGACAGCAATCCAACAAAGCTAATAATCGAGATTGTAAATATTGACATTACAATCAAAAAAGTTCTCAGTCGATTTAAAAGTAGCCAAAGCATCAATGTTATTAAAGATAATAATATAGCTAAGGCCGATTGACTAAAAAATATAATTTGAAATAGAATTAATAAGTACAATTTAAATTTATTATGTATATCACTCACATATATTATAACACCAGCACATAATAGCATTAAACCATATAATGCGGGCTCTGGAGTAAGAGATGTAAAGCCGCGATTATCAGTAGTCCTAACGGAAAGAAAGTTTGATAATACATCACCACCAAATAGAACTTGAAGTAAAGCGGCTATAAAATAAGACATAACCAGGAGCTTTATAAAATGGACTATTAAATCTGGGGCTCTATTATAAATATTTTTAAATGCAAAGTATAGCATAAGAAAACCTACGTATTGAAGTGGCCCTCTAAAGTTAACTCCCTCACTTAGCATTGCTAAGAATATCAAACAAGAAAATATCGCAACTAGGATATAGCAAGAATCATAAATATTAACTTTTTTTAAACCACTTATTGCCAGTGGTATCGAAGCTAACAAATAGAAAGGCTTTGTATCTAGATGATGTAATACTGGACTAACATAGCAAAACACACAAAGCACTAAAAAAAAACAAACATAGAGTCTATAGAACATCTCAAATATATTTCCGCACAACATTTTTAGCAACAATCGTTGCTTTCCATAAAAATCTTGGGGCAAATGTTAGCAAATAAAAAAGGCTAAGCGGATTGTTAGCAGCTCTTAGTTCATCTATATAAAATCCAACAACATTTTTTGAAGCGTTTGAATAATGTGATGTATACAACATTTTTAGCAAATATTTATTTTTAACTTTTGATTTAAGTTCATTTTTATGTTTTTTATAAAAAAGAATACAAGAAGTAAAGTTTACATTCCTAGGTTTATTCAATTCCCATAAAGTGACAACTTCATAGCTATCCAACCATACAAAGCTATACTTATTAGCATACCGAATAAAGAAGTCGAAATCTTGGTGGCGATAAAGACGTTCATCAAACAGGACTTCAGTGGCCGCCTCCCTTAATAAGAAGTAGCTAGAGGTTTGGGCTATTCCGTTCCCCAAAATAAAATCTGCAGGGGTTTCATCTTTTGATCTGTTTCTAGATTTGTAAACTGATTTACTAGCTCCTGTCGAATCATGCCAAACATTTAAATTTGAAAACACCCCTTGATTATCGGTGTTATTAATTTTTTTTAAGCATTTTGACAGATGTTCAGGTTGCCAAAAATCATCACAGTCTAATAGTGCAACATATTTGGTTGATGAATTTAAGATGCCTGTATTCCTAGCAGCTGATCCATTTAAGTTTTTTGAATGCTCAATTAAACTTAACCTTTTGTCTTGAAACTTTGAGATAACATCAATTAACCGGCTATTGTCTGGCGAATTATCATCTACAACAATTAATTCATAGGAGTCTATTGTTTGGCTAAAAACTGAAGAAATAGCCCGATAAAGCTCGTCATAACTATTATAGTGGGGGATTATAACAGTAATTAAAGCATTCACTTTTTCTCCCCTCTAGCACGAATAACCCTTGCAGGCACACCACCAATTATCATGTTTTTTGGGAAGGTTCTAGTAACAACCGAGCCAGCCCCAACAGCTGTCCCTTCATTTATATGATTCATAATAACCGCATGTGTACCAACCCAAACATTATCGTTAATTATTACTTGTTTAAGTTCGCCTACAGTATCCCAAAATGGTAAATCTAAATTATCAACGTCATGATGATTAGCACCACTCATAATTGAAACCCTCGCAGCTAAAATCACATCGTTCCCAAGTTTACAATTACTAACAATCGAGTATTCTTCTATACAGCATCGATTACCTAATTCAACTTGTGGGTAAACAATAAAGGCTCCTTTATGAACCCTGAGACCCCAACCACACTTAGACAGTGTAAACCTATAAAAGTTCCTCCTTAGGCTAATACCGAATTCACCCGGAACCCCTGATATAAGAATTGCAATTGTCTTATAACCAATTTTAAAAAGCCTCCATAACAAAATAAAAGGCAGGGCAAAAGAAAATGAAAATACATCAAGAACAAAGTCGAACCGTCGCCTAGTAAAGCCTAGTTTTTTTATTAACTGTTTAATTATTATATCCCCTTTAAAATTAAAAAACCTATAACTACAAATTTAGCCTTTAAACTACCTCCCCCCTATAGCCAATCCTATTTTTATTGGCTTAAAGAAAGTGAGTAAAGAAATCAGTGCAATCGAAATACTAAGAAATAAATTGATAAAAGCACTTCCAGTGGTAAATTCTTTTAAATTTGACCACGCAAGGAGGTAAATAGAAAGAGGCAACAATGCTAGAAAAAACGCCTTTAAAAGCTCTAGGTAAAAATATATAATTTTTCTTTTAAAGCAAAAATTAAATAAAACAAAATAACATTGTACAAAGTTAATTGAAAAGGCTACTAATAGAGCTGTCGCGACAGACTCTAAATCACCATTATAAACACCGATTATAATCGCAGCTATATTAACAAAAGCAGACAACACACCTGAAAAAAATAAAATCTTAGGCTTATTCATCACTTGGTAGAAAGAACCTGACGTTGATAGGACAGCTTGGATTGGAATCATAAAAGAAAATATCTCAATTAACGGCACTACTTTTAGCCACTGCTCACCAAATAGCAGCAAAACAATATTTTGACTATTGACGTGTATAAATGTGCTAATCAGAAGCGAAATAAACAGCAGTCGCATTGCGAGCTTATTATGTTCTGTCACAACGTAATCTACATCCCCTCTAATTTTTGTTAGCACTGGCTGAATTGCTGGGGTCATGGCAAAAGTTGTCAGCATCAAAGGATAGCGCATCAACTGATATGATTTATCATAAACTCCAAGTAAAGAAGCTCCCATATACTTAGCGACTAAAATATTATCCAAATTTCGTGAAAAATAATTAATTAAGTTAAAACCAAACTGGTAAGACGCAAAGCTTGCTAGTTTCTTAATGTGAAAAAGCTCTCCACCAAGCTTGGGGCGGCCTATCACTGTGATTGACGAAGAAATCAAAGAGAATACAAAGCGAAAAAAAGCCTGTCCCAAGCTCCTAAATGCTAATGCTAGCACCCCAAAGCCCAACTTATAGAAAGTGTACACAATGACCAAGCTTAAAATCTCAGAAATAGAGTCTAATTTTGCAATAGTGATGAATTTGGCATCTTTATTGAGAGCGGTCATTGGTACTATATTGACCGAGTAGAAAAAAATTGACAAGCTTACTATAAACGCGATGGATTGATATTCATAACCACCATAAAAGGAGTTTAAATAGTAGGAGAAAAGGTAAAACAAAAACGCTAAGACCCCCCCTAAGATAAGGGTTATAGTAAAGATGCCATCTCTTTGCTGTTTACTGAATTTTTTTTCATTTATTATTGCAGGACCAATGCCTACATCAGCAATCATCTGAAAAAAAATCAAAAACACTTGTATAGATGCTATGACACCAAACTCTTTAGGGGTAAATATTCTCGCATAGAAAGCAAGCGCAGAGAACTGCACAACATAAGTCAAGAAACGACCTGTCAAACTCCTTTTTATAGCTACGTACAACTCAACTGTCATTATAAATAATACACTCTACTTCAATTATCATGGCACTGGAAATAATACAAAAAAAATTTGCAAGCTAATACTGCAAAATAGTGATATTTCAGTGCCTTTTATTATCTGCTCTTAGCAATGCTCATAAGGTTAAGTTCTGGAGTTAATCTTGCAATAAAAAATAAGCACCTAACAGTCACCTTTAAGAACTACAGCACTAACTAACGCCACTTACAAACTTAAGCAAATCCTGACTCAATTGATCGTTATTATGATTCTGTAAGCATTTAGACCTAGCCTTTACTCTAATATCAGCTATTTGAACTGTATCCAAACTAAAAACGTGCTTTATTTTTTCAGAGATCGCCACCACATCAGACTCATCAACCAGAAAACCACATTCGCCATCTTCTATTAATTCAGGGATTGCAGAGTGATTTGTTGCTATTACAATAAGTCCTGTTGCTGTAGCCTCCATCAAGCAAACAGGTATAGATTCAGTATCGCCATCAGAAGCCGTCACACTTGGCAATAAAAGGACATCTGAGTAATTCATATATTGCTTAACTTCTTCTTGTGACTTCAAGCCCAGTAAGTGGATAAATTCACTAGCGTTATTGTCATCTATAATTTGCTTAGCTTCATCATATAGCTCCCCTTCCCCAATAATATTAAACTCTATTAAAACTGTTTTACTTGCCATAACGACAGCATTTATAGAGTCCAATATTGCCTTTTTCGGTGTCAACCGGCCTACTTGGAGTATTTTTATTGTGTTTTCTGTCAACCCAGCTGATTCTTTAAAGTTAAATTTATCTATATCTACACCCATTTTATGCACTTTAATTTTATCTTCTGGGCAGCCAAGTGAAATTAATTTTTCTTTATAAAGCTCGCAAACCGGTAGCATAAAATCACCTTTGCAAAATAGAGCTGCGTACTGCTTATGATACCCCTTTAATACATCGTGCCTACTCAATTCAAAGCCATGAAAAACAGTTGAGATTGGAGACGTAATAACGCCAATATCTCTCATCGAAGTAAGAAGGTAGCCATTTACACCAAAATGACAAATTACATTATCGAATACTAACTGGCCAGCTTCCCCCTTAGCTAAGCAGTTAATAAGAACTTCCTTTTGAGTGGGCTTTAACAATTTATCACCTAAGACCCTAGTAACCTTAATAGCATTCCCATTAAAAACTGATTTCAATGTATTTCTGACCAAGCTATACAATCGGCTAAGCTTATCGCTTGTTACTGATGGAGATAGCTCGATAACATCCTCCATGAGCTTATGCTTATGAACGTCATGATGCACCAAACCGCTTGCATCTTTACTGACGCATATTATCTTAACTTCCGCACCAAGTTTCTTCAAAGCTACAATTTGATTTATTATAAATGTTTGAGATAGAACTGGAAATTTCGTTATAAATATTGCAACACGCATTATACCCTGCCAATAAATTATTTTTTAGAATGTAAATAAATATGAAGCTAGCTTGATTAGCAACTACTCATTGATGTTTAAAGTAAAAACTGTGGAAATACTGCTTTGCAAGCTAAATAGTCACTGAATTCAAGCAAGAACAAGCCCTTTATCCGTAGATGCAACAATCAAATAATGATCATCACTCATTATAAACCATTCTTGCAAACTTGCCCCCGTTGATTTCTACTTCACAGTTTGATAAATAATCACATTCAGAAACGATAATATAGCTGATAAAGCTAGAAATCTCATTAGTCGCGAGAAAGCGCCCTTTAGGATGGTTATTTCTATTTTCATCTAAATTGTTAACATCACATCTACGCATGGTCATCCCTGAATCCTCAATAATAGATGGAGAGACCATTAAAATTTGCTGCTCTTTCGAGCTTAAGCGCCTTTCTTCTACATATTTTTTCAAAGCGGCTTTTGACAAAAAATATGAGGTGTCATATGAACCTTTTTTACCTGACTCCGACCCTAAAATAATTATTTTTGCTTTTTTATTGTTGTCTAAAACGTAATCACAAATACGAACAATGGAAATCAAGTTAATAGAAAATGAATTAAGTACCTCTCTGGTACTTTGTTCATTTATCCTTTTGGAATGAAGCAAGCCATTTGTAAAAATATAATAATCAGAGTCTAAATTAACTTTAGAAATTAAATGTTCTAATTCTATATCTTTAAAATCTAAATCTTCTCGACTATACCCTCTAACTAACGCGCCATGACTCCTTAACTTTATTGTCAATGACTTAGATATTTCTGAGCCTGCACCAAATATATCAACCTTAGCTTTCATTTAGAATCCTAAATACCTCTTCTTCTGCAATGTGTAAAGTATCAATTTTCCCTGAGAACACCGATATCAAGTTACCTTCCTGGACTACAACGCAGCCTCTGAAATCACTATTACTTTTTATTTTTGTTTTCAAGCTAAACTCAACACCTTCAAATTTAAACTGCTCAAGGAACTTAGGATAAAAATAAGAAAAACCGGTTTCGAAAAGTCTTTTTTTATTTTTAATATATTGAGGACTTTTAGCTGTCTCAAATATTTGAGAAATATCACTTACAGATTCCGTCTGCCCAATAGGTGTATGCTCAACTGATGTTAAAGTATAAATATCATTATGGTATGGGTACAGAGAAAACAAATTACCATCCATCAAAGTTAACGCAAAACTAGATTGGACAAGCTTTTTATAATAAAAATAAATACACGGCTCATAAAAATAATCTAAACCTTTGATTTTTCTTGTAGTACCCCAAGTGCAATCAATAACATAGTCATATTCCTTTTTGAGCTCTTGGAGTACGGCTTCATTCGACAAATCAATATGCTTATTGAAGTTAAGTTCATCTTTTAAAACCGAATCGAAAAAATCACTTGCAAGGAAGTTCTTAATAAGCCTTTCATCTGTTCTTATTAACTTACTGACATTCTCAAGCTTAATATCTTTAAGCGAACCAACTGGCATCTCCTGGTAAGACAGGCCTGCCCCCGACATAATCAGTTTATATGTTTCATAATCGATTAAACTATCGCCCTTAGCTACAGCATAGACATTGTTGTGAATTTTTTCAGTTAGATGTCCGTAGTGCTCAACAAACCAATTATACCCTTCTTTTGACTGGATTCGTGTTTCGTTGTCTCGGGGATAATGAAACCCCAAATGGAGTCTATTTTGATTTTTTCTAGAAGCGCTAGATATAGATTTGTTACTACGCTCAAATATCTTTACCTCTGCTCCGGATTGTTTAAGGGATAGCCCTAAATGACAACCATACCAACCAGCACCAACTATTGCTATTTTCATAAATTCCTCTTACTACAGCCCTTACTTTATAACATTTAATAATTTCAATAAACCTAAGCGATTCTATTCTCTAGAGCAACCTTAAGTTCAATTAATGCAATTACATCTGGCAAAACTGATTGATTGCTTATAATAAAGTAATCGCAGAATTTGTTACGCTAAAAGTTTCCTTTGCTTTCAAAGTAGACTTAACAATAATTTCAAAATCACTTGATAGTAAGCTCAAAAACATTGCAAGCTTCATCATCAGAAATCAATATTTTCAACACCTAAACTCTGCATTACTTTCTAGCTAAGACAAAAATTGTTATCTTTGGGATACGCTTTTATCTGTTATTTTTAATAAAAACTGCCATAACACTAAGCTACAAAAATTTCATCTATTTATGCTAATAGATTCACATCTTAAGCCTTACTTAATGATTCTTTCAAATTTCGTCATCTTTCTTATTACCACTACATAACAAGCAAACATAAAAATAAACCCTGCAAGCATAATATTATCAGGAACAACAAAATACTCACCAACCAAGCCAACTAATGACATTGACACTGCAAATATAGAAATAATGACCAGCGTTTGACTAGAATCATAGCCAACACGCTGAAGTATATGATGAAGGTGGTCTCTGTCTGGTTTAAAAGGCGACTTACCATTCTTATAGCGACGTACTACTATTGCTAGCATATCCATCAATGGTACAGCACAAATCCATAAAGCAGTTACAGGGCGAAATGAAGCACTTTCATTTTGCGTCCCCATAGTTAGTAACCAAATAACACTTAAGCCAATAAACATACTCCCTGCATCACCCATGAAAATTTTCTTCGATTTTTTAGCCAAACCTAGGTTAAAAATCAAATATGGGATAATTGCTGTTGCAAGAATCAATGGGTAACTAATGTAATCTACTTGCTCGCTCATAATAAATAGAATAGCTATAGCTGTAAAAGTATTAATACTTAGACTGCCAATCAAACCATCTATACCATCAACCATATTAAAAGCGTTAATGACAACAATAATACCTACGTAAGTAAATATTATCCCCATAGGGCCTAACGTTACATCACCAAAACCAAATAAGTCACCTAAGTTGGCAATATAGCCACCGACACCGTAAATCATTAAGCTGGCAATGATAATTTGCCCAACAATTCTAATACGCACTTTTAGGTCGTACTTATCATCTAACGCACCAATAAACACCATCATTGCTGATGCTATTAAATACATCCTTAATTCCAGTGTATTCGGCAACCAGAGCATGCTCGCCGCTAATACAGCAGCAAAGATAGAAATACCGCCAATTAAAGGTATTTGACCATCATGATGCTTTCTAGCACTAGGTTTATCAACTAAACCGACATCAACAGCAAGTGGTTTAAATAACTTAATTGCTAAAAAGGCAAAGCAGAAAGAAGTTAAGGCTGCAATCATCATCAAATATATTCCTATTTACCTGAGGTTAAGCTTGATGTGCCAGCACTAAAATTTACTTCTTTATTCTGGCTACTTTTATTACTAAAATACCGGATCAATACAACAAGTACTGATAGTATTCCACCTAGCATGGTACCCAACACAACAATTAAAGCGCGTTTTGGTTTAGCTTTTTCTTCAGGGGCATTAGCAGGGTCTATGGTTTTTAAAACATATTCTTTTGATACTTCAGCCAACATAATCGTTTTCGTTTGTTCTTCAATAAGCTGATAAAAAACAGTCTGCATATCTGCTAATTGAGTTTCTTGTAATTTTTTAGATAAGTAATCAATACTATTTTGTGCTTCAACTTTATCTTGCTCGCGTATAGTTGAATTAATATCATCGACTAACCATAACAACCATTCAGTAGCCACTTCAGGAGAATAGTGTTCGATGGCTAAGGTGATCATGCCACTTTCTTTATCTGTGCTAACTGACAGCACTTCCTTAAATGCTTTAAACGCTTCCCATGGAGATGGTTCAGGTTTTTTTGGCGCTTTAACATCTCTTAACCAAGTGTTGGTCTCTGAATTATAGATTTCATCATCAATGGTTAGGGTATTACTATTAGCGTCCCAATTGTTAGCGGCTATTAATGGCACCAACAATTGATGTTTAGTTATGAAATTTTCAAGAAAAAGGCGCGACTTAAGTATCTCAAGTGCTAAACCCGTTTTATCCGTACCGCCGCCGCCAAGATTGATACCAGCAAGACTTGCTAAACCACCAAACTGCCCGGCCATTTTAGATAAACCACTAGCACCACCTTGCTCGCTTGCAGGTGCGAGTAAAGTCGTTGCCTGATAAATATTGGGTTGGTTCATCGCATAAAAAACAGATGAAATTACGAATAATGCAGTGATAGCAATAATTAATAGCTTTCCTGACCAAATAGCATGCCAAAGCTCTGCTAGATCAATTTCGTTATCTTCGGGGAGTTGGTGTTGCTGATAAAATCCTTTTGAATTCATTGCCTCGACTTCTTTTGAAGTACTTCCTTGCAATTTATGACTTTTCACAGTAACTCGCATTTAAGTTCATTTTAATAACTATTCCTATAAGCATCGAGATCATTAATATACATGCAGCACCTAGGATGAATGCGTATTATAACAAGGTCTTTGTTGTTTTTAATAGTGCTTTCTTGTCTTTCTATTGAAAACATCTACGTAATTGATGTTTATACTCTAAAGCACTCTTACGTCTAAAATTCGTTTCTACTTATCAAAGTACTGATTCTATTACTCGTTTAAATAACAACTTATAACAGTAGTTATAAGTTGTTATTTAAGTCGATTTACAAAAGATAAACAGAAAAATTAAATTTACAAGCTTCCTATTGCAGCTACAGCTACTGCTGAATTATAGATTATTTGGGTAACAGCTGACCACAATGTTAAACCGTCTTTATATTCTAGATCTAATGGTATTACGATAGTATCACCAGCTTCTAGAAAATCATCTTGGTTTGAAAACCAGTTATTATTACTCGCTAAACGAACTGATCCATCCGCCTTAATAATATAAATACGTTCTTCATCGGCTCGAGTTTTCAAACCGCCCGAACGATCAATATAGTCTTCAATATCAAGAATGTTTTTATAAATATGTGATGTCGCATATTGAACTTCACCGATAACACTTACTGATTCACGTACTTTTGGTATATATAAGGCGTCGCCATCATCTAAACGAATATTTTCACTATTGTCTTCGTTTAATACTTGCGGTAAATCTATTACTAAACGTCCAATGGCTTGTGTAACGGTTAATTTATTTAACAAAGCGGACGATTCGGCAAGTTCTGCATTGTTGGTATCATCATTGGTTAAATTTATTTGCGCTGCTTCATTTTGCAATTGTGTTTTTAAGTAGGCTATTTTTTCCGCTTCTTGTCTTTTTAGTGCTTCACGGGTAAATATTGCTGCAGAAGCATCTGCTTCTGATGTTAAACCGCCGGCACGTTGAAGCACATCATGTAAACTCTCACTTTTTTTCAAGATATAAGTCCCTGGAAAAACGACTTCTCCAGCAAGTTTAATCGATCGTTTTTCTTGCCAATCAGGTATGCGTTTAATATGTAGCGTATCAAGCGACTTTAACAAGAAAGCATTGTTTAAATTAATGTTTTGATGGGTTACTTCAGCAGTTTCTCGGCCGTCATGACTGAAGCGTACTAAATCTGCATCCACTAAATAGCTCGACTCTTTTAATCCGCCCGCTAAACTGATCAGTTCGTTACTGCTCATGTTAACAACGTAAGGATATTGCCCAGGAAAATGAACATCACCTGATATGCTTACTATATTTTGTGCGAGAGTCTTATCGGCTTGTTGGCGTAACTCAGTAATTAAGTTGCTCAACAATGCAGTTCTTGATGTGTTTCGGTCAAATAAATACAAGCGATCAAGTGCGGTTAGTTTGATGTTTTTGCCATCATCACTGGTTAGGTCGATGTATAACACTTTAGTGTTTAATTGCTTATTTTTTCTAGCTAACAAGGCATACTGTAATTCAGAATTTTGGGTGTAACCCATCGCAGCATTAAGTAAATCATTTACCGTTGCATTTTTTGTTAACGGGTAGTCACCCGGATTACGCACTGCGCCTTTTACACTAACAATGTTAGCAAACTCAGCCAGTTCTGCTTGTGCTTTTAACACATTAAGTAACGGTTTTAAGCTTTCACTACGATTACGTTGTTTATTAAATACGTAAATTGTATCTTCAGCTTGTAATAAGAAATCAGAAGATTTCGCTTTGGTTTTTATATATTGAGAAAAGTTAACATTATGGCTGGTTAACTTACCTGTTATAGGGTTTTTACGAGTAATTAATATATATTCTAAATCAGGTTGAGCTTTAAAATCATTAATACTAAGCAGAATATCGCTCAACTTAGTATTTTTATGCCAGCCGTAAACTCCTGGGCGTTGCACATGACCTTTTATGGTTATACTTTGCTCTAATGACGATAAAACAGCACCAACCTCTACAATATCGCCATTTTTGACTTTACTATCATAACCCGTTAATAAGTTCACACTTATCACTGAGCGTAAACCACTGTTATTAATTCGGGCTATTTTCCCTACTTTTTTGTATGCACTAGCTGTGACGCCACCCGCTAATTTTATAACTTGTGCAATGCTCTGCTCATTTTTAAGTTCGTAAATAGCCGGTCGGTTTACTTCGCCTTTTACGCCAACAGTTGTATTCACCGTCGGAATAAAGACTACATCACCAGCCATTAAACTGATGTCACCTGAAGTATCACCTTGTAATAATAGTTGATATAAATCTAACTCAGCGATTACTTTGCCACGACGCTTCACTTGAATATTACGCAGAGAGCCAATTTCATTAATACCACCAGCGGCATATATGGCTTGAGTTACCGTCGCTAATGAACTTAAAGTATATGACGCGGCTCGATAAGCTTCACCAAGTACAAAAACACGGATAGAGCGTAACTCCCCCATTGAAATATTACTTTTCACACCCAATTTTCGTTCTTGAATAATATCAGTGATCAAGCTTTTTGCTTCACTAAAACTCTGACCTGCAATGTTTACTGGGCCTAACTTTGGAATATCGACATTACCCTGACGATTAATGATCAAGTTATAAGAGACTGTTTCTTTGCCGTAAAGCTGTACTGATAACGTATCTCCAGGACCTAAAACATATGCGGATGGAATAGGCACATCTGAAACTGGAGCAAAGGTTGATGGCTCACCCGCAAATAAATCATAGCCAAAAGGTTTTAACTTCTTTGTATTTTCAACGGCAGAAAACTGAAGAACTTCACTTTCGATGATTTTACTTTCATCAACAATTTCATTTACATTCTGAGCTTCAAAGCTCTGTTCACTGATCTTATTATCTCTTGCAGGTACCAGTTGATTTAAAGACGGAGACGCTTGCACAGTACTACTGCCAGTAGCACTTCCAAAACCTTTAAATGCGGATAAGTCGACCCCCATACTACTTGCAAGGGCTTGTTGTTGACTAGGGGATAACTGTTTGAATTGTTCTATTTGTGCTTGACTTATTTCAGCAGAGGTTACATTAAACGCGCTAGTAATAAGAAACGATGCAAGTGTGATTTTGGCAAAAAATAACTTCATTGGTTTATTTAACTTCTAATAATTAATAGCAGTGTAGTTTCAATTATTGGATAAACAAATGAGCTTTAGAAATAACGAGAAAGCTTTTTATTATATCCATATAACAATAAGTCTAAGGTATGAAGTCAAAAGTATAATTCATACTCGATTAATTCACACCTAAAAAGAGCGCGAAAGGATAGACTAATTACAGGTATTTGTCAAAAATTTGATATACCAAGGCATGGCTTTATCGATACCTTGTTGAATGCGATATTCTGGTTGAAAACCAATTAATTCTTTAGCTTTTGATATGTCGGCCTGAGAATGTCGTACATCGCCCGCTCTAAATTCACGATATATGGCTTTTTTAGTATAACTGACGTTATTAGACGAAAGTGCTTCAGCTAAACTGGAAAAAAGTTCATTCAATGTCGTTCTATCACCTAGTGCCACATTAAACACTTGGTTTTTTCCTTCATCTGTTGCTGTTGCTGCTAATATGTTTGCTTGAACCGCATTTTCGACGAAACAAAAATCACGACTCGTTTCTCCATCGCCATTGATAAATAAGTCTTGGTTTTCAATCATAGCAGCGGTCCATTTAGGGATAACAGCTGCGTAAGCACCATCAGGGTCCTGACGTTTACCAAAAACGTTAAAGTAGCGTAATCCTGTAGCATTTAAACCATAAGTTTTATGAAATACTTCTGCATAAAGCTCATTAACATATTTTGTAACGGCATACGGTGATAATGGTTTACCAATATTATCTTCTACTTTCGGTAAAGCAGGATGATCGCCATAAGTCGAGCTTGATGCGGCATAAACAAAAGTTGATACCTTCGCATCTTTGGCTGCCGTTAGCATATTCAAGAAGCCAGTGATATTGGCAGAGTTAGTTAAAATTGGGTCGGCAATCGAGCGTGGTACTGAACCAAGTGCAGCTTGATGTAAGATATAATCTACCGTCAGGTTTTCAACAGTTAACGCTTGCTGACAATCTTCAAAATTTCTAATATCACCTTTAATAAAAGTAAAGTTCAGCCATTGTTCGGAAGATACTTCTGATTGAACTTCATCTAAGTTATGTTGATGGCCGGTGGCAAAGTTATCTAAACCAATAACTTTTTGATTTAATAACAATAACGTTTCCAATAGATTTGAACCAATAAAACCTGCAACACCAGTGATAAGCCAAACTTTAGGTGTTTGTTTCAGCTGTTTTTTTACTTCATCATACTTTGACATTATTATTCCGTTTGGTTTGTTAGTTTTTATTTATTAATAAATTTATGGTTATTTAAAATTTATTATTTAAAGTTTCATGTCAGATAAGCTCTAATCCATTATGCTTTAACCACTTACTTTGCTGTTGACGTATTGGCGCTACCCTTATGATGTCAGTTAGTTAGTTAGTGTTATAAACGCATATCGACTGACTCTTTCGGTAATATATATTTCAAATCATAAAGTACATGATTTTCTTTACCAAACTTGCGAATTTCTTCCACACCTAAACATTTAAATTCATTATGAGCGACAGCGAGAATAATAGCATCGTAACTACCGGCTTTAGGCTTTTCGGTTAAGCTTAAGTTATATTCATGCTCAGCTTGCTCACTTGAACACCATGGATCGGTGATATCAACATTGATGTTGTATTCTTTGAGTTCACTGACAACATCGACAATTTTAGTATTACGTAAATCAGGACAGTTTTCTTTAAATGTTAACCCCATGATTAAAACATTTGCACCTTCAACTTGAATACGCTTATGCAGCATGTTTTTTACTAAACGTGAAACCACATAAGCGCCCATACCGTCATTCAAGCGACGACCAGCAAGGATCATCTCAGGATGGTAACCTACTGATTGCGCTTTATGGGTTAAATAATAAGGATCAACCCCGATACAGTGACCGCCGACTAAACCTGGGCGAAATGGTAGGAAATTCCACTTGGTGCCCGCTGCTTCTAATACTTCCAAAGTGTCGATATTGAGCTTATTAAAAATAATAGATAATTCATTGATCAAGGCTATATTGACGTCACGTTGAGTGTTTTCGATGACTTTTGCCGCTTCAGCAACTTTAATTGAACTTGCTTTATAGGTACCTGCAATGATAATTGAGCGATATAAATCATCAACAATGTTGGCTATTTCTGGTGTTGATCCCGAAGTTACCTTTAAAATATTAGTGACTCTGTGCTCTTTATCGCCAGGATTAATACGTTCAGGTGAATAGCCTGCATAGAAATCTTTATTGAAAACTAAGCCTGAGGATTTTTCAACTACGGGTATACATGCTTCTTCAGTAGCACCTGGATAGACCGTTGATTCATAAACAATTATATCGCCAACGCTAACCACTTTACCTAACATTTCACTGGCTTTGATCAATGGTGTTAAATCTGGTTGTTTATGCTGGTCTATCGGTGTTGGTACTGTAACAATATAAACATTCGCACTTTTTAGGTCATCAACTTGGCAAGAGTATGTCAGGTTAGTCGTTTCGGCTAATTCTTCATCACTGACTTCTAGTGTGCTATCTGTTCCGCCATTTAGTTCGGTAATTCGAGCTTGGTTAATATCAAAACCTAAACTTTGATATTTTTTGCCAAATTCTACTGCCAATGGTAAACCAACATAGCCTAAACCTATTACGGCTATTTTTATATCATTTAAGTTACGTATCATTTTGCGAATCCCTTAGCTTTTATTAGCCGGCTATTATTATTTATTCAATGATTTATTTTTGCTTATTTATCAGTTAAAAGCTATCAGTGTGCTTTTATGTTGGGCATTAACCAACTTTATTACTTTTTCAGAACGGCTTATAGACAAAAGCCTCATCTACAAAACAAACACCTAACTCTATATTTTCAGCCATAGGCGCGATGTAGGTTGGCAATTAGCCCGTAAAGCTAATTGCTCAAAACTGTTGATATAAGTTCTATTCTATAGACTAAATACCATTTATTGCCGCTACTGCGACTGCTGCATTATAAATAATTTGTGTCGCCGTTGACCACAATGTTAAATCATTCATATATTCAGAGTCCAGTGGTACAACAATCGTATCGCCTGGTTTTAATGATGTTCCAGATGAACCTGCAAACCAGTTACTGTTTTCAACCATTTTAATACTGCCACTTGCTGAGATAACGTAAATACGCTCGGCATCAGCACGCTTTTTGATACCGCCACTTTGGGCAATATAATCTTCAGCCGACATAGCACTATTATATAAATGTGATGATCCCACTTGAACTTGGCCAATCACATTCACTGAGTTTTTCATTGTAGGGACATAAAGCACATCGCCACCTTCCAGCAATACTTTATCGCTTTTAGATGCCATAAGTTGAGGCAGGTTGATAACCAAACGCCCTACGGGCTCTAATTTAGTAATATCTCCTAATAATTTCTGAGCATCATCATAAGATGCTGAACTTCCCTGCTCTGTTAGCGATTTAGATGCCATTTCAATACGTAAATCACTCGCTAGCTTAACTAGGTTTTGTTGTTCTAATTCTTTTAATTTAATACGCGTGAATACTGATGCATCAGGGTGTGCGTATTGTGTTAACCCACCAGCTTTGGCGATTAAATCTGCTAATGTTTCACCACGACGAATGGTGTATTTACCAGGAAAAACAAACTCGCCACGTAATTCAACTACGTGATTTTCGCTCCAAGCTGGTATTTTATGTACGTTTAGTCGATCTTTACTTTTTAAGGCAATATCAAATCTGCCTTCTTTTTTGAGTGCTAAACCTAAGTCGACATCCAATGATATTTTGGTTGCGCCTTCCATGGTAAGTTTATTACGTGTCACTTCTGCTCTAGCTAAATAGGCAGACTCTTTCACGCCACCGGCAGCCGCTACCAAATCACTAACCTTGGCATTGTTTGATAATGGGTAGATACCCGGAAATTTAACTTGTCCATCAACTTCAATCAATTGAATAGCTTGTCCCGAAGCACCTTGTTGACGCAACTTTCTTAGCACTGGTGCTAATAAACGCTGACGAGAAAATAGTGCCATTTCACGAATATCTATTTCTTTATCTAATACACCACTGGTAATTTGTACTAATGATTTATTAATCAAATCATCTTCCTCGGTGGTATCAGCAGCCAGAGAAGGAGCAGTTAAACTATCACCGTATTCCTGCCAAAAAACTCTTTCTTTATATGAGGACTTAGCCTGTTGACGTTCTTTAGCAAAAAGTTGTTCTTGAGTAAAAGCTAAATCGTCTAGTGATATTTTTTCATCAACATGTTTAGTCACATTAGAAAATATTAAGATTTTATCGTTTGGCTGTAACACTAAGTTATCGAGGGGGTTGGTGGCTGCATTATTTAATGCTTTAGCTAAATTAAATTGCAGCACTTCAATGTTTCGAGCTTTGTCTTTTTGACGAACAATTAAACCGTAGCTTAAATCAGCATAAGGTAAAACGTGAGAGTCTAAGTTCGGTAACAAGTCAGCAACTTTAATGCCTTCTTTCCATTGATATTTTCCAGGGCGAGTAACAGCGCCGATAACAGTAATAGATTGTTCATACATACCCGAACTTTTTAAGACACGAATATAATCGCCATTTTGTAATAACTGTTTACGGGCTTTACTCTCAGTTAAATCAATATTAATAATGCTACGTAAACTTTGTTCATTATAACGTTCAATAAGAGTTGATTGCGGGTAAGCCGATGGCAACAAACCGCCAGCCATTTTTACGATACTGTTAAAGTCATCGCCTGCTTTTAATTCATAGATAGCGGGTCGTCTAACTTCACCGTTAATAGAAACATTTTGACTTTGTGCAGGAATAAAAACAACATCGCCAGACTGTAATAAGATATCACTTGATGAGTCACCACGAATTAGTAAGTCATATAAGTCAACGGTTTGTACCGTTTTACCTGCACGTTTTATGGCAATATTACGTAATGAGCCAATATCACTTACCCCACCTGCCGCAAAAATAGCGTGTGTAACCGAAGACAACGAACTAAGGGTGTAAGGCCCTGGCTTATATGCTTCACCTAAAACGAAAACACGCATAGAGCGTAGTTCGGCCAAGCTAACAACAACATTGACACCAATAATTCTTTGTTGAATTTTATCAACTAGAAAGCTTTTCATTTCAGAAAATGCTAAACCGGCAATTTTTACGGGTCCAACATTAGGAATAAGTACTTTGCCTTCACGTGAAATTGGCAGCACATAATCCGCACTTTCTTTGCCATAAATTTGTATTGATAGCTGATCACCGACACCTAAAATATAATGCTCAGGAATAGCAATATCCATTGTTGGTGTGAATGTACTTGGTGCATTTGCAAAGACGTCCATACCAAATCGTTCAAGAGGCTTAAATAGTTCATCGTCAACCATGAACGTATCCGCAGTTTCCTGTTCTTCGTCAGTGTTCTTGTTATTAGGTCTTGGCGTAATTGGTGTCGTCGTTAATGTGGGTTGCTGACTAGTGTTTGATATCTGCCCCATGATCGCATTCAGATCAACGCCCATACTTTGGGCTAATACTTCTTGCTGGGCTTTTGGAAGATTTTTGAATTGTTCTATTTGCTGCTGACTGATTTGTGCAGATGATGCACTAAACGAGAAAGTGTAGAAAACAAGAACGCAAGCCAGTAGGCGAATATAATTAATCATTTAACGTGTTTCTTCCTATAAACGGGATAAGAACTCATACCATTATATAGGACTAAATGATTCATCCATATGGTATTAAATCAAAAAAGACAGAGATAAAACTGTGGGGGAGTCTATCAGTAAGTTTGTTACGATTAAAGCAACATTTTTTCGTCCTTATTAACTTCGATACTTATTGATGAAAATGGCCATAAGAATACAAAATTTAAGCAATCAGTCGCTCATTAATGATAGATTGGCCTGACATACTTGCCTTTCGACGCTAGCAAAGGTATAAAACTGGCTGGCTAACGTATTTTATACAATTTTGCTCGATAAAATTTTAGCGATATACATCAAAATATATGAAGCCTATACAGTTTGTACAAGTTGCAGTTTGAGTTGACTTTAGCGTATAAAATCACAGTATAAGTGGTGTTTTTATTCCGTTAGTTTAACGGTATTAAAGCCATTACATTGATGATATTAAAGCTTTGTAATCGACTTACTTATTTTTGTGCATTAGGCACAAATTATAATAATAATTATGAATTCGAGCATATTTTTAAGGAATTTTAAATGACAACACCTACAGCAGGCACTTTTTTCGGTCACCCGAAAGGACTGTTTCTTTTATTTGGTACTGAAATGTGGGAACGTTTCGGTTATTACGGTATGCGCGCACTTTTGGTGCTCTATTTGGTAGCAAGTGTACAAGATGGTGGTTTCGGTTGGACTAATCAAGAAGCATTAAGGCTTTATGGTTTTTTTACTATGGCTGTTTACATAACACCAATGATTGGTGGCTGGTTAGCCGATAACTTTATTGGCCAGCGTAAAGCTATTATCTATGGTGGTGTTATCTTTTCCCTAGGTTATTTTACCTTGGGCATTCAAAAATCAATGATTGTAGGCATGGAAGAAACGGTATTTTATATCGGTTTAGCCTTGATCATTATTGGTAATGGCTTATTTAAAGCTAATGTTTCAAGTTTAGTAGGTGAATTATATGAAGATGGCGATCACCGACGTGATGGTGCATTCACAATTTTCTATATGGGTATTAACTTAGGCGCATTCTTATCACCATTTATTGTCGGTACGTTAGGAGAAGAAGTTAATTGGCATTACGGATTTATTGCCGCTGGTTGTGGCATGCTAATTGGTTTGGCCTTACAAATAACTCTGGCTAATAAATATTTAGGCGATATAGGTGTAGTTCCATCTGCTAAAAAATCGTCTGAAAACAAAGATGATTTAAAAGCTCGTGCTTTAACTACTGTAGAAAAAGATCGTATTAAAGTCATTCTTATTATGAGTGTTTTCTCTATTATTTTCTGGGCAGGTTTTGAACAAGCTGGTGGTTTATTTAATATTTATGCTTCTCAGTTTACTGACCGTAACCTATTCGGCTTTGAAGTCCCTGCAACTTGGTTCCAGTCATTAAATGCTATGTTTATTATTATACTTGCACCATTTATAGCATCTGTTTGGGTTAATATGGGCTCTAAAGAACCAACTTCGCCGAAAAAATTCGCTTTAGCCATGATATTTTTAGCTTTAGGTTTTTTCGTTATGGTTGGCGCAACAATTGCTCAAGGTGGTGATGTAGCCATTAAAGTAAGTATGCTCTTCTTAGTATTTGCTTACCTATTCCATACTTTAGGTGAACTATGTTTATCACCTATTGGTTTATCGATGGTAACTAAGCTAGCACCAATTAAGTACACATCGTTATTAATGGGTGTTTGGTTCTTCTTTACAGCCCTTGCAAACTTTTTAGCTGCATTCATTGGTCAATTTGTTGGAGAGGGTGAAGAAATGGTCAATAATGCTTCTACTATCTTTTTATCTGTTGGGTCAGCGGCATTAATTACCGCTGCAATTGTTTTCTTAAGTGCAAACAAGTTAGTTGAGTGGATGCACGGTGCTGAAGGTGATGAATCTCATGACCTTGAAGGCAAAATTGAAGAAGAGATTTCAATAACAGGTACGCACGAAGGTATTTCAGATAAACAATAAAAAGCGAAGCTTTCAGTTATAAGTAATTAGCTGTCAGTAAAAGAGCCAAGCACAGCCGTTTGGCACTTGTTTTCTCTGACAGCTGATAGCTTCAAACTTTTAACTATCTTTAAGCTTCTGTTAAAAACGAGTAATATTCAGTTATTACTCGTTTTTTTATATCTAAATTTTATTTAGCATGAGGAATAAAGCTTTAATGATTGAGTTTACTAAAAATTCTGAACAAGCTGCTCTCGCATCAAAAAACAACAGAAACGCTATTCGCCAGAAAACGAGGCTGTTACGTCAGCGTTTAACACCCACACAGCAAAATGAGGCCGCAATACATTTATTAGCAAGCTTTAGCATTGATGAAAAAATAATATCAGCTAAAAGCATTGCTCTGTATCTTAGTAATGATGGTGAACTTGATACTCAATTATTAATTGAGTGGTGTTGGCAACAAGGTAAACAAGTTTACTTGCCTGTTTTACACCCTTTTGCAACAGGACATTTGCTTTTTTTACATTACGATAGTCAGACTCCGCTAGTGGAAAACCACTTTGGTATTGCTGAGCCTAAACTTGATGTAAGAAAAATTATTCCGCCTCAACAACTCGACATTATTTGCACACCTTTAGTAGCTTTTGACAACGCTGGTGCACGCTTGGGTATGGGTGGTGGATTTTACGACCGTACTTTAAGCCACTGGCACCAGCATCATCAACAACAAAGTGTCGTCAAACCCTACCCGATAGGTTTAGCACATGACTGCCAACTTGTTGGCTCGTTACCATCTGAATCATGGGATATTCCCTTACCTGAAATAATCACACCTAGCCTGCACTTTAAATTTGATTAAAGCTTAGTTTTTTTAGTGTGGAAAAAGTAGAATAGAAGACTATAAGAATATTATAAAAAGCTGTAAGCGTTCAGTTCGAAGCTTTCAGTAAAAGAAAGAAAAAACAAAAGATATAAACAAGCACAGCTGCCAGTTAAAAACTATCCATCAGTTACTGACAGCTGAAATCTTAAAACTGACAGCTAAACCAAAGGTTTCCCCTATGACTCAAGATGACATGAAAAAAGCGGCGGCAATTAAAGCCCTAGACTATATCAAAGCAGACACTATTGTTGGTGTAGGCACTGGCTCTACTGTTAATCATTTTATCGATGCGCTTGCCACGATGAAAAACGATATTATTGGCGCTGTTTCAAGCTCTGAAGCGTCAACCGAGCGCTTAAAGTCTTATGGAATAGAAGTATTCGACCTGAATAATGTTGACGGTATTGATGTCTATGTAGATGGTGCCGATGAAGTTAGCCCGCACTTGCATATGATAAAAGGCGGCGGCGCGGCGCTAACCCGCGAAAAAATTGTTGCTGCTGTAGCAAAAACCTTTGTTTGTATCGCTGATGATACCAAACAGGTGCCGTTATTAGGGCGTTTTCCTCTGCCAGTAGAAGTTATTCCTATGGCGCGCAGTTATGTGGCACGAGAGTTAGTCAAACTAGGCGGCGATCCTGTCTATCGTCAAGGGGTGATTACCGATAATGGCAACGTTATTATTGATGTTCATAATTTAGAGATATTGGACCCTAAAGCCCTAGAAAATAACATTAACTCAATTGTAGGTGTGGTCACTAATGGCTTGTTTGCAAATCGTCCAGCAGATGTCTTAATTATCGGCAGTTCAAGTGGTGCAAAAATAATTAAATAACGCTTTAGAGTTTATACACTATATGCTAGTTTAGATATCTAGCCATCTAAAAGTCATTTAAACTTATTTAAGTCAATAAATGTTTGATCAAGAGAAGTTAAACTATTATGAGCAATAATTCATTAGCGAAAGACAAAATTAAAATCCTCCTTCTCGAAGGTGTTCATCAAAGCGCATTGGAAGAACTGAAAAATAAAGGTTACTCTAATATTGAATATATAAAAACTTCACTTTCAGAAGCTGAGCTGGTGAAAAAAATCGCCGATGTTCACTTTATTGGTATACGTTCTCGCACTGACTTAAATAAAAATGTTTTGAGCCACGCTAAAAAGCTCGTCGCTATTGGCTGCTTCTGTATTGGTACCAATCAAGTCGACAAAGCAGCAGCACAAGCATTAGGTATTCCGGTATTTAATGCGCCTTTTTCTAATACTCGTTCAGTTGCTGAGCTCGTATTGGGCGAAACTTTACTGTTATTACGTGGTATCCCGGAAAAAAGCGCTCAAGCGCATCGTGGCGTGTGGAATAAGTCTGCACTTGGCTCTGTTGAAGCTCGAGGAAAAACCTTAGGTATTATTGGCTATGGCCATATCGGTATGCAGCTAGGTATCCTTGCTGAGACGCTGGGTATGAGAGTGCGATTTTTTGATATTGAAACAAAGCTACCTTTAGGAAATGCTAGCCAAGCACCTACTATGACTGCGCTCCTGAAAGAAGCCGATATTATCAGTCTTCATGTTCCTGAAACACCGCAAACTAAAAACATGATGGGCGCGGCAGAATTTGAAGTCATGAAAGACGGTGTTATCTTTATTAATGCTTCACGTGGCACTGTCGTTGATATTGATGCTTTAGCTGACGCGTTAACCAATAAAAAAGTGGCTGGTGCTGCAATTGATGTATTTCCTGTCGAGCCTAAAGGTAACGAAGAGGAGTTTATCAGCCCATTACGTGCCTTCGATAATGTGATATTAACACCGCATATTGGTGGTAGCACGAAAGAAGCACAAGAGAATATCGGGTTGGAAGTGGCGAGTAAATTGGCGAAATATTCAGATAATGGCTCAACACTATCTGCGGTTAACTTTCCGGAAGTATCGTTACCCGAACATACCGGTGCCAGCCGATTATTACATATTCATCGCAATCAACCTGGCGTGTTAACACAAATTAACCAAGCCTTTGCTAAACACAATATTAATATCGCCGCACAGTATCTGCAAACAGCAGATCAAATTGGTTATGTTGTTATTGATATTGAAGCTGAAAACCGTGAAATTGCCTTAAAAGAATTAAAGCAAATTGACGCTACCATCAGAACAAGGTTATTACACTAGAAAAGAAAAAGAAGCTGTCAGCGTTTAGCTGTCAGCTTTCAGTTCTAGATAAGGTTCTAGATAAGGTTCTAGATAAGGAACTAGAGTTAGCCCACTTAACACTTACTCACTTACTTTAATAACTAAAAGCTCAAACGTGGGCTTTACTGATAGCTTAAAGCTGATAAATTAGTATTGATAACTTAAATATTGATTATTAATAAATAATAAAAATCAAATACATACATGCCCATGCAGCAACGCCTGCAACAATATCATCAAGCATAATACCTAAACCACCATGACAATTTTTATCTAAATATGAAATTGGCCAAGGCTTTAAGATATCGAAAAAACGAAATAGTGCAAAACCAACAAGCAGTGTTTGCCATGTCACAGGAATGAGAAACATCGTGATCAAAAAGCCAACAAACTCATCCCAAACAATAGCGCCATGATCATGTACACCCGCATCTTTTGCCGCTTTACCACAAATATAAATACCGGTAACACTCATCAAAACGACCAAAGCTAAATAAAGCATATTATCAAGCGGCGTTAAGAGTAAAAATAACGGTACAGCAGCTAATGTACCAAAAGTGCCAGGTGCTTTTGGTGCTAAGCCACTACCAAATCCTAAGGCCAAAAAATGGATCGGATTTGATAGGCGAAAGTTTGCGTTAGACGTTGTCATTATTTACTACTAGAAAAGTGTTCAAAACATTTAGCATTAATTGGTACCGGCTTATTATCTAATGTAGTGGTGATTTTTTCACACTTATTATTAAGCTGGCCAATACACGTAATGGTATTGCCGGTATTAGCTAGAGCGGTTTCCATACCTACTTTATTATCTTCTGATACGGTGAATAACAATTCGTAGTCATCACCGCCTACTAAGGCCATCTCGAATGCTTTTTCCATACCGACGGTATCGCGAAGAGCATTCGAAATAGGTAAATCGTCGAGTACAATATTGGCACCCACCTTAGAGGCTGAACAGATATGACCTAGGTCAGAAATAATACCATCAGACAAATCTATCGCTGCACTCGCATATTCACGTAACGCTTGTCCTGCAAGTACTCTTGGTGCTGGAAAATCTAAGCTTCGTCGTACGCTTTCACAGTACTCAGCAGCAACAGTCACTTCATTAAAAACATGTTTAAGTGCTAAAGCTGCATCACCTATTTCACCAGTAACGTACACCCAATCACCGGCTTTAGCGCCAGAACGAGTCAGATGTCTATCTTTAGGAACTAAACCTTGTGCCGTTACTGTTATCGTCAATGGACCTTGCGTTGTGTCACCGCCGATTAACTGCACATTGTAATATTCACACAGTTCAAAGGCGCCATGACAAAACTCTTCAATCCATTCTTGATTAGCTTCTGGCATAGTAATAGCTAAAGAAACCCAAGTAGGCTCAGCTCCCATAGCTGCTAAATCAGATAGATTAACCGCAATCGATTTATGGCCAATAGCGCGCGCACTTGTCTCATGTGGAAAATGAACACCTGCAACTAAAGTATCGGTAGTGATTGCAATATTCTGACGCTCTGATGGGCTGACGATGGCACAGTCATCCCCTATACCAAGCACGACATCTTTACGTTTAATCACTTGCTCAGTAAAGAAACGCTTGATCAATTCAAACTCTTTCATATTACAACCAAATGCTGACTATTCGTTCGGGCGAACTTGTTTAACGACTTTATCTAAAACGCCGTTAACAAACTTATGGCTGTCATCTGCAGCAAATGCTTTTGCTAATTCAATGGCTTCATTGATGATAACGCGATAAGGAACGTCTTTGCAGTCCATTAACTCTAATACTGCAACACGTAAAATAGCTTTTTCAACATGATCAACTTCAGCTAACGGGCGGTCAACAAAAGGAGATATTTTCTCATCAATGCCGCCAACTTGAGTACAAACACCACGGAAAAGTAGTTGAAAGTACGCAACGTCAAAACGGCGTGCGCCATTTTCAGTTAAAAAATTTGTTTCAATTTCAGTAATATTGTTTTGGCTTAGTTGCCAAGAATATACTGCTTGTACTGCCAACTCTCTGGCTTTTCTTCTAGGTGATGGTTTCACAAAAGTATCCTGTTATAACTTATCTAGCACATTAACCATTTCTAAAGCGCTTAGTGCAGCTTCAGCGCCTTTATTGCCTACTTTTAGGCCGGCACGATCAATAGCTTGTTCAATAGTATCGGTGGTAATAACACCAAATGCTACTGGCATTGTATATTCCATTGCGACTTGCGCTAAGCCTTTATTACACTCACCAGCAACAAAATCAAAATGAGGCGTACCGCCACGAATAACAGCGCCAATAGCGATAATGCCATCGTAAGCACCTTTAGACGCAATCTTCTTAGCGGCTACGGGTAACTCGTAAGCGCCAGGAACGCGAATAACGGTAATGTCACTATCGGCAACATTACCATGACGTTTAAGTGCATCTACTGCACCTTCAAGTAAACTTTCTACAACAAAACTGTTAAAACGAGAGACAACTATCGCGAATTTCTTACCGGTTGCATCAAAGTTAGCTTCTATGACATTCATTTAAAAATCACCTACTGATAAAAATTTCGGCAATTCTAACAAATTGCACGCGACGGAGGAACTCGTTTTAACAACTTTATCCAAAAATACCTAGCTAATAACCATTGAAATAAATAATCGATCATTCTAAGGCCGCCAAAATCTCAAATATCTGCGTTGCTTTCCATCCCAATAGATCGCTATTGCGCGACAATATGCTGCTGCATTGTCTATTTTAGACATTTTAAAGCACTTTATGTTTTAGTGTTTTACCTCCTGTAGTCCTCATTTATTTCTCCTTGTGAGATATTTTTAGATTTTTTACAGGAAGGAAGCAATGAGAAGGGAATGAGTAGGGTTTTTCAGCTATTAAACAGCATTAATTTTACTAAATCACTTACTAACGTATTTGCTCATGGCACATTTAGCGCTGTTTTTGTATCATAGCGATATCTATAGTTTAACTGCGTATTTACTTAAAATTTTATGACTATTTATTTTTCTTCCAATAAAATACCTGCTCTACAAGAGTTCAGCTTACATCAACGACAAGCCATTTTAACTTTGGCGCAAGGCAAGTTGTCTGCCCCTGAAAAATTTATCTTAAATCTAATTAAGTTATCGCTATTGATCCCGCCATTTCTTTTTATCGCGAACTTACAAGGTTTAGCCCTTGCTGCTTCTATTGCAGTGGTACTGGTTGCTTATTTCTTACTTTTACGCCCTATTATGCTGTTCTTTACACAAAAGCATCTTGATAAAGCTATTGCCCAATACCAAAAAAGTGAACATTAATAAGGATTAATGTTCACTTTCTCTTATACTCTTTCGACAATAAACACTGTCAAAAACGTACTATAAACTCAATAAAAACAGCTTACATACCGTCTAGCTCTTCCAAATAAGCATCAATGTTTTCTTCTTCTTCAAGGTTAACTTCAACGGGTGGATTACCATCGTAAACCTTGTATTGCATATTTTGAAAATAAGCATTTTTAACAAATTCATAAGGATCAATTGCATCATTTAGTATTGCTTCTTGGTCAGCCAATGATGCTCGCGCTTCTAAACCCAGAATGCCTGCACGTACTATATTAGGCCAAAAATCAATTACCGCTAACGGCCAATAATAACTATCTACAAAGTCACCAACTTCTTCACGTACTGAAGACGGACCAAGTGCAGGAACAACTAAATATGGACCATTGCCAACACCATAGCTTCCTAGTACTTCACCAAACTCTTCTTGTTGACGGTTCCAACCAAAATCACTTGCGGGATCAAAAAAGCCTAATAATCCAACCGTTGAGTTTAAAACAAAACGTCCCGTTGATTTAGCTGCTTCACTGAACTTTGCTTGCAATAAATGGTTAATAATTGTTGACGGTTCATTAAGGTTTAGCGCCATATTATGAACACCACCACGCAATTCTGTCGGCATATATTCTACATACCCTTCAGATGCAGGCTTAAATACATATTTATCGGCATAGTCCCAAGTAAAAGTCCAAAAAGGTCTGTTAATCGCTTCCAAGGGATCTTGTGGATCAGATATGCTTTGCTCTGATGAAGGAGTAGAAGAACAGGCAGTTAAAAACAACGAAAGCATGACAGTTATTAAAATGTTAAAACCAGGTATGGCTTGAGCTTTCAATGGTGATTTTTTTATTGTTTTCACTACAGGGATCCTTGCTTTATCACAGGTTATATCAATATTTTTATTAATTGAATAAGTTAATAGTTTTATCGCTGCAGTTTACCACGGTCAACGAGTGACGAGCATTAATTATTTCTATTTAAAAAGAGCATACTTAATTACAGTACTTGTGCTTCGCGGGAATATCGCACTATTGCCATGGTTTCGCGTGTTAGTTAAACCATTTTATAGATAGCGTATTACCTGTAGGAATGAGTTATGGCATTGATGACTTTTGGCGGTGAATAGCCAATAACATTTCAGCTTCGGCTCTTGGAATATCACATTCTCGCATAATTTCCGCAACATCGGCGCCTAGTTCAACCAACTTTTGCGCTCGAGTGTATAACTTATCTTCGGGTTGTTGCTGTAAGAGTTGTTCAAGGCTTTGAAGCTGATTGTTAAGCTGCTCTTGATTCACCTTAATACGATGTTCTAACTGTTTACTTACTTGCTCATTTTCAGTCTGTGACTCTTGGCACTGCTGTTGATTAATTTCTAGTTGAGACTGATATTGGCTAAGTAAGGATTGTAGTTCAACTAATTGTATTTCTTGGCTATCTAGTTTCTGTTGTAAGTTATTTATTTGTTGAGCAAAACGATTTTTTAGCGCCAATAAAAGCATAGCAACAAGCATCACCACCGCAAAGGCGATTAAACTGATCAGGTTAGCTGGTATATTTTCCATGTATAACTATGTACCAAAAGCGTTAAAACAGCCCACTTAAGCAGGCTTAGGAGCGAAGATTAGAATTGTTTTAATTCATCCCATTCAACATCAGATAGTAGTTTATTTAAGTCTACAAGAATTAATAACTCACCGTCTCTGTTTGTAACACCTTGGATATATTTAGCACTCTCGTCATTACCAACATTAGGAGCTAAATCAATTGCAGAAGTTTTTAAATAAACCACTTCAGCAACGCTATCAACTAAGATACCAATGACTTGTGTGTCTGCTTCTATGATAACAATACGTGTATTATCAGTTAGTTCCGCTGATTCCATACCAAAGCGTGCACGAGTGTCAATAACAGTAACAACATTACCACGTAAGTTAATAATTCCCATTACATACGTTGGAGCTCCAGGAACAGGTGCTATTTCAGTGTAACGCAGTATTTCTTGCACCTGCATGACATTGATGCCGTATGTTTCATTATCAAGCTTAAATGTTACCCTTTGAACTACTTCATCATTTGTATCTACATTTTTACTTGTATCGCGTCTTTCATCAGACATACAACTAGCCTCTTTCAAATTTTATTACTATTTAATGACTTAAATACTTATGCTCTAAGTATACTGGTAAGTTTGAATTCATCAATTATTCTTTACTAAACAAATCGATTGCCTACTTAACGGGCGTTAATATCCATACCTTTGTCCAATAATTTAATTAAAGACTCTACATCGAGTAATGCGCACATACGATCTTTAACCAACCCAGCAAGCCAAGGCCGCTTATCAGAGGAGTCTAACCATTTAACGTCCTCTTGCTTCAGTGTACGCGTATCAACTAATTTCTCAGCCATTAAACCCCACGATGAATTATTCAACATGATGATATATTTGTAATCTAATGCTGAAATTAAAGTATCGTTGCATTTTTCGGGCATTACCCATCGTGCGGTATCAACGACATTAACTTTCTCATCTCTATATAACATGACACCTTTAAACCAATCAGGTTTCCCCATTAGTGCAGTGGTTTTATCATTGTTATGAATTCCGCCTAATTCGATTAACGGTACAGCAATCAGTAAACCCGCAACATCAAAAAACATTGCTTGAAAATCACCTTGGCGATAATTTCTTTGTTTAATGGCTTGAAAGCCACCTGAACTTTTACGCGTTTGAAGTACATTTTCACTAACTTCTACCGTACTTTTTATTGAGCTTTTTATTGGGGTTTTTGGCGCAACTGCAGGTGTTAATTTCGCTTCAGTTTGTTCAACTTTCGGCTTGTTAACAACTTTATCAACAATAGTTTTAGCTTGCACAGAGCTGCCGACATTAGTCTTTTCAGTACTTGAGCCGTTATCATCTTCTTGCTCAGTAATCGACGAAAATGTGGCCCTAGAAAGTAACTTATCTAATGATTGCGCTTGTTTAAGTTTTACTTGTCGTGACTCTACTGGCAACACTTCTTCTTCAGTCAGTAGCTCTGACAAATAAGTTTGCATCAATTTTTTACTGGCCACTAAAGACTTGGACATCTACTTACGCACTCTCAGTGTTTAAATTAACTAAATAATGTAATAAATTTCGATAAGCGTTAACACCTCGAGTTCTTGCGGCATAATCAGAAGGTACTTTTTGAGCTGCACTGGCATTACGAAAATTAGTATCGATAGGAATGACTCCAGACCAGACCGATTCTCGGTAAAGCTCTTGTAATTTACGATAAGCCAGAAGAGATGCTTTAGTACGCTTATCAAACATAGTAGGAATAATCGTATATTTAAATGCTGATGATTGTTGACCTTGCATAATTTCCAAAGTTTTCATCATGCGATCTAGCCCTTTTAGCGCCAAAAATTCAGTTTGAACCGGAATAAGAATTCTATCGCAAGCGGCTAGAGCATTTACCATAAGTACACCTAGTATCGGCGGACAATCAATTAATACATAATCATATTCATCGGCAATTGCATGCATGGCTTTCTTTAACACTAATCCCATACCACCTTTATTTCCAAGGGAACGATCGAGTGTTGCTAAGCCCATAGTCGCGGGAAGTATGTCTATATTATCATAATGCGTAGGACATAAGCTCTGTAAGATTTGCTCTCTGGTAGACTGCTGTAAAAATAAATCGTAAACACTTAATTCTAAATCTTCTGATTCGATACCAAAGTAATAGCTAAGTGAAGCATGAGGATCGGTATCAATTAAAAGTACTCGATTACCTTCTTCTGCTAATAACCCTGCTAAGGCAATCGTTGAGGTGGTTTTACCAACGCCGCCTTTTTGGTTTGCAACTGTCCAGACTACCAAGTGGATTTCCTATTCTTCATATGGTTAATTATCTTTGTTATCGAGTGGTTCAGCAATATTGTCACTCGTTTCCGTCTCACCTTCAGCACGAGTGGTAATGCGAATACCACCATTTTCAAGTCGGATAATTCGAATTTTCTTCTCATCACTTTCAGTATTAACGTTTTTAATGGCGTCAACATCTTGTAGCGAAACGGTGGGCACTGCCAATAAATTGGCTTGTTCTACACCATATTTAGAAATGGCAATGACGACGCGACGATTTTTAGCACGCCCTAACGCGGTGCTATTATCAGCATTAGGATAATATTGCCCATAGCCTTCTATAGCCATGCGTGCCGGATTGAGATTTAAGCCTTCAAGTACTCTTAGAATTGCCGTTGCTCTAAAAACCGATAACTCCCAATTAGAAGAATATATTTCCGTCGAAATGGGTTCATTATCAGTATACCCCCTCACCCGAATATAATTACTCGCATCGGCAATAACTTGATAAATAACCGATAGAATATCTTTTGCGGCATTTGTCGCTGATGACGAACCACTGGGAAATAATAAGCCACTATTTAACTCAATTTCTAACCAGTCACCATCAACCTGTAATTGGGCGTATCCTGACTCGATGAGATCATAGAGTGCTGTATGGAGTTCTTTTTCTAAGGATGTTAGCGTTGTGCCAACTTGCGCATCTGACACATTAGACAATGTTACTTGCCCTGAAACAAGCTCAGGGCCAGCATCTTCTAAAATGCCGTTACCAAATAGGCGTTTATTGGTTTTTGAACTGTTGACCGGTAAAATATCATCACCGTGACCACGGTTTTTGGGCTGTTCTTCATTAGCTTGAAAAACACGTCCTATAGATTCAGTTGCCGTTTCAAAGGGTTCGTCATTCACCATTGCCATGGCATATAAAACCACAAACAATGCAAACAACAAGGTCATATAATCCGCGTAAGAAACTAACCAGCGCTCAACATTGTCATGCTCTACTGAATGGCGTCTTGAGCGTAAACGGTTCATTGTTCCAACCGAAATGCCGATAGTTTATTTTCAATAGCATGTGGATTCTCAGCTAAGGCTATCGCAATTAATCCTTCGGTCATCATCTCACGATACATGGTTTGTTCGTGTACAATGGTCTTGATTTTATTTGCCACGGGTAAATAAATAAGGTTTGCAAAACCAACACCATAAATAGTGGCAACAAAAGCAGTCGCAATACCTTGCCCAAGTAATTGTGGATCAGCTAAGTTAGACATTGCGTGAATTAGACCAAGTACTGCACCTAAAATACCAATGGTTGGGCTATAACCCCCCATTGACTCAAAGACATGTGCTGAACGTAAGTTGTGTTCACGATATAAGTCTAAATCAAGCTCAAGGGAAACCCTTAGGTTTTCAACTTCTACGCCATCCACTAGTAAGTTTAAGCCTTTATTGACGTAAAAATCGTTTTCTTCTTCAGCAATGTGTTCTAAGGATAAAAAACCAGATTCTCTCGCTTTTTCAGCCCAAAGCACAATAGATGCTATACCTTGTTCAACATCGTATTTTGGAGCAACAAACAACCACTTCAGTAATGAAATAGCATGCATAAATTGGCTTTGTGATGACTGCAACATTACTGCGCCTAAAGTACCACCAAATACAATGATAAAAGCAGGTAGTTCTAATAGCGAAGATATCGCGCCACCATCAATGATAAAACCAAAATAAATAGCCAAAATGGCAATGAGTAATCCAAATATACTCAGTTTATCCATGCTGTATTTCCTTAAGAATGGCAGAAGGAAAGCTTTCAAGCGCTAGTGATAATTCAGATATTCCGGCAACGGTTACCGCTTGCGGCATACCATAAACAACGCAGGACTCTTCATCCTGAGCCCAAATAGTTGCGCCTTTACCTTTTAACAACCGTGAGCCTTCACGACCGTCGGCGCCCATGCCTGTTAATACAATGCCTAAAACGTTGCCACCAAATATTTTAGCAGCGGACGCAAAACTAATATCTACACTAGGTTTGAATGCAATCCGTTCAGAATTGTCTTCAAGTATTCTTAATTTTGCAGCATTTTCTGTGCCATCAATGATCATCTGTTTACCACCCGGAGCCAAGTAAGCACAACCAGGTTTTAACATATCACCTGAACTAGCTTGCTTTACTTCAATTTTACAGAGTGAATTTAAGCGGTTAGCAAAGGCTAAGGTAAATGCTGCAGGCATATGCTGCACCATAATAATTGGTAGCGGAAAATCTTTTGGTAAGGCCGTTAATAGTTTTTGTAATGCGACAGGTCCACCGGTTGAAGTGCCAATCGCCAATAATTTGTAGGCTTTACCTGAACTGTGTTTCAGTGCAGTGTTAGGCCTTAAGTTATGAGAGGTTGGTGCGGTAGTTGCTGTGGCAGTTTTAGACTTTTCATCATTGAGTGCTCGAGAACGAAAACTAGAAATTCGAGGTAACCTTCCTACTTTTTTTCTAGCTAATTGCACGACACGTTGACGTAATAAGCTGCCCGCATCTTCGGTATTTTTAGCTATTTCATTAAACTTTTTCGGTAAAAAGTCTAATGCTCCGGCATCTAATGCTTCTAATGTTGCTTTTGCTCCGGAATGCGTTAGAGAAGAAAACATGATAATAGCAGTAGGTGCTTTTGCCATTATTTGTTTAACCGCATCAATGCCATTTAACAAGGGCATTTCAATATCCATGGTGATGACATCAGGTTTTAAAGCTATCGCCTTTTCTACTGCGTCTAGTCCATTAATAGCAACATCGATAACCTCAAGATCAGGATCATTGTTGAGAATATCAGTGACACGGCGTCGGAAAAAACTTGAGTCATCAACCACTAAGACTTTAAAGGACATTTACCATCTATTCCTGTTTTAATTACGTACTATTGCGGTTGTACTATCAACTAAATTTTTTATTCACTATTGATTTTCTTGCATAATATTTAAGCAAATTAGGAACGTCCAAAATTAATGCAATACCGCCGTCACTAGTGATTGTCGCCCCCGCCATACCAGGAGTACCGTGTAATAATCTATCTAACGGTTTTATCACCACTTCTTCTTGACCAATTAAACTATCAACAACAAAACCAATTTGTTGGTTACCCAACTGTACAATCACCACATGGCCGCGATCTCTAGGTTTATCAACATAATTTCGAACTAACCACTGATCTAGATAAAATAGTGGAATAGCTTTTTCGCGAACAATTATTGTCAACTGACCATCGACAACATTAGTTTTAGTTAAATCTAAGTGAAAGATTTCATTAACACCAGCCAACGGTAAAGCAAAGGTCTGCTTACCAACAATCACCATCAACGTTGGTAATATTGCGAGCGTCAGGGGCACTTTAATCTCAAGTATCGTACCGACGCCCATTTCTGAATCGATATTAACCGTACCATTTAACTGAGTTATTTTTGTCTTGACCACGTCCATACCAACGCCACGGCCAGAAACTTCTGAAATTTCAGTTTTTGTAGAAAATCCAGGGGCAAAGATTAAACTAAAAGCTTCTTTATCAGGCATACGCGCTGCAGCATCTGCATCTAAAACGCCTCGTTCAATAGCGATCTCTTTCAGTTTTTCAGCATTCATACCAGCACCATCATCACGAATGGTCAGTAAGATGTGATCACCTTCTTGTGATGCTGATAAAACCACAACACCTTCTCGAGGTTTACCTGCGGCTTCGCGTTTATCAGGGTCTTCAATACCATGATCAACAGAGTTTCGTACAAGATGCACTAAAGGATCGGCTAGAGCTTCAACAAGATTCTTATCTAAATCTGTTTCTTCCCCTTCAAGGATCAGTTTAATTTCTTTGTTTAAGCTACGGGCTAAGTCACGTACAACGCGAGGAAAGCGTCCAAAAACTTTTTTAATCGGTTGCATACGCGTTTTCATTACCGCGCCTTGCAAATCTGTAGTTACGGCATCTAAATTTGAGACCGCCTTCGTTAAATCTTCATCATCTTTGGTTAAGCCTAAACTCGTCAAGCGGTTACGCACTAAGACTAATTCGCCAACCATATTCATTATTTGGTCTAATCGTTTAGTATCTACCCTAACGGTGGTCTCAGCTTGCGGAGCTTTAGCTGGCGTCAGTTTTTGATCATTCTGAGGAGGTACAGGTTTAGCTACTGGCTTTTTCTCAACAGGAGGTTTCACCACAGCGGCAACTTTTGGTGCCGAATTTACTACTGGCACAGCTGCTGGAATCTGTGCTGTCGGGCTTTGACCTTTACCATGAAGTTCATCTAACAAGGACTCAAATTCATCATCGTCGATATCATCTGATGAAGTGGAGCTAACAGGCTTGGTATTTGATGCGGCAACAGCGGGAGAAAAAGAACCTTGGCCATGAAGTTCATCAAGTAAAGACTCAAATTCGTCATCTGAAATATCATTACTATCGGATATTACTGGTGACGCTGCCACTGGTGCAGTTGCTGCTGGAGGACCTCCACCGTGCAATTCATCTAATAAACGTTCAAATTCATCTTCAGACATCTCGTCACTTGAAGTACTCACTATAGCAGGAGCTATTTCTTCATGAACAACGGTTGGCGCTTCGAGTATCGGCGCAGCAACATTATCTTCTGCTTCTGGCTGCGATAAACGATGTAGTTCGGCTAATAAGGCAGGTTCGGCGCTTGATAATCGTTCTTTATTCTGCACCTGAACAAACATTTCATTAATTAGATCAAGTGTTTGAAGGATAACATCCATCAATTCAGAGGTAACTGAACGTTGTAAGTTTCTTAGAGTGTCGAAGACATTTTCCGCACCGTGACAAGCATCAACAAGTTCGGCAAGTGACAAAAAGCCAGCACCACCTTTAACGGTATGAAACCCTCTAAAAATAGCATTGAGCAAATCAGCATTATTAGGGTCATTTTCAAGCTCAACTAATTGCTCAGATAAGCTCTCAAGTATTTCTCCTGCTTCGATTAAAAAATCCTGAAGAATCTCTTCATCTTGCTCAAACGACATTCAGTAACTCCTTTAAAATCCTAAACTTGATAATAAGTCGTCAACATCGTCTTGATCTGAAACAACGTCTTGGCGGCTTTCTTTATTCATGATGGGGCCTTCAACTAAGTTCTCACCTACTTTCGGCAAGCTACTTTCTCTGTCTTGTTCGGCAGAAAAACCAAAGGCTGTCAGCATATTTATCAAGCTATCTTCAACTTCACGTACTAAGTCAATGACTTTGCGAATAACTTGACCAGTCAAATCTTGAAAATCTTGCGCCATTAATACATCAGTCATCAGACCATGAATTTTATTGGCTTCTTTATCTGTGGTCTTCAACAAGATATCTATATCTTGGCATAGCGCCTTAAATTCACCGACATCGAGATCATTGTGCATTAGTTTATGCCACAAAGGATTCACGTTTTGAATTTTCTGCTGAATACCATCGACAACAGGAAAAATTGCCTCTACAGCATCCATTGTTTTATTCGCGGCTTCTTCTGTGCGACTAATCACAAAATTTAACCTTTCTTTCGCATCTGGAATATCGGCTGTCGCCAAGTCATTCAAACGTGAGTCAACGTGAAAGTTATTCAGTGAGTCATGTAATTGACGGGTGAGCTTGCCTATTTCAGCGAATAATTCAGTATTAATTGGGTTTTGAATTTCTGCAATTAATTCATCGGCTTTATCTTGTTGGTCTGTTTCAATGTATTCAACCAGCAATTTTGCCTGTTGCAATGAAACATGAACACTAGTATTTGTAGTCATATAACGCCCTTGCGTAACAAAATTCTCTGATTAACCAAGACGTTCAAAGATTTTATTAAGCTTAGTATTTAATGTTGCTGCCGTAAATGGCTTAACAATATAGCCATTAACTCCAGCTTGAGCTGCCATAACAATTTGCTCTTTTTTCGCTTCAGCAGTCACCATTAATACAGGTATGCTTGATAATCTCGCATCTGCACGAATTGCTTTAAGCAAATCAATACCTTGCATACCAGGCATATTCCAATCTGTGACGACAAAATCAAAGTCACCGTCTTTTAGCATTGGTAATGCTGTGTTACCGTCATCTGCTTCTGATATATTGGTAAAACCTAAATCGCGAAGCAAATTTTTAATTATACGTCTCATTGTTGAAAAATCATCAACAACAAGTACTTTCATATTTTTATCCAAGACACCCTCCAGTGAGAACATTTAAAATTCTAACAATAATGCTATTCTACTTAACTTTGCCACGATTGCATACGTGCTTTTAATCTGTGCATCGCCTGACTGTGTATTTGACTTACTCGTGATTCACTCACATCTAATACTTGACCAATTTCTCTTAGGTTAAGTTCTTCATCATAATACAAAGACAGTACTAAAGCTTCACGTTCTGGTAAAGAGGAAATACATTCTGCTAATGATTTTTTAAAATTACTATGTTCAATGTTAGCGTACGGCTCGTTGTGCTGATCACTATGCGCGATGCCAATAACATCTTCGCTAACACCTAAATCATCAATTCCAAGTATTTTTCCAGAGCTAACGTCATTGAGTATTTGATGGTATTCATTGATCGATATATTAAGCTTTTCAGAAACTTCTACATCGGTAACATCACGGCCATATGCTGATTCTAAGCTTTTTATTGCTTCGCTTATCATACGACTATTTTTGTGTACCGAGCGAGGAACCCAGTCGCCACGACGAATTTCATCCAGCATAGCGCCGCGAATTCGAATACCAGCAAACGTTTCAAAGCTAGCGCCTTTACTATTATCAAAGTTATTTGCCGCTTCTAGTAAACCTATCATGCCAGATTGAATTAAGTCATCAACAAGAACACTGGCAGGTAATCGGGCAAGTAAATGATAAGCAATGCGTTTAACAAGCACCGTGTGCTGCCCGAGCAAAGCCGATTTATCAACACTATAAGTATGTAATTTTACCACTATAGCTCACTTGTTTGTTAAATTAGTGTTCTAATAATTGCTCAATAAAAAATTCTAAATGACCTGAAGCTTGCTTAGGTACAGGCCAACTAATAATATTTTGGGCGAGTGATTTAAAGACTATCGATGCTGGAGAGTTTGGAAATGCTTCAACAATAGCTTGTTGTTTTCTCACTGCTTTACGAATATTTTCATCAAAAGGAATAACCGCAACAAGTTCCAATGCAACATCTAAAAATCGATCGGTAACTTTAGACAATTTAGCAAATAACTGTTGGCCTTCTTTTGTGCTACGTACCATATTGGCCACAACTTTAAACTTGAATAAACCATGATCTCGGCTTAACAACTTCATTAAAGCATAACAGTCAGTTATTGAGGTAGGTTCATCGCAAACGACTAATAAGACATCTTGAGATGCGCGGCAAAAACTTAGCACCATGTCAGAAATACCAGCAGCAGTATCGACAATTAAAATATCAAATTGGGTTTGCATATCGCTAAAAGCGCGGATCAGACCAGCATGCTCTGCAGGTGTTAAATCCACCATTGATTGCGTGCCTGATGACGCTGGAAGAATGTTAATGCCTTCAGGGCCTTGAATGATAATATCATCAAGTTCACATTCACCAGATAAAACATGAGATAAATTGCGCTGAACACGTAAACCTAACATCACATCAACATTAGCTAAGCCTAAATCAGCATCGAGTACTAATACTCGCTTACCTAACTTTGCTAAAGAAATTGCAGTGTTTAATGATACATTTGTTTTACCAACGCCACCTTTACCGCCAGAGACGGCAATAACCTTTATTTGTTTAGTGTCTTGCATCTTTCTTAAGCCATTCGCTTGATCTATCATCTATATAACTTCTCTATATAACGGCGTCACCTAAGATCTGGCGACTACACGGCGACGGCAGCAACAGGTGTCCGCCAAGAAACGGTCGCTGAACTTTGAGACTTCATTGCCATTCTATCTGCAAGCGTAACCAATTTTTCAGCATTTGCAACCTTAATATCTTCTGGAACCCTTTGTCCATCAGTAAGATAGCCTATAGCTAAGCCATTTTGTAGTGACGTGCTGATAATTTCACCAATACTAAGACTTTCATCTAATTTGGTATAAATACAACCGGCTAATGGAATGCGCTTAAAACGCTCGACATTTTCTTGCATTACTCGTTGCTGAGTATTTGCAGATAACACCAAGTAGTTTCGAATTCTAACACGAGCATTATCGATTAAGGTAGTCAAATGCTCAGCTAAGCGTAGATCTCTTTGACCCATACCAGCCGTGTCTATTAATATTAATTTCTTTTGTGCAAACTGCTGTAGAAGACGGTCTAATTCATTGCCATCATTAGCTAATTTAACTTGGCAGCCAATAATTCGACCATAAGTTGAAAGCTGTTCGAAGCCAGCAATACGGTAACTATCCGTTGAGATTAGCACTACTTGGTCTGCACCGTGAATTTGTGCAAAGCGAGCCGCTAGTTTTGCAATAGTAGTCGTTTTACCGACACCTGTTGGTCCAACTAAAGAAACAACACCGCCACGTTGAATAATATCATTATTAGTCGTATTTAATTGCTGTGCTATAACATGTTTTGCTTGTTCCCAAGCATCTTCTTCATGGCTATTTGGTGGAATATAACCAGCAATTTGATCAGCAACTTGTTCATTAAGGCCCATTGCCATTAACTTATTAACTAATACCGCGCGCATAGGATCTTTTTGCGCCATATCTTGCCACATTAAACCTGACATTTGATGCTCTAGTAACTGTCGAATTGACGACATTTCTTTTTGCATATTATCAAATTCAACGTTACTGATTTGACGTTCAGCTGGGGCAGTTATTTTTTCAGAAGTCGCCACTGACTGAGCAACAGCATCATTAAAACTTGGCGTATTAACTTCATTGTGACGAGGAGCATATTGTTGTTCAGCTGTATTAGCTGACTCCATCGGGTTCGATTGCTCTAAACGTTCAGTAAAGTTTTTAAATTGTTGTTCTATATCTGGAGATACGTTAGCACTACTGCTAGCCGGGGTTTGGCTATCAGGTTTATGATTAGCACGAGTCGTTGAATTTTCTATTTGGCTATTAAAGGCACGCGTGGCTGGAGATTTATCATAGCCATTTTGTTGTACTTGTCTGCTCAATAAAGCCGCTAAGCTGTCTGCTGGTGCAGTCTCTTTTTCTGCGACTGATTTAGGTCTGTTGCTGATCGCTACAGTATCTTCACTAATATCAACTCGATCATCTGGTTGGCTACCAAATGTTGAATTTTTTTGATTATCATTAGTTTGGGCCGACTGCGCAGGTTTAACGTTTTGGTTATAATCAACCGCCGCCATTAACTCGACACCTTCCGCAATTTTTTTATTAGACATAATGACTGCGTCAACACCTAGCTCATCTTTAATTTGTGCTAGTGCGCTTCTCATATCTTTTGCTACGTAACGTCTAATTTTCATTGCCAACCCCTTATAATTCACTACAACTTACTTTGAAGTATTCTTTTACTGGCCGATAGCACTGACAATTTTAATTTGCTTGTCATCAGGAATTTCTTGATAAGAAATTACTCTTAAACCTGGAATCGTATATTTAACAAATTTAGCGAGTACTGAGCGTAAAATACCTGACGTTAATAAAACCGGTGTATCGCCAGCCATTTCTTGCTGCTGTGCACCATCTGTCAGTGATTTTTGTAGCCTTTCCGCTAAACCTGGTTCGATACCTGCGCCATCGTCTCCAGCCATTTGCATTGACTGGTGCAACATTTGTTCCAACTCTGGTGACAAAGTTATGACAGGTACTTCAGTGGTCGGTCCAACTAACTCTTGGACAATGAATTTACGTAGTGTTATCCGCACAGCTGCGGTTAAGATTTCTGGGTCTTGGCTCTTTGGACCATACTCCACTAATGTTTGAATAATGCTGCGCATATCACGCACTGGCACACCTTCATTCATTAAGTTCTGCAATACTTTAACGATACTGCCTAATGATAAAACATCAGGGATCAAACCTTCAATCAGCTTAGGATAACTCTTCGCCAGCATATCTAATAAATTCTGTACTTCTTCATGACCTAATAATTGCGCCGCATTATTAGTTAATATTTGGCTTAAATGTGTTGCCAATACCGTTGCAGAATCAACCACTGTATAACCAAGCGATTGTGCATGCTCTCGTTGATCTTGCTTAATCCACACGGCATCTAAGCCAAAGGCAGGATCTTTCGTTGCAACACCTTCAAGTTTGCCAAATACTTGACCTGGATTGATTGCTAATTCATGGTCATGACGAATTTCGGCATTACCGACCGTTACTCCCATCAGTGATATTTGGTAACTATTAGGGTCTAAATCTAAATTATCGCGAATATGAACTGCCGGTACCAAAAAGCCAAATTCTTGTGAAAGTTTCTTTCTCACTCCTTTGATGCGATTAAGTAGTTCTCCACCTTGCGCTTTATCTACTAGCGGGATCAAACGATAACCAATTTCCAGACCAATAATATCGACATGATTAACATCATCCCAACCAAGATCTTTCACTTCAGCTTCTTGCTGTTGATGTTGAACTTCAGCGGCTTCACCTTGTTCAATCAATTCAGCAGCTTTAGCTGTTTTGTATTTGCTACTAAAAAAAGCGACTGCTGTAATTAATACCGCAAAGATTAAAAACGAAAAATGTGGCATGCCCGGAATAATACCCATCACAAACATCACGCCACCAGCAATATATAGTGACTTGGTTTGACCAAGTTGACTACTAACTTGCTCCCCCATATCTTGCGAAGTATTTTGACGAGTCACGACAATCGCGGTACCAACTGATAATAACAATCCAGGGATTTGCGCCACTAAACCGTCACCAATAGTCAGTAAGGTATAAATCTCTACTGCGGTATCAAAGCTCAAATCATGTTGAACCATGCCTATAACTAAACCGCCAACAATATTGATAAATAAAATGAGGATGCCCGCAACCGCATCACCTTTAACAAATTTACTAGCACCGTCCATCGAACCATAAAAGTCAGCTTCACTCGTAACTTCTACTCGACGCTCACGTGCTTGATCTGCGGTAATGAAACCGGCATTTAGATCGGCATCAATCGCCATCTGTTTACCTGGCATAGCATCAAGGGTAAAACGTGCAGTAACTTCTGAAATTCGCCCTGCACCTTTAGTTATTACCACAAAGTTAATGATAATGAGGATAAGGAAAACAACTAAACCAACAGCATAATTACCGCCGATAACTACCGAGCCAAACGCTTCAATAACTTTACCCGCCGCTGCTGGGCCTTCATGACCTTCGAGCAATACAATTCGAGTACTGGCGACATTAAGTGCTAAACGTAAAATGGTGGCGATAAGCAGTACCGCAGGAAATGAACCAAACTCTAACGGCTTTAAAGTATAAACCGTGATCAATAGCACAACTAAGGAAAGGGCAATATTGAAAGAAAACAAAATATCGAGCAAGAATGCTGGCATGGGCAAAATAACCATACCAAGCGCTGCCATCACAAGGAATGGCGTTCCTAAACCAGAAAGTAGGTTAAGATTTTGTTTTTTTAAATGATTAAAACTGGCTGCTAACTGCATGAGATCTTAGTGATAGCTTTTTGACATACCATCAGAAAAGCAACAATCATACCAATTGAATTAACTTTTTTACCTTACGTTTAATTTGATATTGTTAAACACATCACCGCAGAGGATATTTAAGTCAACAAACACGGCCTTGTTATTGATGCATGCGCAGCCACTTATGCTAAATCTAATAATAAGTTTTATTTATTTGGAAATGATATAGCAAATAAAAAGTTGCCAATCTCATCACTAATAACGAAAGTCATCAGGAATAGGTAAGTTTTTGGCGATCGCTTTGGGCCGTTTTGCCTGCCCTTTTTTATGAGCACTAAGTTGAAAAATAAACGCTAATATTTGTGCCACGGCAGCAAATAACTGTTCAGGGATTTCTTCATTAGGCTCAGCGGTGTAATAAAGCGAACGAGCTAACGCCGGTGACGCGACTATCTCCACTTGATGCTCTTTAGCAATGGTACGAATGTGTAAGGCCATTTCATCTATGCCTTTGGCTAACAATATCGGTGCGCCTCCCGCTTCAGCATCATACTTGAGCGCTACAGAGTAATGAGTAGGGTTCGTGATCACCACATCAGCGTTAGGCACTTCCTGCATCATACGCCGCTGTGACATTTCATATTGTGCTCTTCTGACACGTCCTTTTGTCTCTGGGCTACCTTCAGAGTTTTTCATTTCATCTTTAATTTCTTGCATGGACATTTTTAACTCTTTGTTATGTTTCCATACTTGATAAGGCGCATCAATGACCACAATAATGCCAATTGATAATGCTAAAGCTAGAAACATCCAAAGTAATAAAGTCACAGCATGAGAGAAGTTTTGCGGGATATTTTCTGTACTTAAATTCACGATTTGACCAAACAAACTACTCAGCAGTAAATAAGCAGAAATAAATACCACAAAAAACTTCAAAATAGACTTAATCAGCTCAACATAAGCTTGCATACCAAACATGCGTTTAAAGCCAGCTAAAGGTGAAAGCTTGCTGGCTTTTGGTGCCATAGCTTCCCAAGAAAAATTAATGCCCCCGAGCAAGGTATTACCGATCAAAGCAGCAAAAATAATAATAATATGTATCCAAAGGAAAGGCACTAGAATGGCGCTAACGCTATCATTAACTATTTGATATAAAGCATGAACATCCATAGTTTCTTTACGACTTAAGCTAAACAGTCGCGTCATCATTTTCGACAAACCTTCAACTAAAGAGTTGCCCATTAGCATTAATGCCGCCGCGCTACCGACTAAAACAAACATTGTGCCTAAATCTTTTGAACGTGCTATCTGTCCTTTCTTTCGAGCATCTGAAAGTTTTTTAGCCGTCGGTTCTTCGGTTTTTTCACCGCTATCAGACTCTGCCATTAAGGCGCAGCTCCGCAATCGATAAGATAGCAGCTAAAGTCTAATGCTCGTTGCCATTGCATAACAAAGTGACTATAGAAATTACCCATTGTTAACCACATTATTAGTAAACCTGCACACATGGTGATAGGAAAACCAATGGCAAAAATATTTAATTGCGGTGCGGCACGCGTCATAATACCAAATGAGAAGTTAATTAATAACATCGCGGTTAATGGTGCAATTGCGAGCGATAAAGCGGTGGCAAACATCCAACCGCCCCACTCTGCGATCTCTTTAAACTTCACACTAGAAAATTCGCTGGCAGGAATAGGAATAGTATCGAAGCTAGCAACAACAAACTGTAAATAAGCTAAATGTCCATCTAAGCCCCAAAACAGTAAAGTAGATAAAATTAAGAAGAATTGTCCAACGGCAGGAACGCTAGTTCCACTAGCAGGATCAACAAGAGAAGCGAAACCTAAACCGGTTTGCATAGCAATAATTTGTCCGGCTAATGTAAAAGTATTAACAACCATCACGGTGACAAAGCCCAACATAATGCCGACAATCATTTGCTCACCAATCAGCAACGTGGTTGCCAGTGAAAACATATCATCAACATGCGTTGGTGGCAGTGCTGGCATTACCGCTGCGGTAATAGCAACGCAGAAGAATAACTTTACGCGCGAAGGGATTGCTTTTGCCCCTAAGCCAATCATTGACATCACCATCGCTGAAATACGTGCAAGCGGCAATAGAAAGTCAGCCATACTTTGATTAATAACTGACTCGGTGAACTCCATGATTAACTCACCACACTAGGGATGCTACCAATTAGTCGTATGGCATAATCCATTAGTTTTTGTACTAACCAATGCCCTCCCATAATCAATGCTAGCAAGGTAACAATTAAGCGAGGTAAAAAACTTAACGTTTGTTCATTGATCGATGTAGCCGCTTGGAACACCGCCACGATCAAACCAATAATTAAACTTGGCACAATAACGGCGCTCACCAGTATAATAACCAGCAGTAGCGCGTCTCGTAAAATATCAACAAATACCTCAGGACCCATTACGTGGCTCCCATACCATAACTCGTTGCCAACGTACCTATCACTAAATTCCAGCCATCAATAAGCACAAATAGCATCAGTTTAAAGGGCAAAGATACGATCATCGGAGATAGCATCATCATCCCCATCGCCATTAAAATACTGGCGACCACTAAATCGATAATCAAAAAAGGAATAAATAACATAAAACCGATTTGAAAAGCCGTTTTTAACTCACTAATAACAAAGGCTGGAATAATCACTGTCATGGGTAGATCTGTAGGTTGATCAACTTGATCTATACCAGCCATTTGCGCCAAAGTGTCTAAATCTTTAATACGAGTTTGCTCTAACATAAAAGCACGTAATGGCACTTTAGCTTTATTAATCGCTTCAACTGAGGTTAATTGGTCTTGTAAATAAGGCTGAATAGCGCGTTCATTAATCTCGTTATAAACCGGCGTCATAATAAATAACGTCATAAATAAGGTAATACCAATAATCACCTGATTTGAAGGGGTTTGTTGCAAGCCAAATGCCTGTCTTAAAATCGCCATCACGACCACAATACGGGTAAACGATGTCATCATTATCACCGCTGCTGGAATAAAACTCAGCGCGGTCATAAAAATTAGAATTTGTAAGGTGACAGAGTACTCTTGCGAGCCATCAGGATTCGTTGTCAGTTTCAATGCCGATAATGAAAGATCATCGGCGGCAAAGCTAGTATTACCCATCAGTAAAAACAACAAAATCGTAAGTATAAAAGTTACGATTTTATTTGACGAAAATAATGATTTTTTATTTTTGTTTATCATAGGTTTTAACAGCTTTTGGTTTGAGTAGTTTTGCTAACGACTGAGCAAAATCGACACTATTTTCTTTGGCATTTACCAACGGTTCATCGAGTGTTTCTAGCAAAGTAATTTGTTGCGCTGTCACACCCAGTAATAATTGTTTTTCTCCGGCTTGAACAACAACTAACTTTTCTTTTGCCCCTAAGTGCAAACTAGTGACTATTTTCAAACCATTCAGGGTATGACGCACGCCTTGGAAGCGTTTTAAAATCATTGAACTTACAACAATCACGGCTAATACCATCAATAATGACAATATCATGCTCATGGCATCCATGTTAGCCGCAACATGTTTTCCAACCTCAACGGGAGCAACCTCTAGTAAACTGCTATCGCTAACCGCTTCTTCAGCATTTACAAATGTTGATAAGCTGAACCACACCATGATGACTGACAAAAGTTTTTTCATGGGCACTATTTTAACTTTTTAATACGTTCTACTTGACTAATAACATCGGTCAAACGGATACCAAACTTATCGTTAACGACCACAACTTCACCATGAGCGATTAATGTCCCATTAACCAAAACGTCAAGCGCTTCACCAGCGACTCGATCAAGCTCTACGACTGAACCTTGGTTAAGTTGTAACAAGTTTCTAATACTAATATTACTCCGGCCAACTTCCATAGAAATGGTGACAGGGATATCTAAAATAGCATCGAGTTTACGTTTATCTTCACCAGTAATAGTTTCACTATCTTCTTGTAACTCTTCTAATTCGACCGTTTCTGCAGCTTCAGCGGCGGCTTGTTCATCCATCGCTTCATCCCACATGCCTAAATCATTTTCTTTTTCTGTGCTCATGCTGTTTTGCCTCAATTTTCATCGGGTAACGTCAAAATAACCACGCGACTCGTTTATTATTTACCTATTATGCCGTTATGCGATTTTTACACCACATTTAATAAATACTTTTATCAACAACACCTATAAATCATCTTCGAGTAAGTGTAGTTCAGCATCGCTGTCTAAACGCTTTCCACCTTTAGTCAAAATAGTGAGTTCAGACTTCACTGACTCTGGACGTCTAATTTTTGATTCAATTTTTAGTGCTAAATTATCACGACTACGGCCGAGCTTAGCCCTAAATGACGGGAGGTTTTCTACTAACACGGTAATATGATCAGGCATTTCAATCGGGATAATATCACCCGCTTTAAAATCCATTATTTTTTGCAGTGTCAGTTCAACTTCAAGAAACCTGGTTGATAATTCGACTGGCACATCCATAATCTCATCGCGCAATGCCTTAGACCAACGCATGTCGGTGTCTTCTTTGTCACTTTGTACACCAGCATCAAGTAGCTCTCTAATAGGCTCTAACATCGAATAAGGTAAGGCAACATGAAAATCACCGCCGCCACCATCAAGTTCGATATGAAAAGAGCTAATCACAACCACTTCTGTTGGGCTAACAATATTAGCCATAGACGGGTTAACTTCTGAGTCGAGGTATTCAAACGACACATCCATCACCGGTGACCATGCTTCTTTGTAATCTTCAAAAATAATTTTTAACAGCATCTGTACGATACGGCGCTCTGTCGGCGTAAATTCTCGACCTTCAATTTTAGCGTGGTATCGACCATCACCACCAAAAAAATTGTCAACTAAGATAAAGACTAACCGAGCTTCCATGGTGATTAGTGCTGTTCCCTTTAACGGTCGAAAACGCACCATATTCAAGCTTGTAGGCACAAATAGAGTATGCACGTATTCACCAAACTTGATCATTTGGATGCCGTTAATGGAAACTTCTGCGGTTCGACGCATCATGTTAAACAAGCTGATACGCATGTGACGTGCGAAACGTTCGTTGACCATTTCCAACGTCGGCATACGACCACGAACAATACGATCCTGTGAAGAGAAGTCATAATCAGAGGTCCCTTCTATTTTAGAAAAGTCCTCTTCTGCATCTTCCTCTTCAACATCATCGACACCGTGTAAAAGTGCATCAATTTCGTCTTGAGATAATAAATCACTCACTCGATAGTCTCTTTATCTAATTAATTTAGTTACGCTGATCACAACTTACTGCATCACAAAGCCGGTAAATAGTACTTTTTCGACAACGGCACTGCCTTCAACTTCCGTCATGATGGTTTGCACTTCGACCAAAGATCTTTGCTTTAACGCGGTTTTTCCAGCACTGGTCGCTAAGTCGTCAGCATTAGACTGAGAAAATACCGCCAGTAGTGTATTTTCAATAAGCGGAACATGCTTTTTAGCCGCTTCTTCATTATCTGAGCCTCTAACGAGTAATTGTACTCGAATTTCAACAAAACGATCGCGCACGGCCCCTGGAACATTAAAACGGAAAGGTCTTGGCATTGGCACATAAAGGGCAGAGCCAAACTTTTCATCAGAGTTGGCTGTTTCTGTCATTTCGGTTGTAGAGCCAGAATCTAAGGCCGCATCCATATCAGCTTGCGAAACTTCATCTTCGCCGCCCATCATAAAAAATGCAGCAGCACCGCCACCAATAACTAAAACCAGCACAATAGCGATAATAATAATCAGCTTTTTTTTCTTAGCTGAACTATCCAGCTGCAATTCATTTTCGTCTGCCATGTTCCCTACCTTAAAAGCGTTTTTATCTCTATGGTTGAACTATATCGTTGAATAGCCCCTAATCCAATGAGTTTTATCAATATATGCTCCATGCTATTAATAAATTAAGCATAGTAATCGACCCCTGTTGATGAAGCTTTCAGCATGTTACCAACTGGATTATCATTTTTATTACTTGTCTCTTCGGACGATGTGCCACTTTGGCCACCATTAGCTTGTCCGTTAAAGTCATTACCTTGTTGATCTTGAGCTTGGCGCTGCTCTATATTTGCTTCCCCGACATCAACACCATTTTCGGCAAGCATATCGCGTAATTTGCCCATATTTTGTTCTAAAGCTTCTTTTGCCTGCTGGTTCTGTACTACAAATTGCACTGCTGCTTGTTCGTTTTGTAAATTCACTCGTACATGAATATTACCCATTTCAGGGGGATCAAGTTGAATTTCAACTTGTTGAATTTTTTGGTTGATCATCACCATCACTTTATCTTTAACCGCATCAGAAAAATCTTTACGGTAGATAGCAATAGTTTCAGTGTTGAGCGCTGTGATTGATTTTTGTATTTGCGCTGTGTTTGACGATGCTGGGTTCATTACGCTTTCAATACTTTCTGCTTCCTGAGCCGCGATGTCAGCTATACTGGCTAAAGGCTTAGCCGTTCGTTCGTCTAATGTTTGATTAAAGCTTGAGGCTACCTTTTCAGCTTGTAATGGCGGTTTCTCTATTTCAGCTTTCGCTAGTTTCTCTGCTTCTAAGCTGTTATTAGCGGCTTTAGCGAGTGTTTCATCATTGGCTACTTCAACGCTATCATCAACAACGACATTCGTTGATGGTGTTGAAGCAACGGCTGCGGTGTTTTGATTTACCGTCTTCGTTGGCATTGGTTCATTACTGCGCTTAAGTTCAGCTGTATTTGCTTGTTGTGCTGCTGAAGCCTCGGCAAGTATTTTATCATTTGCTACTTGCGCTTCACCATTTTTGACATCTTTAAGCTGTTTGGCATTTTCTTCACTAATCGTATTTGAAGATAATTGTACTTGTTCTGCTGTAACTGCCTTTGCTAACGCATTTTCTGCCTCAGACAATACCTGCTCTTGAGCTACTTGTTCTACATTAGCCCCTGTTAATAGCTTATCTACGCCACTCAGCATTTTTAATAAATCACCGGCTATATCATCTTTGGTGTTTACACCTTGCGATTCAGAGCTTTGACTCTTAGCACTAGTTGGCGAAAGAATTACTGGTAACGTATGAGCGTCATCGTTAGCAGTTAACTTAACTTTCAATGCTTCATTTTCTGGAGACAAAGGTACTGGTAACGTATGGGCGTCATCGTTAGCAATGAGCTTAACTTTCAAGGCATCACTTTCTGGAGACAAAGGTACTGGTAACGTATGAGCGTCATCGTCAGCAGTGAGTTTAACTTTCAATGCGTCACTTTCTGGTGACAAAGGTACCGGTAACGTATGGGCGTCATCGTTAGCAGTGAGCTTGACTTTCAATGCATCACTTTCTGGTGACAAAGGTACTGGTAACGTATGTTCATTATCGTTAGCAGTGAGTTTAACTTTCAAGGCATCACTTTCTGGAGACAAAGGTACCGGTAACGTATGTTCGTCATCGTTAGCGGTGAGTTTAACTTTCGAGGCATCACTTTCTGGAGACAAAGGTACTGGTAACGTATGTTCGTCGTCATTCGCGATTAACTTAGCTTTCAATGCATCGCTTTCAGGTGAGATAGGTACCGGTAACGTATGAGCGTCATCGTTAGTGTTTAGTTTGAGTTTTAGCGCTTTATCGTCTGGTGACGCGAGTACAGGTAGGGTGTGAACATCATCATTAGCCGTTAGCTTACCACTTAAAGAATCATCTTCAGGTTGTAAAGGTACGGGTAATGTATGAGCATCATTAGGATCGATTGCCGTTTTGGGCACAACATTGCCATTTTGCTTGTTGTTTTTATCTAAGTCGGCAATTTTCTGCTTAGGATAATGTTGCTCCATAGCATCTGAAAAAGCACTCGTCTTAGCTTGACTTTTTTTAGCTACGTTACCATTACTCCCTTGCATATCAGAGCTTTGGCTAACATCAACAGATACAAAATTCATTTGAGACATAACAAACCTTTCTTAACGTAGACTTACAACACGATTCACTTCACCATTTCTAACCGTTAAGTAAGCAAATTTTATTCCAAAAGTGAAAAAATGAAGCTAAGGGGTATGAAAAATGTGATGGTTACACTTAACGTTGACGTCGGATAAATTGTTGAGTGGCCATTTCATCGAACATTTTTTGTTCCTGTTTATTAGCAATTAATTGCAATGCTGCCAGTTTTTTATCTCGTAATAATTCTACCGCTTGTATTTTTTTTCTTTGCGCTAACCATTGTGCTTTCCGGCTTTCAACCAAGGCTTTTGCTTGATGGGCTGCCACCTTTACTTGTTGTGCCGCATTATCTAATTTCGCAATGAAAGCATGAAAATGACTATAAGTAGCACTATCAATACCGGCAATTGAACGTTCATTGAGTCGACGCATGTACTCCAAACGGTAATCACTTACATTTTTCAAACGTTCTTTGTGCTGCTGATAATCAAATTCCGCCGCCTGTAACGCTTGCGACGCTTTCTGCTCTTTATCAAGCTCAAATTTATATAACGTGTTCAATTGCTTCATTTGCTTAATACCGATGAATTATTATGCTTATTGTTTTTGCTGAGCATGGGCTTGCGCCGCGGCTAATACTTCTTGCAGCTGGGCTAAGCTCTGATCGTAAGGAATAATGTCTAACGTTTTTTGCTGTAAGAAAAATTGAATAACGGGTTGTAAGTCAATTGCTTGATCTATTCTGGGATCAGTTCCCCTGCTATAAGCGCCAATTGAAATTAAGTCTTTGTTTTCTTGATATAAGGCATATATTTGTCTTAATTGCCGAGCAAGTTGCTGATGCTCATCGCTTGTAACCATTGGCATTACACGGCTGATAGAGCCTTCAATATCGACAGCAGGATAATGTCCTGAATCGGCCAGCTTTCGAGACAAAACGATATGACCATCTAAAATAGCACGCGCCGCATCAGCAATAGGATCTTGTAAGTCATCTCCCTCCGTTAAAACGGTAAAAAATGCACTAATAGAGCCTTGACCATCACCACCATTTCCTGCGCGTTCAACTAACTGTGGTAATTTAGAGAAAACCGAAGGCGGATAACCTTTGGTTGCCGGTGGCTCGCCTACTGCAAGGGCGATTTCACGCTGTGCTTGTGCATAACGGGTCAATGAATCAATTAATAATAAAACCTTTAAACCTTGGTCACGAAAGTATTCACTGATCTGCAGAGCCGTTTCACAGCCTTTAAGTCGCATCAAAGCTGAATTATCGGCAGGAGCTGCGACAACAACCGAACGAGCACGACCTTCTTCACCAAGAATTTCTTCAATGAACTCTTTCACTTCTCGGCCACGCTCACCAATTAGCCCGACCACGATAACATCGGCGTTTGTGCCTCTCGTCATCATACCTAACAACACACTTTTACCAACACCTGAGCCAGCAAACAGACCCATACGTTGACCTACGCCAACAGTTAGAAAGCTGTTTATTGAGCGAACGCCAACATCTAAAGGCTCGGTAATGGCTCGACGAGACAAGGGATTAATAGGTTTATTGTCAGATTTATAACTCTCAGAGACTTTAATCGGTCCTTTATCATCGAGTGGTTTACCAACACCATCAATGACTCTACCTAACAAATCCATGGAAAGTGGTAAACGTGCTTTCGTTGATAACGGTACAACGCGTGCACCGGGTAACACACCTTGTAAGCTTTGCTCTGGCATCAGGAAAGTAATATCTTGAGCAAAGCCGACAATCTCAGCAATCAGATCGCCTTGAGATGTTTCAACCAAACATTGACTGCCAACAGGCGCTTTAACACCCACGGCTTCTAAGGTTAAACCAACCACACGCACTAAACGTCCAGCAACAGAGATACTGTGCGGATGAATAAGCTTTTCACAGCTTTTTAAACGTTCTGTTATGCGAGTTATGTCAACCATAGGATTTTCACGCTTGTTAAATAAATTTAGAGCTCATGCACTTGCATCAAGCGACCACTTTAAAGACGTAATATTGTCTAGAACTTAGTAGTTATGCTATCAGTTTGACGAATTAAAGTCCGACCTACAAAATAATTAGCAATGCTTCATCTTTCATAGGTTCTATATTACTTGGCGTTTATTTCACACTGCACTATGCAGTTTAACCATCTTGAGTATAATCATGCGAATCTGACTAGCTATCTAGCCGCATGTCATTTAACCAAAGCTTAACAATGATGGGTAAAGTTTATTGATGTAAAGCTTCTTCTAAGAACGATTCCAAAACTTCGTTCAAACGCGATTTAACGCTAAGATCAATATTCGAAGTGCTATTTTCAATTTGACAACTGCCGGGACTTAATTGTGGAGCCGCAAGTAAACGCCACCCTTGCGCTTGAATATGCCCTGCACCAAATTGCTGTTCAACCAATTTAATATCTTGTGGATTAAGTAAAATTTGTATTTGGGACTCTTGACCTGGTAGCGCTTTAACACCTTCAGCGATGGCCGACAATAAAATGTCAGGATTCGTTTTGGCTTCATGTTTAGTCACGGCTTGAGTTAATTGCACGACTAACTGTAATAACTGCGCTTCGATATTTTTTTCAATATTCGCCATCGGTTGGTGTAATTGTTCCAACAGCGCCTGCATTGCTGCAATTTGTTGCTCGCTAGTTTCTTTGCCTTGCGCTAAACCTTGTGCGATTCCTTCCTCATGCCCAGAGCTTAATCCTTCTTGATGACCACTCACCTTGCCGTCTTCAACCCCTTGAGCAAAGCCTTCTTCTTTACCTTGATTTAAGCCTTCTTCAAACGCGGCTTGTCGAATTGCTTCAATCTCTTCAGCCTTTAATGGTACCGGCTCCGCAACTTCTGTTTCTTCCGGTGGTTCATAACGCCAACTACGTGATTTACCAAAGGCGTTAGTTTTACTTTCATCATCAGCAGATCTTGCTTGCACATCAGGTACTGACCAAGTGTCAATATTTTCGGCGTCGGCTGCAGTTATCGCTGCAGCACTATTTGGAGAAAGCGGTTTCATTATTGAAAAGTCTCTAATTTATTCTTATAAGAATTCATCGCCGCCACCGCCGCCACCTAGCATAATTTCACCGGCATCAGATAATCGGCGTGCTACTGACAGAATTTCTTTTTGTGCCGCTTCAACTTCACTAATACGAACAGGTCCCATAGCTTCAAGGTCGTCTGCTAGCATTTCAGCCGCACGTTTAGACATATTGGCCATAATTTTTTCTTTCAAGGCGTCATCGGTACCTTTAATTGCTTTCATTAAGGCATCTTGTTGAACTTCTCTTAAAATGGCTTGAATACCGCGATCATCAACATCCGACAAGTTTTCGAAAACGAACATCAGATCTTGTATCTGTTGACTCATTTCTTCGTCGTGTTCACGAATTGAATCCATCAACATACCTTCAACATTCGTATCTAAGTAGTTCATGATATCTGCTGCTGCCTTCAAGCCGCCCATTTTAGCTGCTTGTGCACCAGCTTGACCCGCAAACTGTTTCTCCATAATTTCATTTAGCTCTTGTAATGCCGCTGGTTGAACTTCTTCTAAATTGGCAATACGCATCATTAAGTCTAAACGAACTTTGTCCGCAAACTGAGTCATTATTTCTGCTGATTGTTCGGGCTCAAGATAAGATAAAACAATGGTTTGAATTTGAGGATGCTCATTACGAATAATATTAGCCACTTGCTTCGAGTCCATCCATTTTAAGGAATCAAGACCCTTAGCACCGCCCCCCATAACAATTTGATCGATGAGGTTACCGGCTTTATCTTCGCCTAAAGCTGCGGTTAATGCTTTACGCACAAACTCTTCACTTTGGAAGCCAATAGTGGAGAAGTTTTGAATCTCATCAATAAATAACTTATGCACTGCCGTAATTTTTTGTTGAGTAAAATCTTCCATCCCGGCCATGATCGTACCCACTTTTTGCACTTGCTTCGGCTCTAAGTGTTTCAGTATTTGTGCAGCATCTTCTTCTGATAGACTCAATAATAGAATGGCAGCTTTTTCGCCACCATCGAGCTTATTGACATCAAATCCAGTGGATTTCTGCATTTCTGCTAGTTCTTGGCTTTCATCACTCATCTTCGTTCAACCAACTTTTAACTACTTGCGACGATAATTCTGGCTCATTTGCCACTAATGCTCGTACCGCTTTCAAGACATCTTCATCGCGGTGTAAGTCTGGTAATTGTAAACTACCATCTGGTGCGAAGCCAACGGCGCCGGCATCAAATTCAGATGTTAGCATATCCATAGTCTCATCACCCAAGTCAATATGGCTATCAAGTGATTTATCACCGTAACCGCTAGGAGTTTGCTCTGGATTAATTAAACGTTTCAACATTGGACGAACAACGGCAAAAAACAGAGTTGCAATTAAGATGACTGCGCCAATCAATTTCGCATATTTATAAATAGCAGGATCTTTCCATAAAGGTGTTTCTTCTACAGCGATAACATCTGGACGAGAAAATGGTAAAGTCACGACATCTAATGAATCGCCACGCTGTAAACTAAAGCCAATACTTCCTTGCAATAAACGGCGGATATTAGCCATTTCTTGAACCGAACGAGGTGTTGGCGTTGGCTCACCTTCCGCATTAACTTCCGATAAATAATCTAGAGCAACCGACACGCTGATACGATGTATAACACCCGTTTGTTGCTTGGTATAACTAATAGCTTCATCAAGTTCGTAATTACGGGTTGATTCGCTATGTTTACGACCAGGCATGCTTTGTTGCTGTGCGCTGCCAGTCGCATTTTCAGGAATATTGCTATCAAGTGGCGGTTGATTAGTTAAGGCTCCAGGGATACCTCCCAATAAACCACCAATAGTGTTATCTTCAACTTTCATCTCACTACGTAAAGCGGGCAAATCTGAATTGTAACGACGTTGTGTTTCTTCAGTATTAGTAAAGTCCATGGCAACATCAACTTGCGCTGTATAATTACCTAGCCCTACCACTGGAATTAAAATCGAATCGATTTTATCCATATATTCTTTTTCACGTTTTTGTTCAATTTCAAATTCTTTACGTGAACGAGAAGAGACTGAGTCTTGCGAGCCAGAATTAAGTAGACGACCATTTTGGTCAGTCACAGTAACACGATTTGGATCCATGCCTTGAACTGCAGATGCGACAATATCAACTACCGAGTCAACTTCTTCTTCAGATAATAAACGACCACGATGTAAGGTTAATACCACGGTTGCTGATGGATTTTTAGAACGTTTGGCAAAAACGTTTTCACGAGGAATAGCTAATAAAACTCGTGCGCGAGAAATTGTTTTTAATTCTTCAATAGTACGTGCCAGTTGTTGCTCACGAGAATGCTTTAAGCGTTCACTTTCAAGGCGCTGACTTACACCAAAGCCCATATCTTGCATCAGAATTTCACTACCTTCTGATGGCCCTTCTGTTAAGCCTTCTCGTGCTAGCATTAACTTAACATTCTGGTATTCATCACTTTCTACAGATATTGTGTTGTTTTCTTGACGGTATTCAACTTGATTACTATCAAGGAAATCCATGGTTTTGATCAGTTGCTCTGTTGGTAATTTGGTTAAAAAGCGATATTCCGGCTGATTGGCCAACATGATGACAAAAATGGCAATAGCAAAACAAATGGCTAGCGCAATCACGATGGTCATTTGACGAAGAAAATCAACATTGCCCATGGCAGCCGCTAAACCTGATTTTTGTTCACCTACGACACCATCATCGCCGTCGTTAGCAACCATATCATTGCTACCATTTGTCAGCATTAAATTTGTGTTGTCTGTTGAATCTGCCACTTAACTTCTCCACATAGCTCGGATTTTATTCTTGAAATATCAATTAACCATTGAGCTGCTATACAGGCATGCTCATAATTTCTTTATAAGCTTCAACAAACTTATTACGTACCTGAACAGTAGCATCGAACGCAATACCTGCTTTAGATGCTGTAATCATGGTATCCGCTAGTGTCACGCTACGATCACCCATCTCGAATGCCGTGCGTTTAGCACCTGCATCTTGTTGTAAGTCATTAACACTATTAACAGCATCTTTTAATAAGCTGCCAAAATCACTACCGGCTTTACTAACAGGTGGTGTACCCATGCCATTTTCGCCGCCGATAGGTAAGCGATTACCCATGGCTTCCATCGACATGCTTTGCATTTGGGCGTATAGAGAATTGGTTTTAATATCCATGGCTAACTCACTTGCGTCAATTTGTTGTTACTTAATATTAACTAGTGATAAAGCAAGCATAGTGCCAAGCTAAAGATGCTGAGCTTAAATACATTGAAGTGTAGAGGAAAGCTAGATGGTGATAAATGTAGATAACTATTAATAAAACAATAAAATCAATTAGATAAGTAAAATATTAAAAGTAGAACGACTAAATAAAACAATAAAAAAAGCGACGTTAATTTCGTCGCTTTAAGCTATGTTTTTTAATTTTTATAACGGTATTTGAATACCACTGTCACGCATACGAGCAATTTTATAACGTAAAGTTCGTGGACTTATACCTAAGCGTTCAGCAACATCTTTACGACTACCACGACACGCATGTAGTGTATCTAAAATTATTTGATGCTCTTGCAGCTTAAGTTCACTGCCTAATTTGTCATCTTTTGCGGTATCTACAACATCACTTTGTGCTTTAGGTGGTTCAAAATCATCAATTAATAGATCATTAGCATCAATACAACGATCGCTTTGTAATATTAGTGCGCGTTGTACAACATTATCTAACTCACGAACATTACCTGGCCAATCATATGCTTGTAACTTGCTGCGAGCGGCAGCTGTAAATTCAGGGATCACATTACCGTCTTTTTGACAAATGCGAGTAATTAAATGTTTAGCCAGTGGTAGAATGTCGTCTCGACGTTCATTCAATGGCAACCAAGTTAACGGGAACACATTTAAACGGTAGTATAAATCTTCTCTAAAAATCCCCTCTTGTACCGCTTCTTTTATGTCGCGATTACTTGTCGCAACAACTCTTACATCTAGTTTGATAGTTTTTCGTCCGCCTAAACGCTCTACTTCTCGCTCTTGTAGCACTCGTAATATTTTCGCTTGTAGGCTTAAATCCATTTCGGTAATTTCATCAAGTAAAATAGTACCGCCTTGCGCCTGTTCAAATTTACCAGGACAAGCTTGAATAGCGCCGGTAAAAGCGCCTTTCTCATAACCAAACAACGTCGCTTCAAGCATATTTTCAGGAATAGCAGCACAGTTAATAGCAACAAAAGGTGCTTGGCTGCGCGGCGAATAATTATGAATATATTGCGCGAGTACTTCCTTACCTGAGCCACTTGGACCCAATATCATCACTGAGGCTTCAGTCGCGGCAACTTTTTTCGCTAAAGTAAGTAATTCAAGGCTTCTAACGTCTGCAACAACAGGATCTGCACCGTCATTTATTTGTAACGGTACATATTGATTCACCATATTCAACAATACTTCAGGCGCAAAAGGTTTCGCCATATAATTACAAGCACCATCTCGCATTGCTTGCACGGCATCATCAATCGTGCCATAGGCGGTCATAATTAATACCGGTAGCTTAGGGTAATTATGACGGATACTCTTCAGTAAAGATAACCCTGACATTCCTCCCATTTGTACATCGCTTACCACTAAATCAACGGCGTGTGTTTTTAGCTTTATCAGTGCTTCTTCGCCTGATTCAACCGCTAAACATTGATAACCTGACAATAACAAAGTATCAACAAGCGCCTCTCGTAGTCCGGCGTCATCTTCGACTACCATAATCTTACTTGTGGTCATGACTAAACTCCTTCGACAAAACGGCGTCGTTTTCATTTTTATTTACGTTTTCATTAATTTTTTCGCCCACAAGCTTGGGGATTTTTATACAAAAATGAGCGCCTTCACCTGGTTTACTGAGCAAACTAACCTCGCCCTGATGGGCATTAGTAACCGATTTAACTACCGCAAGCCCTAACCCTGTGCCTTGGCTTCTTGAAGTATAAAAAGGTTCGAATATTTTATCAGCTAGCTCTGCTGTAATTCCTGGACCATTATCGCGAACACTAATATAAGCATATTCATCATGACAATAGGCACTAATATCAATAACCGCGTCAGTTTTAATAACCGATAAGCTGTTATGTATTAAGTTTTGAATGGCGCCAGATAACGCGCTAACGTTACCTAGAATGTCACAACCTTGTTGACAAAAATAAAGGTTAACTTTTGCACCAGCTTGACTAACTTGCGGCTCAATAGCTTGCTTAGCTTGTTCGATGAGTTTATTAACATTCACCGGCTCAACCACAGCTTGCTTACCACTTTTAGCAAACAGCAACATGTCATTCACTTGTTGCTCTAAATCATGTAAACGCAGCATTAATTTATCTTGGAAATTAACTCGTGCATCTTCATTAAGTTTTTTGTTTCGTAAGTTTGCGCCATATAACATTGCCGCAGACAGTGGTGTACGAATTTGATGCGCCAATTTAGATACCATGCGCCCTAAAGACGATAGTCGCTGTAATTGACCCAGTTTATCTTGTAGTAAACGTGTTTCTGTTAAATCAGTGATCATGATCAGTTGCCCTGGTTGATCACCTAAAGCAGTAATTTCTAGTTTTACACGACGGCCATCATTTAAAGAAACCTCATGCCAATCATCAGCTCGAGGCTTAAACGATCGTTTAATCACGTTAAACCAAGGTTGCCCTAAAATAGGCTCATCAAGTAACTGTTGTGCTGTATCATTCATTTTTACCACAATGCCGTTACCGTCAAGCATAATCATACCGGTAGGCATAACATCAATAACTTGTTGCAACTGTTTATTTTGCTGACGTAAAAATGCTAATTCACCCAAGTAGCTTTCGCGTTCTAATCGATTAGTTTGCTCGTATTTTACATTCACTTCATCAAGTGAAGTTAATACACGATTCAGCACAGGGCTGGTTGAGGAAGAGTTGGTCGATGTCGAAACGGCAAGTGCCATAATTTTTCACCCGAGTAAAGAAGTACACTCGAATAAAGCATGAACTATGCCAATCAATTAAAGCTATGTTATTCAACACTTAAAGTCGTTTTTTACAATAACAGTTGGCCTGTCAATAAAATGGCTGGAAACTAAAAAATAAAGGAATAAACAGTACGTTTAAAATAAGTGACGAAGGTATTTTTGCCGTTCTGTCTTTGAATAAACTCTAGCAAGCGTTTAGCTCAGCAATCACTAGAATCTGCGATTAAACAGGGTCAAAGCACACAGAGAATGGCGGCTCTATTAAGGAAGTAATCAGTAACGGTTAAATTCTATTTAACCGTACGCGCTTAAGCCGAATCAACGTTGAAATAAATAGTCATTAATAGTGATTATGCCTACGCTAGTATTTTGTACATTGGTGTTTTGAATGTTAGTACTTTTATATTTAGACTTTTATATTCAGACTTAAATAAATTAAGCGATAGGCATGTACGTAATGTCGATGAATAAAATACAGCCTGCAAGTCTAAGCTCTGCAGACTGTTCTTTTTCGTATTAGAGAGAGCTTATTGATTCTCTTTTTGCAGGTTATATTTACGCATTTTCTCTACCAATGTGGTTCTTCGCATCCCCAACAATTCTGCAGAGCGGGCAACCACCCAGTCATTTTTAGCTAATGCTTGGTTAATCAATGAGACTTCAAGATCGGCTAAGTATGCTTTTAAATTCAGTCCTTCTTTGGGTAAAACATCAACCGTATTACCCTGTGATGTTACCGTTTGCTCTGCATCATTTAATTCGGTTTCATCATCATCTTCGTCATAATCGAAACCTGAAAACAATGCATTAATCGCTTCACGCTCTTGTAGCTCTTCTGGATACTCTGGGTGAAATTCATCAACTTCAATATGTCGATATTTCGCGGGCAATTGTTCAACATGTACAACCTGTTCACCATACATGATGATCATACGTTCAATTAAATTAGACAGTTCTCGAACATTGCCTGCCCAAGGGTGTTCTTGTAGTGACTCAATCGCTTTATCTGTAAAACGAACCGACGGCCCTTGCTCAGAAGCAAAGCGAGAAATTAGTTCTCGTAGCAATAATGGAATGTCTTCTTTTCGTTCTCGTAGCGCAGGTGTTTCAATGGGGAAAACATTCAAGCGATAGTATAAATCTTCACGGAATTGATTTGTTTTAATCATGTCTTCTAAATGCTGATGTGTCGCAGCCACAATACGCACATTTGCTTTTATACTCTTAGCACCGCCCACACGTTCAAACGTACGTTCTTGTAATACCCGAAGTAACTTTACTTGCATCGGTTGGGGCATATCACCAATTTCATCGAGAAATAGTGTGCCGCCTTCTGCCATTTCAAAGCGCCCTTTACGGGTAGAAATAGCGCCAGTAAAAGCCCCTTTCTCATGACCAAACAATTCACTTTCCAGCAAATCTGCGGGAATAGCGCCACAGTTAACTGGCACAAACGGACCTTTACTTCGATCTGAAAGGTCATGAATGTTACGTGCCACAACCTCTTTCCCTGTACCCGACTCGCCTAAAATTAAAACATTCGCCGAAGTCGAAGCTACTTGTTCAATTAAAAATCGTACTTGCTGCATACGATCACTAGTGCCGACCAAAGAGCGAAATAATGAATTTGGCAGATTAACATCGCGCCTAGAGGGCAAGTTATTATGATACTGATGACTATTATGTACGAGCTCAGTTAATTGAGCGTAATTTAATGGCGTCGATAGCTCACCCACAATATTAGCAAAACATTTGATGCTCTGCTTATCGATTATATCGTGATAAACAAATGGGCATGTCGGATGCTTTTTAATAAGACTTTGTAAATTTTCTGATATGTCACCACAAAGGATAACCATCAAAACATCAGGAGTTTCGGCTAACTTTTTATCAATGTCATCTTCAGACGAAACATAAAAATACTCGCCGACAAAAGCTAAAACTGTTTCTATTTGATGACGTCTTTCAGCGTCATTATCGACGACTAGAATATGTTTTTTCCCTTGCATAATTTCCTGCTAATTCGTTTATTATTACTCTTTATGTCATATTAACTTGCTATTGTGATTAATCAACAAAAAATTGACACTGCTGTCATTTTTTTGTCAGTATCACTTTACTGTAACGCTTGCTGATTAAACAAAATAATGAACTTTATAGCTGAAATTGACGAGTCAGTAATTAACATTATCCCTTGTCAAAAAAATAACACTCTATTTAATAACAACGAACAATGTTCTATTCATCATAAAATAGTCCGCTAACAACTTGTATTTTATTGTAATATCGATATTTTATCACTACAAACAAAAAGTGGCATGAAATACGCTTATCAAAAAGCACTTAATCGAAATAAAAAAATTTAATAGGACTATTCGATGTTAATTATTAACGGTACGGCTGAACTAATGAAAGATCATGACAGCCTTAATAAAGGCGACAGACATGAGTTCAATATGTTCTCATTAAATATGCCATTAGAAGATCAACTTGCACAAATAGAAGATTACTTAGTCACTCGTGGTTGGGACAATATTGAAGTTAACGATAACGGTATCGTTGAAGATGCTAATGATATTGAACACTCTGTATTACAAGTAGCTTACGAAAAAGCAAAAATTGAAGGCCTTGCTGTCACCATCAACAACCAACCTTTAACATAATTTATTATGCTCAATTTTTTATAAATTAAGTATAATAACGTTAATGTATTAAAGCAGGAGATATCTATGACTCACGCGTCATTAAAGAAATATCAACAAGTTAACAAGAGTACTGCTCAACAAGCCTCACCTTATCAGTTAGTTGCTATGTTGTTTCAAAAGTTACTTGATAATATAGCTACCGCTAAAGGTGCTATTAGTCAAAAAAATTACGCGAAGAAAGGCACTGAGTTATCAAATGCTATTGCAATAATAGGTGTATTAGAAGGCTCTCTTGATTTTAAACAAGGGGGAGATGTTTCTGCTAATTTGGCATCGCTCTATCAATTTTGCTCAGAGCAATTGCTTGAAGCAAGTGTAAATAACGATATTGATAAACTTAATGAAGTTGCGCAAATATTGATCCCTATTAAGTCAGGTTGGGATAGTATTCCACTTGAAAATCAAGAGCAGGTAAGCTTTTAGTGGTTCCTGATACAAAACTACTTCTTAAACAGATAAATGATATATCGCGACAGTTACTGTCGGATATATTATCTGTTGAAAAAGAAATCAAAGAAGGCTCATCAAGTAACAATCAGAATAACAATAATCAAACAAGCGCAAGTGCATCGCGTGACAATAATTTAAATCAAAGTGATGTAACAAAAGAGCACAATATAGGTAAACTAACGGATCAAAGGCAACAATTGATCCGATTTTTATTTGAGCAGAAAACTAAAGATGAAATATCAGCAGAGCTTAAATTATTAAACGAAATGGTTTCAATAGATGCACAAATAACAGAACAGTCAGTAACATGTAAAAAGTCACTTACAGAACAACTTATTCGGTTTAAAAAAAGTAAAGACATAAAGAAATCGTATCAAAAGCTTTAACTAAACCTTTAGGGTTAATTAAAGCTTCTATTTTAACTAATTATCTTGTCTAACAACCCCTGGCATATTATCAAGCTGCGCTAATAAATAAGAACTTGTAGAATTCAAATTAGCTACAATCAAATCCATCGCATTATATTGAGAGTATAGGCGTGCTTCCAAGGCTTCAATTCTGCGATTAAAAGCAAGATAATCGTCATCAAGTTTATCTAACTGAGTTGTTCCTGTATCAATTCTGTTTTGAATAATACCATCTGAATCTGTGTAAAAATTGGTTAACTCTTCTAATGAACCTGCAAAACCGTTATTGTCATCGGTGCCGACAAAAAACTGTTGTATGCCATCTATATCGCTATCAATATACTCATTTAAATCTTCAGTATCTAAACTTAAAACACCATATTGATCACTTCGAACACCTAATTCAGATAATGACAAACTATTACCATTACCAATATCAAAGCCTTCACTGAATTCTTGGCGTAATTTATTCATAACACCACGAAGTAAAGAATCACCAGCTAGTGGCCCTGCACTATTTTCGTTAGCAGCGCCTAACTGCTTACTTAATGCTTGCAGTTCATTATAACTTTCAACAAATTTTTCTAAACCCGCTTTAATATTTGAATTATTAGCAGTAAAGCTTATTTCACTAATATCGTCATCAACGTCATGCATTTTTTTAGCCGTAATATCAACGCCATCAATAACATTTTCAAATTCATTATCACTGCTCGTTACCACTAAAGTACCATCAATAGTTATTTGCGCATCTTTTGCAGCTTTAACTTCAGTCATATTAGCAGCAAATGTTGGCGAGGCTACATCTGCATCATAAGCTAATCGAGATAAACCGCTGTTATTAGTATCGTCACCATCACCATCTTGCACGGTAATTTTAATGGCATTTTCTAAACCAGTTTCTTTACTAGTAAGTACCAAATGCTGTCCATCATCACCGGTTACAATAGTAGCGATGACAGTGTCATTCGTGTCGGTCCCGGTAAAAGGGCCATTATTAATTTGATCACGTAAATCTTCTAAGGTATTGGTTGGTGATAAAACAGTAGAAAAACTATTTTCTCCAACTTCAATAGTTATAACCCCATCACCAATTGCTTCATCGGCAGCAAAAGCCGTTGAAGAAAGTTTATGTGCTTGTGCTAAGGCATCAACTTGTACGGAGTAACTACCGATTTGAGTGTCTTTTGACGCAGTTATACCAACAAAACTATCAGCACCATTGGTTTTCCGTAATTGATAATTGTCTACATCAGCTAAGTCAGCAATAGATTCAGTGACACTCTCCAAGGCTGATTTTAATGCGCCAATAGCCGATATATCAGTGGTAATAGCCGCTTGTTTTGTATTAGCACGAGAAATATAGGGAGCACTTTCTGCACCAACAATAGCACTAACAATTTCACTTACCTGTAAACCTGAGCCTATTCCGGTAAACGTTAAATCAGGCATGATGCCTCCTCTATATATTTAATAATCACAATGACTGGCGTACTAATTACTCTACTAGATAAAAAATAATTAACTTCAAGATCAATTAGTTACTTAAACTTTAGTATCAACTAAACCGCCAACCATGTCTGATAACTTGGCCACTAGACTTAATACTTCTTCTGATGGGTATTGTTTTACTAAATCACCGCTGCTTTTATCGATGACTTTAATGACATCACGGCCTGAATCTTTATCAACCGAAAACTCTAATCCGCGATTCATTTCACCAACAAAATCTTGCAATTGTTGCGCCACTTTCTCAAGTTGCTGTGGTGTTAACACTTCTTGCTTAACTGTTTTACTTTGCTCACTTTGCGCGCTACCCGTAAGTGTTGAAGCTTCTATATCCTCAACATCACTCCTGCCAATTATTTCAGCAGAGCTTTTAGAGACCGTTGTTTTACTAAATTCAGAAGGTAAGTTATTTGAACCTAAATCTACGCCACTTTCTATAGTACTCATTATAGACTCCTTATGTTATTTCAACAGCAACTTCAGACTCGTTACCTAAATCCATTAGTTAAATGAACCTACAACTAAACTAGACTAAACTTAACCAAATATAAAATAACCTAAATTATTAAACCTTTAAATAATTAAGTGCCTTATAAACACAAAAAGGAAGAGGTATGATGGCCCCTTCCTTTATCATGTTTATACGGACCTAAGTCACTACACCTTAACTGAAAGTGTATAGCTTACTAATTAACCGATCAAGCTTAATGCGGCTTGTGGTAATTGGTTAGCTTGTGCAAGAATTGATGTACCAGCCTGTTGCAATATTTGATTTTTTGTCATATTAGCTGTTTCTACCGCGAAATCTGTATCTTGAATTCGACTACGTGATGCTGATACATTTTCTTGAATGTTCGCCAAGTTACTAATAGTGTGACCAAAACGGTTTTGAACAGCACCCAAATCAGCTCGTTGTGAGTCAATACCAGCGATAGCTGCATCAATCACAGCAATAGCATCTTGAGCATTGGAACCTGACGTTCCTGAAATATCAACCTTAGCAATACTGTCTAATGTTGAGGTACCACCAGCTGCAACTAAACCCGTTATTTCATTAAGACTTGCGCCTGTGATTGAAAAGCTTTCACCTGAAGTTATTTTCAATGCACTTACTTGAGATAAAGGACCAGCGGCAGCATTAGCTG
>JBAROR010000103.1:0-1633 GCA_049642265.1 Cognaticolwellia sp. | reverse complement strand
CGTAAAAATGGCACCTACGACAAGATAGCCTCAAACTACTTTAGCTTTGATATTTACGGCGAATAAATGCACTAAGGCGTTTAAAATAACAATAAGCCGCCATTAAAATATCTATGAGTAAATTGTTGAATAGCACATTATAAATAAACAACAATTTACTCTTTTTTACAACACCTCGAATCAATGACTGCATTGTAAGAAGCTCTGGACTGTCATAAATTCTGGACCAATACGTTCTGGACAGCCGATCCTTTTTCACAACCCGTCAAAAAAATCCTATCCTCGCTTTTACCCGGCAGTTAAACAATGACATAGTCAACTAAACTAACAAACCTGATGATTTGTGCTTAGCCGCCTACAATTGTGATTAATTTTTTGATAAAAAGTGTCACTGCTTTGCTGTTTTCAAATTTAAAAGAAATCCCATAATGGATTTCATTAATCCCTTTATTGACTCTTTTAGGAAACCGGGTCATTTCGGCACTATGGAAATAGGCTTCTCTTTTAGTGACCCCTTCGATAGCGGCTAACTCTGCTGCAAAAACTTCAAACACCGGGCGAATAATAATATGGGGCGACTGGTTTTCTATGTGCAGATAAAATGCTTCTTTGAGTTTAGGCAGCATATATTCTGTTATTTTTTTAATACTGAAGTTAGTGCGACACTCTAATGTGGTTAATACATTAACGATATCGTTTTCTTTAATTGCCAAAATTGTTCTCCCGGTACTCTTTACCATAAAACATGCTGCATCTATTTATTTAATTCAGCACAGTTGCACTCGGTGCTTAACCGAGCATAAGTTATATAGCTAAATTACTTGAAGATGCCGGAAGCAGCAAGCTTTCACTTTGATCATTTAAGATGACTCGACAATGCACGGATAGTCTTATCGAAGGCATTGGTTCGATAAGCACTAGGGTCTGTTGACCATTAGAGTAAACAATTTGTTCAATCTAAAAGTGTTCTGAACAAGGAATAAGGAGTGAAGCATAGTTATTCTATGTAAGCTTTGATCAACACAGCACAGGAGGCTTTTAGATGAACCCTAAGGGCAGCATTTTTGTGCCGATCCTATGGGTTATCGCCTGCTGATGTAGAACAACTCCACAGCGCAGGCTCTGCCTTGTATAAAGCACGCACAAATTGCTACAAAAATGCACACGAAAGGTCAACAGACCTTAATAAAAACGACTAAATATCACCACGAACGTGTTCTCTGACCTGCGAGTAATAGAAGTCAGATAATGTATCCTGTAAGGATTTTGATAAAGATGCCATACCTGCAACGCTAGCATTCTGCTTAACTTGTTGCGCGCTGCTTGCACCGGTAATAACGCTGGTGACTTGTGGTTGATCGACCAGCCAACGTAACGCGAGTTGCGCTAAGGGAATATCAGCAGGCAGCAAGCCTTTAAGCTTATTTACCAATTCAATGGCTTTAGCGTAAGGTAAACCAGAGAAGGTTTCGCCAACATTAAAGAACGCGCCGTCTTTATTGAAGTTGCGATGATCGTTTTTACTAAATTCAGTGTCTAAAGCAAATTTTCCGCTTAATAAACCACTGGCCAGTGGTAAGCGCGCAATAATCCCCACATCAGCCGCTGCCGCTTGTGGTAATAGTTGTTCAAC
>JBAROR010000099.1:0-1885 GCA_049642265.1 Cognaticolwellia sp. | reverse complement strand
TTTTAAGCTCTTCTGTAACATTTAAAAGCTAGCCCCTAAATACTCTGTTTAAATAGAAATAACCTTGAAATAAACGCTTTAAAGCCTCAAACTTACTTTCTATATTTATTCAGTCAGACTGCTTTAATAATTGTTATAAAAGTACCTAATGGTCGTTTTTAAAATAAAAAGGCTGAAATTAAAACAGTGCTAATCAATTAATAAACCTAACGCCTAATCCTTAGATTTATTAAAACAGGAATTTAATGTCACATCATATTGAAGATTTACTTTCTCAGTGGAACAGGTTTCCAAATGATAAATGGGTACTGGCAGTGATCACTAAAATTCAAGGCTCTTCTTATCGGAAAACCGGTGCAATGATGTTATTTCATTCATTAGGAAAAAGTATTGGACTGGTTAGTGGTGGCTGTTTAGAAGGTGATTTGCTGCGTCATGCACAACGTGCAATTCAGCAAGATCAAGCCATTAATATCACTTATGATGCCAGTGACGAATCAGATGCAAGCTATCAACTTGGTTGTGGCGGTATTGTCGATTTATTATTAATACCAGTAACAGCTGACAATAACTATCTGCATTTACAGACGTTAATGGAGCAATTAAAATCGACAAATTGTGAATATCACTTACCATTAGTTAAATCAGGTACTCAAGCGGCATCTATCTCAGCCAATGTTGTTCCAATCCTGAATAAAACTGACTATGACTTTAGTAAAAGTACTTACAACAAACCTAAAGAGTCTTCTGATATAACAATACTTCGAATACCTTGTCGAACACGTTTCCATTTCGCTATTTTTGGTGGTGGTTTAGATGCTCAACCTTTGGCAATGATGGCGATACAATTAGGCTGGAAAGTAACTGTGTTTGATGAGCGATCTAGTTATGCACATCAACATCACTTCCCCGATGCCAATATTATTAAACAACCCCTCTCTCAATTAGAAAATGATATGTTGTTAAATATTGATGGTGTAGTGGTCATGCAACACAATTTAACCTTGGATGCATTAGCATTAAAACTAATTAGTCAAAGTAACCAGGCTTATATCGCATTGCTTGGGCCCCGCCATCGTCGTGATCAGGTTTTTAGTAAAGCAAACATTAACTTGGACGATTTTAAGGGTTTCTTTTCTGCCCCTGCCGGATTTGACATCGGGGGCGAACTTCCTGAGTCTATTGCATTAAGCATATTAGCCGAGTGCCATGCTGTCTTTCATAAGAGAACTCATTGAGCAAACTAACTGCATTAACTAAAAGCGTCATTTTACAAATTAACGAATGCAAATGAACAAATAGCGTGGGGTTCTGTGAATACGATAATAGAAGAGCATAATGTTAATGATGCCACACAGAAAACATTAACTTTAGTCCTGTTGGCTGCGGGTAAAAGTAGTCGATTTAACGGAATTAAATTGGCACAACCGATTGTAGATTTGAATGCTGACGGTGTCTTAGTTAATCAACCGTTATTACTGCATAGTTTAGATAAGTTAAACTATTTAGCGGACCATTTAACCTCAAATAAGATAGCAAACAATGTTGTTGTCGTATTAGGTACTCACCATAGAGAATTAAGTAAATTACTACCAAAATCTACCGCTTATATTATCAACGATAAAAGTGACTATGGTTTATCAACCTCCGTTAAAGTTGGTGCTGAAGCGGCTATTTCTGCTAACGCTAGTGGCTTATTATTAGCGCTTGGTGATCACATCGGCGTGACTTATAAAGACTATATAACGTTAGCTGATCTTTGGGTAACACAACAAAACAATGTTTGTGCATCATACCAAGCTCAGCTAGGTGTACCAGCGATATTCACTAGTGATCAATTTTCAGTTTTAACACAGCTCAAGGGCGATCAAGGTGCCAAACCTGT
>JBAROR010000091.1:0-19866 GCA_049642265.1 Cognaticolwellia sp. | reverse complement strand
ACGTGTTAGCGCCGATGGTAGTGTGGGAGTTCCCATGTGAGAGTAGGACATTGCTAGGCTTCTATTTAGAGAAACCCGTAGCTGACGCTACGGGTTTTTTGCTTTCTGGCGTTTAAGAAAATACAGTTATGAAAGTATCGTGACAACAGTAGTGTGACTTATATAAGTTAAACCCATATGAGAGTAGGAAACCGCTCCTGCACATCCATGTGCTTACGGTATTAGTGCATCCCTGCACGTCATTGCTAGACTTCTATTTAGAGAAACCCGTAGCTAACGCTACGGGTTTTTTGCTTTCTGGCGTTTAAGAAAATACGTGTTAACTAATGCGGATATTACGCATATTTAGATATGTCCTAAGATTTGAGTTAATTCAAAATTTACCCTTTCTATAATGTAACTTTAAGACGCTACCAAGATGAGTATTTTATACAGTAGGAAACTATCTGCTGAATGTAAGGTTTTAATAGATAGCGGATTGTAAGTGTCTCTGTTACTTATTCTTTAAATGCTTTTAAATTTAACCTTATATTTAAGAGTCGTTATCAATACTTTTGCGCGATATGCGGGGTCAGTGGGTTAAATAACTGTCGCTGTGTTGACTATAATTGTAGAGATGCAGTTGAGACTGAGACTCAGACTGAGACTGAGACTGAGACTGAGAGTGAGTTTGATGAGTTGATGGGGAAAATTTTGGCAAAAAGAACATTGATCAGTCTGATCAATGTTCTTTAGAATAAGACTATTTAGATATTATTTTTTAAATCGACGTGATGCCAATCCCATTATTCCTAGTGCAAAAATGGCTAGTGTAGAAGGCTCAGGAACCGAGACATTAACCTCTTTTGCTGTTCCTTCAATACCTATAGTAAAGCCATTCCAATACTCGTCACTTAGACTTCTCCAACTGACTTGTTGGAAAGCTCCTTTAAATTGGATAGTACCATGCGGTTCACCCGTTCCAAGTAATTGATATTCAAATTCTCCATTGCCTAGATCAACAATATTTTTTGTAGATGTACCGCTTCCAAAATATCCAGGACTTTTACCATCAACAGATCCGACAGACAAAATGTCAAAATCTTGATCAAACGAATAACCATTTAAATTTAAACTAACATAGGAAAATACGATATTAGCCACTGATTCAGAAAAGGCGAGTGTCTGAATCCCTTGATTCTGCAAAGCTATCATTTCAGATGCTGTTGGAATGTTATCAACTACAGAACTAGTATACGGCGATAGAGCTGTACTTTGAGAGTTTTCAAAATAGTCAGTTCCCGTTCCTGTCTGTAAAAAAGCAATGCCTTGATTATTCGTATATGTAATATCAACACTTGAGGTATTAGTCGTAAACTCTCCTAACACTTGTGTTGATGTTCCAGACTGCCAATCGGCCCAATAAATGACACTTGCGTTAGCTACGCTTGTTAGACAACTCGCTGACAAGGCAACAGCAATTAAGCTGGTATTCAAAAAATTAAATTTCATTTTTATTCCTTTTAATCAATTCCATTCATAGTTGGGAGAAATTCATTAAAATGTTAATTATGAACCCCAATGCCTACATACAAAATATATACCAGAATAAAAAAACTACTGTTAATCAGTACTATGGATTTTATGAAAATATAATGTAAAATTTATGTAAAATATCGTGACACTATAATAATTGTCAAGATCATGAATTTAATCAGTATTGTTACTTATTACCTTTGTGTACCTCCATGATTAGTTAATGACAAGTTTATGTCTAAAGCAGGTACTGATTGGCGATATATTTATGGTTAATATGTGTCTTCTAATTAAGGAATAGAAGGTTAAAAAATCTTGTTTTTCATTTTATGACAACCTATTGCCATAAAATTAAGTGCTCATAATTCTTAGATTAATAGCTACTAGCTCTGTAAATCACAATAATTAAAAATAATAACTACAATTAATGAAAACATTATTGGCAAAAGCGTAAATACAGTAAAATTAGCTGAAGATTAAGGTCATAACTCTTAATGTGATAAGTATAAATTTATGTTTAAAGATAAAGGGTTTATTCAAAAAGTCTGCAGCTAAGTTTTGTCTGATAGTAGGTGAGCGGAAGTAAAATTATATTTAATATTTTTAAATAAGTTGATGTACCAAAGATGCAAGTACTATATGTTATAGGTATTAGCACTCTATGATTTAAAGCGTATGGCATTAAAAGTAAACTTAGAACAATTTCTTAACGAAAAGGGTGAAGTAGCAGAACTCACAGATCAAGCTAAAGTAGTTTTCAATTTTTTGAGTAAAATTGTGTCATCAGTTTCTCAAAATATTGAACAGCCCTTAATATTTGTTGATTTAAAGTGCAATAGTCGTGCAGAAGGACTTATGTGCAAAGGAAGTATTGAAGCAAGCTCTATCAATAGTCGTATGATTAATTGGCATTGTGACTCTTGTGAAGTCTCAGGAACAATTTCGAATTGGCAAGGAAGTCTGTGGGATAAGCAGAAACGTATAATACACTAATACTTTTTATATAGCTGTAGAAGCAACAAAGGCGTAACCGAAGTTACACCTTTGTATTATTCTTTTCGTTCCTTGAGAGCCGTTAATCCACTTAACAGAGTATTAAGTCATGTAATACTTTCGCCATCCTAGCGAACCTTCCTTAGATTTTGCTCATTTGACACCATCCTGGTATCAGTCTCATTTCCATTCCTTAACTGCTAAGCTACTTCCTGTAACTCAGTGCTTCCTAGCTGTGTTAATAATACGTCAACTCGCTCATCTGAGCTATATAGGTATTAGATTTAATATGTACTTCTTTTCGGAACTTCCTGTTGTGATATTTAAATAACAATATTATTCAATGCTTTATGATTATCTTTGTTACTTTACTTAAAATATAATCCATAATTCTTACGAAGGTTGCAGATATGTCTTACAACACTAAGGGACAAGTTGGCAGCTAAAAATAAAGTGAAAGTTCATATTTGTTATTAAGTGGTTAAACACCCTGTAAATCATTGCTTTGTAATGCGATATCGAAAGTCTATTCGTACAAACACTTCTATTTTGCGTGAATTAAGTCTATACGAATAAAGTAACCATTATTTTAAATATATTTATTGAGCATTTTTATACACCTACTAGCTAGAACAGTAATATTTAGTTGTTTATTGTGATGAAACATTTCTTTACAAATTTACAAATTTACAATATCTGCTAATGTTTAAAAATGGAAAGTATGTGTTCTTGTACGCATAAATTAAATGGACTTTACTATGAAATCTCGTATTTCCTTATTTCTGATACTCCTTTTTACTTTAAACGTATGCTCTTTTGCTAGTACATACGTTGGACAAACTAACGGCTCATTCCGAGTCGATGAATCTGGTAGTGCGACCTATAATATTCCCCTAAACATCCCTGCTGGTATAGCAGGTGTGCAACCTCAACTTGGTTTCTCTTACACCAGTAATGGCGCTGATGGGATGATGGGGCGAGGGTGGAATTTTTCAGGTATTTCAGCAATTTCAAGATGTCCTAAAAATATGAGTCAAGACGATGAACAGAGCAATATAAGCCATTCAGAAAATGATCGATTATGCCTCAATGGTCAACGACTAGTAACTTGGGGTAGCGAAAAAAATAAAAACACTCCAAATAGTAGTTACTGGTCTGCTGATAAGTATCATACTGAAATTGATGATTTTAGCATTGTTACAGCGCATGGAAATACTAGCCAAGGCCCATCAGCATTTACGGTCGAGACTAAGTCAGGAGAGGTGCATTATTATGGTTTAGCATCAAGTGTTAGTGGTAGTGATAGCTTAGGGCTAACCATGACTATTAACCTTAAAGTTTATGGCGGTGGCAATGAAAGTAGCAGTGATGCCTTTGTTAATTCGGGTAGTGCAAACCTAGCAAAAACATGGGCATTAAAAGCCATTAAAGACGTAAAAGGAAATTATATTGTTTTTCGTTATCATGAAGATGCAGTAAAAGGTGAGCACTATTTAAAAGAAATTCATTATACCGGTCGTACTGATGGCAAGTCGCCGTTTTCTCGAGTTATATTAAATTATATTGATAATCCTAAATGGTTTGTTGGCTGGTCAGTTGGAAACCCCATTTCAATGAGAAAATTACTCGATAGTGTTACCATTTATCAAGACCAAGAGGTATTTCGACACTACGGATTAAATTACGCTACCTCTGAAGTATTAGAAGAAAAAAACTATTTAGAATCGATTCAAGAGTGCACCGACACAAACCAATCAAACTGCTTACCCTCTACTGTTTTTGAATGGCAGAGGCCTCCGCCTAAGTCGACAAGTTACTCATGGGAAACAGAGCCAGAAACGGGCTATCGATATCAGGCAGCGGTAACCAAAAACTTTGCTCCTTTTAGAACTGACGCATTAATTAAAGGCGAGTCCGACAATCGTAATTATAATCATATTATTGATTTAAATGGCGATGGCTACTCAGATATTGTTTACCCTTCAGGCAATTATTGGTATGCCAGTTTAGGTCCTTACCACAATTATAATACTCGACTAACGAATGTTGGTGTTTCTAAAAAACAGTATGCACAAACTATTGATTACAACGGTGATGGACAAAGAGATTTACTTGTTGCTAACGGTGAAAGTAGTAACTGGATGATTATTTCATACGTACCAAGTGCGAATTCAGTTGCTCGATGTGAAACTGAACCGGGTGTAGAGCATACTTGTGATACGTATATACAACATTCAAACCTAACTGTTATTGATACGAAAGTGCTTGCAACAGGGCTAGAAGGAAACGCTCAAGTTGCTGATGTTGATGGTGATGGTTTAGAAGATATTATTTTCAATAAAAATGGCAGTCTGCAAGCTTATTTGAATAAAGATGGAAGTGGTAGCTTTACCCATGATCGCTTAATTGGAACTTTACCTAGTACGTCAAGCCAGCCATTTGGTGGAAATATAACACACAAATCTGCCGATATTAAAACGGCATCAGCGATCGATGTTAATGGCGACGGGCGCACAGATTTAATAATTAATGTTCTGGAAAGAACTGGCAGTTGCAGTGGAGGTATAGATCTCAATGCCCAAGAGTGCGGTGATGCTGGCAGAACCTGGACAAAAAAGAATGTTTTTGGTTATCAGTTACTCATCTCTGATGGCAGTAATTATATTCTGAAGCAAAAGTTAGGCAGTTACGATGAAATTAGGGTGACTGATTTAAACGGCGATGGCTACACCGACTTGATGTATCAAAAAAATACACGTTGGTATTACCGATTATCTAACGGTATACGGTTTCTTGAACCTAGGTTTGCTGGCTTTAGCAGTAATAATGCTCTAGATCACTTGATGTACTTTATTGACTTAAATGCCGATGGCCGAGCAGATGTACTTTACCCAACCTCGTCAAGCCAATGGGATGTAATGTTGTCACGCCCTAGTTCTACAGCAAACACCATTATATTCGAAAAACGAGGTTTTAAATCATTTGCTAGTAATGCGGCTATTCGCTTTGGTGATATGAATGGTGATGGAAAACTCGACTTGTTGACCTCAAGTAATGACAATGGCTGGAGAACCTATTTAGCAATAAGAGCTAACCTAAAAGAGCATGTCATTAATCGTATTACTAATGGTTGGGGGATTGAAACAGCGATATCTTATAAAAATATAACTGATGAAAATGTTTATTTTAGACAAGACTCTAGCTTTAATGTTAATAGCGATTATTTCTCGCCAAAAGCGGCTTTTTATGTTGTTGATAATGTCAGTACGCAAACAACTGTCAGCGATAGTGTTAGTGTTGATTACCAATATGGCGGCCTTTTATTACATAAAAAAGGTCGTGGTTTAGCGGGCTTTGAAGTCTTACGCACAATTGATAATCAATCCGGTGTTGTTACTGAAACTGCTTATGATCAGCATTGGCCTTATATAGGTATGCCGTTAAGCACCGTACAAATGAAAGACATTGTGCTATTGAGTTCATCAAACAACACTTTAAAGCAGCGAAATACGGCAAGTGGTGGTGTTATGCCGTATATTTCCCAAAGCACTGAGCAAAGTAATAGCTTAGGGACTGATTTAAATAAATATGAAATCAGTAAAACGGCAAGTACATTTATTTATGATAGCTATGGCAACGTAACAAAATCAACCGTTCATATTAGGGATGCCGAGAATAATAATAATAGATCATCTACCTATATCAATAATATCTATGGCTCGAATATGCTATATAAACTAAAGGGCCGGTTAACCTATGCAACTGTTCAAAAGGCACTTTACAATAATGGCAAGTTAGTCAGTAATATAACTCGTAAGTCATCGTTTTCTTATTACCCTAGCGACTTGTTAATTAAAACGTCAACGATATCACCAGAAAATAGTAAAACAAAACAAACGACCACCTATGTTTATGATGCAGCAGGAAACCAAACGGAAGTTTGGTCTACGGCTGCAAAAGATAGTGTTGGTGGTAATCTTGAAACGCGTAAGAGCTATACCACTTTTGATAGTCGTTATCGTTATGTTCAGTCAATTAAAAATCATTTAAATGAACCTACAACGTTTACATACAACGGAACCTCGGCAAGTGCAGTCAGGGGCTTAATTGATTATGTTGAAACCACTGATACAAATGGTATTAAAAGTCGAAAATATCAAAACTTGTTAGGTCAAACGACACAAAGTAGATTAAACGGTAAAGGGCCTATAAATAGTTATAGCTATCAAGACTATTGTGCGAATAGCAGTTGTGCTAATAGGGATGCCTATGTTCGCATTCGATCGCTTGCTGATGGTCAAACAGAAAAACAACAATTTCTAGATGCATGGGGCCGAAAAATTGAATCTCGCGTTAAGCTCCAAGATGGAAGTTGGAGTGTATCGAAAACGACTTATGACTCACAAGGACGAGTTAAGCGAAGTTACGAGCCTGGTAAAAATAGTGCTAGCAGTTATTACAGTGAACCAAGTTACGATATCCTTGGCCGTGTGACTGAAAATAGACAAGCAAATGGTGGTTTTACAGAGATTGAACGCAGTGGTAAGCAAAGTTTCACAACGAATGCGAAAGGTCAACGCAGCAAAATTCTGAGAAACTACTTAGGGCAAAATGTCAGTGTGTTTGACATGTTAACCAATGAGCTCCGCTATCAATATAACGCTTATGGACAGCTTTTAAATGTGCGGGCGATTCATCGTAGTAATGTGAATAGTCTACGCACGAGTGCTACTTATGATGTATACGGTAATAAACTTACCACCAACGACCAAGACAAAGGTGTGTGGCTATATACTTATAGTGGTTTTGGTGAATTATTAACGCAAACTGATGCTAAAGCACAATCGGTTAGTTTTGTTTATGATGAACTAGGGCGTAAAACTAGACGCTATGATGCTAGTGGCACCGTCTGTTGGGACTTTGGAAAGTTAGTTGATAAAGCCACCTACAGTGTTGGTAAACTTAAAACGCTACGATTCTTTGAAGGGAAAAATGAGCCTTGTGGTACAAGTAACAGTCCAAGCTATCAACAAAAGCAAACCTATCACAGTTATGGCCTACCTTATCAGCAAACAGTCAAAGTCGATGGGGTAAATTATACTTCAGCGACAACACACGACAACTACAATCGGGTGTATACACAAACCTATCCTGCTAATAACTTTATTGTTCGATATATTTATCAAAATGGTTACATGACCAAACAACTTAACCATAAAACAGGCCGAGTGTATCGTCATATAGAAAGTGTCAATGGTCGTGGTCAAGCGACTAATGTCAAATATGCTAATGGCAGCTCCGAGAAAAAGGCGTTTCAATCCAGTACTGGCTGGTTAACAAATATTGATGCCAATATAGGTGCTGTCACCCTTCATGGCTTTGATTATAAATATGACAAAATCGGTAACCTAACCGATAGAGATGCTTTCTTTGGTGTTGGGAGCAGCAGCAATTTTGCTGAGCATTACGGCTATGATGATTTAAACCGGGTGACAAGCCGAACGATTGCTATTTCTAGTGGCACTAGTAATGGTCTAACGCCAGTTGAACCAAGTCCTATTCTTCCTATTGATGAATGTGACGGTTGGGGCGGTGGCGGAAATGAATTGTTACTGAGTAAATCAATGTTGAGCGTTACCTCGGCGAATTCAGAAGTTCTCACTCCTGTGCCGTCTAAAAAGAAAGCTGGTGATGAGTGCATGCTCAGTATGCAGATTAGTCAAGTTGGCGGATCAACATCAGATAATACTAATAACCAATATTATGATTTACCTAGTCAATATCGTATGAACGAAAGCTATAGCTATGACGATTGGGGTAACATCAAATACAAACAGAATGCCGGTTACTATAAATATGATACGTATAAAACGAATCGTTTATTAGGCGTTTATCAACGGAATAATTTAACGGGGACCCAATATTACAATATAAGCTATGATGCTAATGGTAACGTGACTAATGATGGTAAGCGCACCTCACATTATACTAATTTTGATAAGCCATATTTAATTACCCAAAGTAGCAGCAGAACGTCGTTTAGTTATGGACCAAATAGAGAAGTATATAAACGAGTTGACACAAGGGCTGGAAAACAAACGCAAACTCTGTATTTAGGGAGCTATGAACGCGTTAAATTACCAAGCGGTGTTATCGAGCACAAGTTTTATATTGGTAATGTGGTGATCACTGAACGCAGTAATAACGCTAATGATGAATTTTATCTACATAAAGACCATCAAGGTTCTACTACTTCTATCACTAATGCAAGTGGCAGTTTAATGCAGCAGTTTATTTATGACCCTTGGGGAAAGCAATACAATGTTCATAGTAATAGCATTTTTAATGCATACTCTAGCCCCGCAGTAAGTAAAGGTTATACTGGGCATAAAATGGTTAATGATATGGATATTATTCATATGAACGGTCGGATCTACGATCCTACTTTAGGGAGGTTTTTGCAGGCTGATCCGTTTATTCAGGCACCGAAAGATTCACAAAGTTACAACAGATATACATATGGGTTCAATAACCCTTTAAGTGGAACTGATCCAAGTGGATATGGGTGGCTAAGTGATACTTGGAAGAAGATTAAAAAAGTTGTAATACCTATCGTTGCTGTAGTAGCTGCATATTATGGTTATACACAAGGGCTTGAGTGGCTGAGTAGTACAGCCACTATTAGCACGACTACAACGGCAACAACTACAACCGCATTTGGAACGGTTGCAACCACATCCACCGTCACATCAACATTTACCTATGCAACGACTAGTGCATATATTGGAGCTGGAGCTATTTCTGGAGCTGTTAGTGGAGCAATTATGACAGGCTCACTAAAAGGTACTTTAGTAGGAGCCTTTACTGGTTCAATGTTTGGTGCGGTGAATACTTATTACGGTAATACTTGGAATATGGAACGAGTAGGTGCAACATCATTGGCAGGTGGCGTATCATCAAAAGCAGCAGGAGGTAATTTTGCTGATGGTGCTAAGTTTGCGTTTGCTGCTGCAATGATGCGATATGGTTACAATAAACTGGTTGGTTACGATACTACTTGGGAATCAGGTGGTGACTCGGTGCAAAAAAGGGCAGATACGCCACCTGTTTATGGAGCTAATAACATTGGTAGGCAAGGCGAGCCTTTAAACCCAGATGGTTGGTTTAATGAAGGTGGGATTGTATCTCGTGCAGCAAATCAATTTCCGGGTGTTAATGCTGTATCAGGACCACACGATGTTTTTCAAGTGGGCTTAGGTGGTGTTGGCGATTGGGCTAGGAATGTATTTAACGTGCCGGGTATGGTGCCAGCAACTGTGATGGCATATGGAGCTTTGATGACTGATTTGCAATTAGCGGCAACAATTAATACATCTGAATGGGATAGACGCAATGACTAAATTATTTAATATCACTTTGCTCTGCTTGTTTACAGCCGGTTGTGTATCTCAAATAGTGCCATTTAAGCAACATATAAAATCTTGGGTAGGTCAACCTATTACTGGTTTTATTGAGGCTGGAAAATTAGGCAATGTAAACAGGTCTGATTACAAAGGAACGGAGAGAACCATGAAGTTGGAGAGTGGCAACCTCCTTTACGAATTTCCATACCCGAAGTGTCCAGTATTTTTTGAAGTCGATAGTAAGGGTATCATTGTTGATATAACAACCGAGGGTGATAAAGACTGCTATTAATTTCGAATTAGAAAAAAATTAGTAAGACATCCACTCTAATGGAAAACTTTCCTCTGCTGAACTATGGTTAAATAATCATCCTTTAGTTTATTTGAGGTTCGCATGGCTGTTGCAAGAAAAAGGCAAGTCAGTTTGAACGATACACCGTATTATCACTGTATTTCACGCTGTGTTCGTCGGGCTTTTTTATGCGGTGAAGATAAAGCTACGGGTCAAAGTTTTGAACACCGACGGGCTTGGGTTGAGGATAAGCTGTTATTCTTAGGTTCAGTGTTTGCCATTGATGTGTGCGCTTATGCGGTGATGAGTAATCACAGTCACTTGGTGCTATATGTGGATGAAGATAAAGGAAAGTCTTGGTCTACGTTTGAGGTGATTAATCGTTGGCATCAGTTGTTCAAAGGCACCTTGTTAACCCAGCAATATGTGCGTGGTGATGAACTTATCGAGCCATTAAAAACGATAGTTGAACAAACAGCCGAAGTGTATCGACAGCGATTAACGGATATCAGTTGGTTTATGCGCATACTTAACGAAGGTATCGCACGAAAAGCGAATGAGGAAGATAATTGCACGGGTCGTTTTTGGAAAGGACGCTTTAAATCACAAGCCTTACTTGATGACGCCGCTATTATTGCCTGTATGGCCTATGTTGATTTAAACCCCGTTAGAGCTAAAATAGCAGTCACCCCAGAAAAATCAGCCTATACCAGTATTCAACGACGTATTAAAGCGGCGATAAAAGGTACACAACCTTACAACCTTTTACATTTTGTAGGTAATGCGCATAAAGATAAAACGAAAGGGCTTATCTTTAATCTTAATGATTATATCGAGTTGATTGAAGTCACCGGTCGATGTATTCGTGCAGATAAGTGTGGATATATAGAAGATGTTCAACCAGATATATTGACACGATTGAATATCAGTGCTGAAAATTGGTTAATATTGACCACACAATTTACCAAAAGCTTTCATGGTGCTGTGGGTCATGCTGATGTGCTGAATGATTTTTGTCAGCATCAAGCACTCAGTAGGCGAACGACACTCTCTGCTTGTAATAAATTACTCGCCTAGCTTCTATTTACTTAAATTGAAGCTACTAAACCCACATTTACCCATTTCAATATTAGCTAATGGCTAACATTCCATTACGCCTTAAATTCAATAAAAATACGTTTGTAGCGAATTTTTTAAAAGCATAGACACAATATTTCTTCAATTCAGCCCTGAATTTGGATAATAAGCTCCTAGGTATATTTAATTTTACTTGATATTATCTTTGATAATTAACAGTGGCTGTCTTAGTTAACTCCTTGATAATTAACAGTGGCTGTCTTAGTTAACTCCGTCTTAGTTAATTCCACCGTGGTGTCGGCGAATATGCTTTATTAAACCTGATTCATTAAATTCTAATGAGACAATATTAGTTTTACTATATTCAATGGTTTTATCTAAATGTGCAGGCTTAACTTTACCCATTTCAGTCATTTTTATAAAAACAACATTAGCCCCTACCATAATTTCATTTATCTCAATATTACTGTTTATAACTTCATCTTTTAGTTTACCTACCATGTCTGAACGAAGTTTCGATTTATCAGTATACGTAAACTTAAATTTTACATGTTCATCAATGAAATTATCAGACAATAGCGATATATAATGATCTATTTCTTTGGTGGTTGTATTTGGCTGATACAAATGTCTTGGCTTTTTCGATTAACTGATCTGTCGTGAATTTGTCCTTTGCTAAACTTGAAAAAGATAAAATAAGGGATATAAATACTAAAGTTAATTTTTTCACTGAACTCTCCTTGTATGCCTAACAATTTAATACTGCGCGATTTGCGCATTTTTCTGCACAATTACTGCGCATGTTCATAATTCAACTATTAATAACAAATTTAATAAATCTTTGCTAACTAAAGCACTTATAAATAGATTCTAAGATATTTATCCGACAAATATTCGCGATTTGCGCATTTTCCTTAATATAGGGGAAATACAACGATACTGTGTCTTGGTTCAGTGTTTCGTATAATGGATTTTTAGGTATTTTGAAGTCATTCTAATATAATTAAGGGAAGGACCAATTGAGGTAGTTAAGTTAACTATTTACTGTGGTGAATTCAACGCTGAATTAGAACGTCTGTGTGACATTTAGCGATACTTTAGGGGGGGATTATTTAAGTAGTTAATGTTTAAACTCTCTTTATATGCATTACAACTTATTAGTTTGAAACAGTCTGATGTGTAAATTAACGATAATATTATGCTTATGAACACTTCAGGCGTTCTATAAAGGCAATTATCTATTATTAAATACTTTGAATTGAATTTTTCTAGGTTAAGCTACAAATTTGCTACAAAGAAATATTTGAAAGGTTTTATATTAATGGTTCATTACATTGTGAGGCTTGGTAGAAATGGTGGCCCCTCCCTGACTTGAACAGGGGACCTGCCGATTATGAGTCGGATGCTCTAACCAACTGAGCTAAGGGGCCATCTTTTACAATTGCTTGTGAACCAATAGAGGTTTATCTAAGCGGCGGGAAGTATAAGCATTTTTTATTTTGTTGTCACCATTATAACGTTAAAAATTTTGATAAAAAGGTCTGATAGTCTAATAGTTGAGCGATTTACTATGTCATCAATCGCTCAACTGGCTTTATTAGCTATTTTATTTGTTTTCTGGTTAATAAAATCAACATGAATATAATGAAATAAGCTATTGAACCACCACCTGATGATTTACTTTTTTGTGGAACTGGTGCAACTGCTGTTGGAGCTACTACGGTTAAGGTGATAACTTCACTGGCTGATAGTCCTTTAGAGTCGGTGGCTGTGAATGAGAATGTTAGTTCACCGGCTTCTGAGGGAGCTACAAAACTAGTAATTAAGGTGTCTGTACTTGTTAAGTTAATGCTCGTGCCCGCTGTTTGTTGCCACAAGTAAGTCATAGGATCATTTTCATTATCTGTTGCCGTAGCGCTTAGGTTAATAGTTGCTCCGGTATTAACTTCACTATTTTCAGTTATTGTCACCATTGGTGCTGAGTTATTATCATCATCTGAAATTGTGACTATGAAGTTGGTTATAGTACCTAAATTACTCCCGGCTACTGGAGATAAGGTAATGGTAAACATTTCATCAACTTCGTTGTCTTGATCGTCGATAATGGTGATAGTAATATTTTTCTCTGTAGATTCACCATCAGCCCAGTTTACAGTTCCTGATGCAGACTCTACATCTTCACCAATAGTCGCTGTACCTGCGTTTAGTAGATATGAAACTGAGACATCACCTTGTGAACTACCTTGACGAGCAAGTACTACATTGAGGGTACCTTGGTTTTCAGCTACGGTTGCTTCCGCAACAGTGAATGCTATTGCGCCACTGTCGATAGCACCGTCAATATTAATGGTTAAGTAGTTATTGTTGCCCAAAGTTGCTCCATTGCTTGGTTGACTCAAGCGTACAAAAAACTTCTCTTGAAACTCTTCACTGGTTGGATCGCTAGCAATATCGATACTGATAGTTTTATCTGTTAAGTCATTTTCAACCCAAGTCAATGTGCCTGATATCGGCGTGTAATCACTACCTTCTTGTGCGCTACCTGGTAATAATTGATAATTAACGCTCACGGCTTTGTTTGGGTTACTGGCGCTATCACGCTGGATGCTAACTGTTAGTGTTTCACCTTGGTTTGTAGCTAGCGTTTTACTGCTAAAGCCAATCTTTCCTTGTTCAGACTCCCGTGTACGATCTTTCAAAATATATAAGCCACTACCAATATCACTGACTAAAATATTTCCTGAAGGTAAAAAAGGATAAGTACCCCAAGCACCATTAAAGCCGGCGTTATTAGATGGCGTGTAAGTATCAAAGAAGCCAACATCAATTGGATTTTCCGGATCAGAGATATCTAATACGGTTAAGCCTCGTTCATAATTCGACATGTAATATCTATTGCCACGCACAAAACCATTATGATCTATAGCGCGGGTTGGACCTGTCCATTGTCCTACTTGTGTCGGGTTATTAAGGTCGGCAATTGAAAAAATTCGAACAGTTGAATTTAAGCCACCGTCTTTCTCGTCAAATTCATCGTGTAGGAATATATGCTGTTTATCTTCAGTACCCCAACCCGAGTGTACGTATTGATCGCTCTTAGCTACGTCGTTGTATTCACCTGTACCGAGTAACGTTGTAGCTGAAGTGTCGGTAATATTCCAAAGCTTCATTTCTTTTTCATTAAAATCAATGAAAACGGTACAGTTATCGCCAGTCGCATTACATTGGCTTTCTTTTCTACTATCGGTAATGTTGATTGACGCTCCGTCATGAGTGTAGCCAGAGCCAAAAGAGGTATTTGGTAATGCGACTAGTGTTGCCGGAGTGTTTAATGAATAACTATGAAATGCGCCGCTAAACTTGTTACTACCTACAAGTTGTAAACTTGGGGTTAGGCCTGGTAAAGCAGTGTTAAGCGTGTGATCTACATTGGATATGTAAACATTATGTGCTTGGCTAACGACTCGGTTTTTCTCAACTAAGCTAACGGAGTTGGGTAATTGGTTAAGGTTAATAATAGTGACGTAGTCGGTTGTGCCATCTATGGTGGCATAAGCATAGGCTTGCCAAGCGTTGATGGTACGATCAAAATATTGATAAACTTTAATATCGCGCCAACTAGAGTTAAGCCCTGAAATTGTGCCAACTTCTTGTGGATCTTCTGGGTTAGTAACATTAACTACGGCAATACCGTTACGTAAACCGATTAATGCATATTCGTCACCGTTATTTAAATCTACATGTCCCCAAATATCGTTAGCAGCATTTGGGCGGCTAGAAAATTCATTTAAGGGCATATGGGCGAGCAAATCTATATTGTTACAAGCAAAGTTGCCAGCTGAACCATCTATACAAGCTACGCCAGTTTGTTTTTCGTTTAGGGTATAGTAGCTATCAAGTTTATTTTGAAGCGCTTTACTTTCAGGATTATTTTCAGAGAATAGTGATTTACCATCGGCAATAATAACGAAACCTTGTTGGCGCAATGGTTCTGCCATATCTAAAGGAATATTTGTTAATTTTGTAGGATTACTATCAGGGCTTTGACTTTGAAAATGATCAAAACGATTGTAACCACCTAAAATAGGCACGAGTGCACTTTTTAGATAGAACAACTCTTCACTAGAATTGATGGTGTATTCGCCAGCAGAAACGAGTATTTTATCGCCTTTATTTGCTTGCTGTACTGCGTAAGCAATTGTTTCGCAAGGTCTGAGCACTTGATCGCACTTTCCTGTATCTTTACCTGTTGGTGCTACAAAGCGTGCTTTGTCATGTTCCGAATGTGCAGATGTTAGATGGCTACTTAGTAACGTTGCCATAACAAATAATATCCATGTTATACGTAACATCAGATAGTAGTCCTTATGTTAATAAAGTGTTATAAATATCACTTTAGCGCATTCGTATAGTTTTTACATCATTGCTCTTAGTTGCCATGATTTTATTTTGCTGAAAATTTAGGTTTTATAATAAGAACGGATCATTGGAGCTTATGCTAAGTTATAAAAAGTATGCGTTATTTATCATTATTTTGGTTTTACTATGTACTTTGGGTTATGGCTATAGTTTAGCGCCACTAACCAGTAAGCCAATGAAGGTACAGTTGTTATGGCAAGATAAGCCACTTAATTGCCAATCAACCTTTACTGCTGGTCAAGAGCATAACACCTGGTTTATTGAACAATTTCAGTTCTTCATTAGTAATATTCAATTTGGTTCAGACTCGTTAGGTTGGCAAGAAGTTAAATTAAGCGAAACAGCTTTTCAAACTGAGAATACGGTTTTACTTGGTACTAAGTGTCTAACGACTCAGCAAAGTACCACGTTAGCTAACGCTGGTAATTGGAATATTAAGTTTGCTGAAAATACTGTCATTAGTGAGAATAGTCGCATTCGATTCTCTTTAGGCGTGCCGTTTGAGAGTAATCATTTAAATCCAATCAGTCAAAAAAGCCCACTTAATTTACCTTCTATGTTCTGGGTATGGCAGACAGGTCATAAATTTATGCGCTTAGAGCTTGCAGGTAACAATAAACAATGGCTATTCCATTTAGGCTCTACTGGTTGTCAGTCAGCGAGCGTTATGCGAGCACCCAAAAAAGCTTGTCGCTACCCTAATCGTTTTGATTTTGACATACCAATTGAGAATAACGATGGTGAGCAAATCGCGCTCAATATCGACTTAGCGGCACTTTTGAAAAATGTTTCATTAACAGCGGTATCAAGCTGCCAATCAGAAACGGATAGTATGAGTTGTCAGCAATTATTTTCTAATTTATCTTTAGAAAAAGGGCGTGACAGCACTGCCAATGCTACTGAAATATTTACTATCACTAAAGCTACAGGTACAGGTAAGGGCATCACTATTGAATAAATATAAAGTCGCAGTAACTGCTATTATCTTAAGCACTCTCGTTCTGGGTTGTGAGCCGATACAAAAAAAAGATAAAAGTTATCAGTGGCCAATTCTTGATGGATTCCCAAAACCACAAGTACCTGAACATAACCCAATGAGTGATGAGAAAGTAGCGCTTGGGAAAAAAATATTTTTTGATAAAAACTTATCTGCTAATCAACAGCAATCTTGTGAGAGTTGCCATCAACAACAGTTCTCATTTTCAGAAGCATTACCTGTATCTATTGGCTCAACCGGAGAGTTGCACCGTAGAAATGCACAAGCACTGGTTAATGTTGCTTATAATAAGACACTAACCTGGGCACATGATGGTATTACATCGTTAGAGCGACAAATATTGTTGCCTATGTTTTCCGAATCACCTATTGAATTAGGTATAACTGGCCATGAAGCTGAAGTGTTAGCACGCTTTAATAGTGCAGAATATAAAACGCTTTTTGCACTCGCTTTTCCTGAGCAAACGGTTAACTTTGACCTGATAGTGAAAGCATTAGCAAGCTACGTTCGAAGTTTAATTTCATTGAATTCACCTTTCGACCAATACGCTTATTTAGGTGATGATAACGCTATTTCTGAGTCTGCTATACGTGGCATGAATTTGTTTTTTTCAGAACGTTTAGAGTGCCATCATTGCCATGGTGGATTTAATTTCACTCAATCAACAGGGCATGAGCAACAGCTGATTGATCGCAGACCATTTCACAATACAGGCTTGTATAATGTAGAAAAAACAACTGACAAGTCAGGTTATCCGACTATAGACATTGGCCTTGCCGAAATATCGACAATAGCAAAAGATAATGGACGTTTTCGAGCACCAAGCTTGCGAAATATCACTCATTCAGCCCCTTATATGCATGATGGTAGTGTCGCTACACTTGCTGAGGTTATTGATATTTACGCGGCTGGAGGCCGCAATATTGAGCATGGTTTGTATCAGGGAGATGGGCGAGCTAATCCCATGAAAAGCCAGTTTATTAAGGGGTTTGAATTAACACTGGAAGAGAAACAAGATCTGTTGGCATTTCTTGATACGTTAACCGATCAAGAGTTTTTGACCTCGGCAAAACACCGGCCAGGCGAGTAAAGTCTGAGTGCAGTAGATAAGTGAGGTTGTTTTATGCTCTTGATATTGTTGTTCTAATGTTTTCTTGAGTCTTCAGCGTAAATTTAAGACAAAAAAAATCCAGTAACTAGCTGGATTTTATATTTTTAACAGTATGTAAGCATAAAGCTACTGTGAAAATTACTCGCCGTCTAAGAAACTCTTAAGTTGCTCAGAGCGTGAAGGGTGACGTAATTTACGTAACGCTTTTGCTTCAATTTGACGAATACGTTCACGTGTAACATCAAACTGCTTACCAACTTCCTCAAGGGTATGATCGGTGTTCATATCGATACCAAAACGCATTCTTAACACTTTAGCTTCACGAGCGGTTAAGCCAGCTAGTACTTCATGTGTTGCGTCTTTCAAGTTTTCTGAGGTTGCTGAATCAACAGGTAATTCACCGCTACCATCTTCAATAAAGTCACCCAAGTGAGAATCTTCATCATCACCAATTGGCGTTTCCATTGAAATTGGTTCTTTAGCGATTTTCAACACTTTACGAATTTTATCTTCCGGCATAATCATGCGTTCAGCTAATTCTTCAGGTGTTGGCTCACGACCCATTTCTTGTAACATTTGACGTGAAATACGGTTAAGTTTATTAATCGTTTCAATCATGTGTACTGGAATACGAATAGTACGCGCCTGATCGGCAATTGAACGAGTAATCGCTTGGCGTATCCACCACGTAGCATAAGTTGAGAACTTATAGCCACGACGATATTCAAACTTATCAACTGCTTTCATTAAGCCGATATTACCTTCTTGAATTAGATCCAAGAATTGTAAACCACGGTTAGTGTATTTTTTCGCAATTGAGATAACTAAACGTAAGTTAGCTTCGACCATTTCTTTTTTCGCACGGCGAGCTTTCGCTTCACCGATCGACATACGACGGTTAATGTCTTTGATGCCGTGAACATTGAGATAAGTCTCTTCTTCTAACATGTTCAGTTTGTATATGCAGCGCTCAACATCTAATTCGATGTCAGCCATTCTCTTAGAATGAGGTAGGCCAGCAGCTTTTTGTTCTTCGAACCAACTTTTCGACGTTTCATTACCTGGGAAGATTTTGATGAACGTTGTTTTTGGCATACCAGCACCAACCACACAGTGTTTCATGATCAAGCGTTCTTGAACACGTAAACGGTCCATTACACTACGCATGTTTTTTACTAAGCGATCAAATACTTTTGGTACAATTCTAAATTCTTTGAATACTTCAGCTAGCGCATCAATTGCTGCTTGTGCGTCAGCATGACCACGCCCTTTAGCTTTGATAACACCATTAGCGAATTCATATGCTGTACGTAAAGCCGTGAATTTTTCGCGTGCTTCTTCAGGACAAGGACCAGTATCTTCCTCTTCCTCGTCTTCATCATCGTCTGATTTATCTTCATCTGCCAATTCTTCTTTAGACAGTTCAGAGCCGATATGAGTCGCTGCTGCTGGAATTTCTTCATCTTCAGCATCAGGGTCTAAGAAACCAACGATAATATCACTTAAGCGAACTTCTTCTGCTTCAAAATTATCCCATTGCTCAAGCAAATAGTTAATTGCTGGCGGGTATTCAGAAACCGAGCGTTGTACTTCTTTGATGCCTTCTTCGATACGCTTAGCGATAACGATCTCGCCTTTACGTGTCAATAGCTCTACCGTACCCATTTCACGCATATACATACGTACAGGATCTGTAGTGCGACCGATTTCACTTTCAACGGTAGCAAGTGCTTGCGCAGCAGCTTCAGCAGCATCTTCATCAGTATTAGCTTCACTCATCATTAACGTATCGTTATCCGGTGCGTTTTCAAACACCTGAATACCCATGTCGTTAATCATTCGAATGATGTCTTCAACTTGATCGGAATCGATAATATCTTGAGGGAGATGATCGTTAACTTGTGCAAAAGTTAAATAACCTTGCTCTTTACCTTTGATTATTAACTCTTTAAGTCTAGATTGCGGGGCTTGATCCATTGACGAGTGTCCACCTATTTATGGCTATCAAAATTACAACAGTAAGCCGGAAATTATAGCGAAATATTTACTAAATTACCAG
>JBAROR010000087.1:0-75978 GCA_049642265.1 Cognaticolwellia sp. | reverse complement strand
TAACAGCTTAATAGACGGAATAATTCCGTGTTTAAACACGGAATTATTCCGTCTATCATGATTTTTAATTATTATTAAAATACTCCCTTTCATCATAAACATCAAAGACTTTAATAGTATTTCATTAATTTTAACATTGCGTGCATTACGGAATTATTCCGTCTAACAAGGACACATTTATAATTTCGACTACACTGTATATAATAACAGGTATTTTTTGGTTGTTTTTATGTCTAAATCTTTATTCTTAAATAGTCTCAATGAATTCATGATCACTCGCCGATATGCTAAACGCACTATTGAAACTTATTTATATTGGATTAAGCGATATATTATTTTTAATGACAAACTACACCTAATAAAGTTAGGCAATCAAGAGGTGGGGCTCTATTTAACTTATTTATCTACTACTGAAAATGTCGCCCCTGGTACACAGGCAATCGCATTAAACTCATTAGTATTTTTATATAGTGAATTTTTAAATAAACCTTTATAAAACATAAGGCCATACACAGGTGCTCAGCTTAACTTGGTTGCGGGTCCAGACATAGGCTCTGACGGATATGCTTTACCACAAATTATGTTGTTACATATACTGTAGGCTTTCGTGCGAAACCTTCTTTGAAAGCAAGTTTTGACCCGCGTTATCGTCGGGCGGTTCATGAAACTGCTCATCAATGGTTTGGTCATGGTAATGGCGTGCAAAAAGACCGCTCATTTCTCAGTGAATCACTAGTGAATCACTAGTGAAGTATATTGAGTTAGTGATCATTGAAAAGCACTATGGTGAAAAAGCAATGTTAGCTCTTGTTGAGGTTGAACAAGATAGTTATGACCTTAGCCAGCGTAATAATATGCAAATCCCCGTCGCCCTTGTTGATGCTACTCAAGAGCATGGGGCTTTATAAACTTTATTGTTTCCTTACTCTTTTGGCATGACCGATAAATAGGCCATGCAAGAGAAAAAAGTTCTAATCTCTATTGTTCTCCCACATTAATTTTACTACTGATCAGTGTTAATAAGAGACAACCTTACTCGCGAAATACTCGATTTTCCCATCAGAAATGTAATCTTGCGCCGCTATAATTTGCAGCTCTCTTTCGGCTAATGCTTTTGTTTTACTGACAATGTCATAAACACTCTGATTGGTTCTTTCAAAAGCTTCAATCGGGCTTTTCGTTTTCAATAAGTTGCCGGTGAACAACGATGTTGTTAAATCACCCACACCAATAACGGGTATCGTAAAGTCAATTAAAGGACGCTCTATCAAATAGACTCCTTCCTCGGTCGCCATCAGCATGCTGTAGTTGGATAAGGATTTATAATGCAGATGTTTAACTAAGACAATACTCGGGCCCATAGCGCGTGCTTTATCACAAGCCGCTATGGCACTGTCTACATCATTAATTGCTATTCCTGTGATTTGAGATAACTCAAATTGGTTCGGGGTGATCACTTGGGCTGCAGGAATTAGATACTTACAGAGCATTTCTGCAACGTCGTCAGTAACGAAACAGCCTTTATTTTCGTCTCCCATCACGGGATCACAAACATACAAATAATCGGGATTAACGGTTTTTATACGCTGAATATTGTCCAATATTTCTGATGCTTGATTAGCACCACCTAAATAGCCAGAAATAACCGCTGAAATATTAGGAAATACGTTAATATTCTCTAAGCCGTTAAACAATGAGGTGATTTCGCCTTGGGCAAGCACAGTGCCGGTCCAACCTTGCTTATACTGAGTATGATTAGAAAATTGCACCGTATTTATCGGCCAAACATTAAAGCCGAGTCGTTGTAACGGAAAAACCGCCGCTGAATTGCCGGCACAACCATAAACCACATGGGATTGAATCGAGATAATACCACGCATAATAACGTCCTTATTTATTGATTATTAATTATTGTTTATTCATTAAAATAGTTATATTTATTAGTATTTAACTATTCTAAAAGCTAAAAGCTAGAAATTCTCGTTAGAGCGTACGTTTATAAAACCGGTACAAAGCATCCCACCAACCAACACGCTAGCCGTTCAAGATTAAGTGAGTGTAAATACCGGCTGCATAACCGACGGCGATAACAGGCGTCCACCGTAAATGACCCATAAAGGTGTACTGCCCTTTTGCACTGCCCATTAAAGCAACGCCAGCAGCCGAACCTACTGAAAGCAAGCTACCTCCTACGCCACAGGTAAGGGTTATTAATAACCACTGATTTACATCCATTTGTGGTTGCATACTCAATACAGAAAACATCACCGGAATATTGTCTATGACTGCTGAAATTGCGCCCAATGCCACATTGGTTTGAGTAGCCCCCCACGTGCCATACATATAATCAGACGCTAAGCTCATATAGCCAATAAATGTTAAAGCGCCAACGCTAAACATGACGCCAAAGAAAAATAATAAGGTGTCCCATTCTGCAGAACGAACGTCTTCAAAAATATCATACTTAGGCTCGCCATCAACGCGAGTTCGTCTCAGGTGATATGTTAAGAACATTAATAGAGACATTCCCATCATCATGCCCATAAAAGGAGGTAAACCTAAAAACTGTTCAAACGTTATTGCCATCGTAATGCTCAAAAGGCCCAAAAAAATAGTTCGCTTACCGCCTCGGGCCATTGCTGTATGCTCTTTCATTGGCATTGGCACACCGCTTGGCACAAAAAAGCTCATTATCAAACAAGGGATCAAATAGGTAACCAGTGCAGGGATAAAGAGTGAGAAAAATTGACTAAATTCAACCTGACCTGATTGCCAGACCATTAACGTTGTTATATCGCCAAATGGACTAAATGCACCGCCAGCATTAGTTCCGCAGACAATATTCACCATAGTTACACTGACAAATGTCGGTTTATTAACACCAATGGCCAGTACCACACTGCCCATCACCAATGCGGTGGTTAAATTATCAGCAATGGGCGAAAGAAAAAACGTGATCAGTCCAGTAACCCAAAATAATTGACGGTAGCTCAACCCAAGGCTGACTAACCAAGATCGCATGCTCGCAAATACGTTTGTTTTATTAAGCACGCTAATGTAGGTCATAGCACACAGGAGAAAAAGCAATAGACTGGAATATTCATCTAAGCCGTGATTTATGGCTTTGTGTAGTTGCTCTTTATTCACGCCATATTGTGGTGCGGCATAAGCAATGACTAACCAAATAATGCCCGCGCCTAACATGACAGGTTTAGATTTACGTAACTGGGTTTTTTCCTCCGAGATCACTAACACATAAGATAATAAAAAAACGATTAAGCAAAATATGCCTTTAGGATCAGTGGCAAGTTCAGCAAGTACATGTGTTCTTGGTTCAATGGCAAAAGCACTGAAAGATATCGTCACTAGCATAATACATAAAGCGGTAACGACCGATAATCGCAGCCAAGGTAATTCATTTATTTTATTATCGGCGTTCATCGGTCGTTTTTGCATTAATTATTCTCACTAACTTAGAACGAATAAGAAATATTCGCTATGATATGGTTATCAGCCTGCCCGTCGGTATTATCAAGCTTAGCCGCTGAACTGGTTTGCGTTACAGCAAGTCCAAGGTTAAATTTCCCCATGTCATATGCCAAACCAGCTCCCCACCAATTGTAAGAATGGCCAAAGTTAGAACGGTCATAATGCCCAACTTCCATATTCAGAGACAACTTTTCAATTAACTCATAATCAGCAGTACCTTGATACCAAGTGCCTTTTTCACCACTGGCGACTTGATCATTTGAATAACCAATTTTTGCGCCAAAATGACCATAGCTTGCGCCTAAAATAAATTCACCGTAATCAAAGTCATTTTCTAGAGCGTCTTCAATACCAGGGTAGTCATAATAAACATAACTGGCGTCTAAACTTAAGCCTTCAAACAGCTCAAAGCTGTACCCTAAGTACAAATCAACTTCAAAGTCAGCGCCGTCTTCTTCCTGTCCACGCGGTACATAATCTACATTGGAAACCCAAACTCCGGTGTAAACACCATTATGCCAGCCATAATCGACGGACAATTGTACCGCAGGGTTATCTTCAGTCTGACTAACACCTTTGCTGACGTAGTTAGAGACAATATCTACACTCGAGCTAAAGCCCTTATAGCCATCCCAACGCTGCCATTCAGTGCGCTCAAATACATCTGAACGTGAGCTGAAACTCAAGACAAAACCCGGATCAGTCACTTTCGTTAAATCTAGTCCATTAATTTCGCCTAGTGAAGCAAACAGTTTATCTCCACGTTGACTGGTGTCATGATACATAAGCGAAATAGCAAAGGGGCCAAAGCGCTTACTTACTCCAACAGAATGATAGCTGTAGCTATCGCCTAAAAGTTTCTCAGCATCATGAAAGCCAAACATACCGTCTAAGGTATAACCAAGTCCAATCGGATAATGCCCCGTTAATTCATAGGCTACACTGTCTTCATTGAGGGTATATCTGTCATGTCCATAATCAATTCTGAAACGAAAAAGTTCAGCATAAAGTAATTCTGCATATACCTCTTCGTAACTTGAACTTTCAGCGGTAGATCCTGGAAAGTTAAGATAATGGCCACTGACTCTGGCTTGCCAATTATCATCAAGTTGCCATTCATAACCGATAAAACCACGAAGCGAGACAAATAAGTCACGGTCAGCTAAGCCATTGGCAACAAAATCAATCGTTTTTGCACGAAAACCTCCGCCCCAACCTGATGGATCACGATAAATCATCGCGGCTTGCACACCAGGATCACCTAAGGTTCGACTAAAACCATGCTCAATATCATCGCTTGAAAGCGTACCATAAATACTCCAACGCTCATCTTCTTTACTATCAGCATCAGCAACGTCTTTAGCTTGAACAGATGTCGCTAGCGTAAGACCTAGGAGTGCAATAAGCGTTGGTGAAAGTTTACACCGAACATTATTTTTTAAGCACGGATACCGCATACGTCACCTCCTTATTGCATTCATTAACACTTAACCCATGTATTTCTGCTTCAAAGCCAGGTACTTGAGTGCTTTGCTCACGTGCCATCGCTAAATAGTCAATAATCGGTTGGCATTTTTTGTTATATCGCTCACCCGGCATAATCAACGGAATACCTGGAGGATAAGGCACAATCATTTCTGCGGCTATACGACCTTCTAATTCGTCAATTGAGACTAATTCAACCTCACCAGCAACCAATTTATGGTAAGCCTGTGCAGGTGTCATCACGATATCGGGAAGCTCTGTATACACGTTATTCATTGCTTCTGGTGTTTTATGGTCGCGATAGAAAGTATGTAAATTCTGACACAGCGTGCGCAAAGTCATATGGGTGTAAACATCTGGATACTTGCTAACCAGTGTAGGTAATGCTGATTCTACGTTGGCATTTGTGTCGTATAAACGTTTGAACTGCAGTAACTCGGTCAGTAAGGTGCTCCATTTCCCTTTCGTGATCCCTAGGGAAAATAAAACAAGAAATGAATAAAGGCCGGTTTTTTCTACCACAATGCCTCGTTCCCATAAAAATTGGGAAACAATCGCCGCAGGAATACCTTCTTCTGCCATAAAGCCATCGATAGAAAGTCCAGGCGTGACTAGCGTGACTTTAATCGGGTCAATAAGCACATAATTATCGGCTAAATCTTTAAATCCATGCCACTTATCACCCGGTCTAAGCACCCAATCTTCTGCCTGCGGTGCTTGTGGTTCATCGTTAGATTTAGCACTAATGGCATCTGGTTGCCAAACATCAAACCACCAACTTTCTTGCCCGTGGCCGACATTAGCCATTGAATGCCTATATGCCATCGCCTCACTATGAATGTCTTCAATCAGCGAAGGACCGCTTTTGCCCGACATCATTTTGCTAGCAACATCACATGATGCAATAACACCATAGTGCGGCGATGTTGATGTGTGCATCATGAAGGCTTCATTAAAACGGTTGGGATCAACTTTAGAACGAGCGCCTTGTTTTACATGGATCATTGATGCTTGAGAAAAAGCAGCCAATAGCTTATGTGTTGACTGTGTGGTGAAAACAGCTGGCCCGATAGCTTGGTCATCGACATTAGCCATACCAAAATGGTTCTTATAAAACGGATGAAATGCTGCATAGGCATACCATGCTTCGTCAAAATGTAAATAATCAACCGCATCAGAGACAGTACGTTTTATCTCGTTTGCGTGATAGCAAATACCATCATAAGTTGAGTTAGTGACTACCGCCATCCGCGCTCTTTCTGGCACTTGATCAATTAACGGATGCTCTGCCATTCTTGCCGCCATGTGTTCTGGGGTAAATTGTTCACGAGCAATGGGACCAATAATGCCAAAGGCATTACGGCTTGGCTGAAAATAAACCGGTGTTACACCTGTCATAATCAAGGCATGTAATAACGACTTATGGCAATTTCGATCGACAAAAACCACATCGCCTTGTGTTGCAATACCATGCCAAACAATCTTGTTGGCTGTAGAGGTGCCATTGGTGACAAAATAGGTCATATCAGCGCCAAAGTTTTCAGCCGCTTCATTTTCAGCATCTTTAACTGGACCACTATGATCCATCAAAGAGCCTAATTCTGGCACCGATACGGATAAATCAGATCGTAATGTGTTTTCACCAAAAAATTGATGAAATGCTAATCCAACAGGATCTTTAGTAAAGGCAACACCGCCGGCATGCCCGGGCGTGTGCCATGAGTAATTAGAGTCTTCAGTGTGCTTAAGTAAGGCTTTAAAAAATGGCGGTAACAATTGATCTATATATTCACTTGCTGCACGAACAATCTGTTTAGCAAGAAACCTTTTAGTATCTTCGTACAGATATATAATGCCGCGGATCTCTGGCAGTAAATCAGTTGGCAACCTGTCAATTGATTGTCTTTCTCCTAAAAGAAATACCGGTAGTTCATTATTTCTACGGTGTATATGCTTTATTAAACGGCGAAGCTTTTCAAATTGCTCAGGACCTTCTTCACTGCCCTCTAAAGAAATAAGAACAGCCGAGACCTCTGAATAAGTGAGCACCGTCTGTTCGGCATCTTCTACACTAAAACCACCAATGACTTTTACGCCCTGTGTTTCTATTTCTTGTGCAAGCTGACGAATCAAAATCCCACTCATTTGTTGAGCATTATAATCGTTATCAATAATGGCAATTGGAAAGTTTAAATCATGTTTTAACATTGTTAATTCCTTATTTATTCAGGGAGAGCAGCACGTGTAAAAAGGCCTCGTGCTGTCGCGTCAATTTCACCAAAATAGGTCGTGTAAATAGCGTCTATTTCACCCGTGCGATAAAGTCTACTCAGTGTTCTATCTACGAGTAATCTAAAATCTTCGTCATTACGAGCCAACGTTAGCGCAATGACTTTATTTGAAAAATATCTGTGGATAACCTGCAACTCGCTACTGGCAGTGTTGCGTTTTACCGCTTCAAGTAAAATAGCTCGGTCACCAAAAAGCATGTCAGAACTGCCTTTAAGCACAGAGTTAACACCAAGTTCATAATCTTTAACCGCTGATACTTTTGCGATAATGCCAAATTCATGTATACGATCGTTAACCCAGGTTTCAGTCGTTGTACCCAATAACACCGAGGCTGTTCGTTGTTTTAATATCTGGCTGTATGAACCTCTCCAACGCGGTCTAAATTCTGGTTCTTCGCCAGCAAGTAGCGCGCGTAATTGTGATGGTGCATCGACACGAGTAAGCACACCAATACCACTTAGAAAAATAGGTATAGAAAAGGAAACATCACGGCGTCTGGCAATCGTTTCAGTTGTTGCTCCGCACAGCAGATCAATCTTACCGCTTTTTAACGCAGTGAATCGGTCCTCAGTACTTACCGCCACTTCATCAATCGCTAATTTACTCAAACGTAGCTCTGACTTGACTTCTTCTGCTATTTTCTTACATAAAGCAACGGCGTAACCTGCCGCATGGCCGGTATCGTCACGATAAGAAAAAGGGACATCGTCAGTACGAAAGCCTATATTTAATGTGCCAGAATTTTGAACTCTTTCTAAAGTTTGAGCATGGACTGCCGGCTCAACCGCGAGTAAAAATAATGCACAGGTTAAAAAAGTCGCCTTTTGTAATAATGGCTGGTTTAAAATCCTCATGAGTTTCCTCCTTTTGAAACTGAAGTAGTCGGTTCTATCTCTGTAGACTTAACTTCAAAGCGTGGTGCCATAAAGGCATAAATCAAATAGCCAAACATCATGATAATAAGACCACCAACGACCGCGCCAGCGCCCGATGCATATAAGGCATAAATGCTATAAGTCACCGCAACACAGACAATGATAGAGTTACGCATATAAACCTTGGCTGAGACCTTGTCTTTGCGCATCATCACCATTAAACCGGTAAGTGCCATAATATAAGGAATAACATTGGTCACGACTGATAAGTCAACCAGGACATTAAACTGTTCAGTTAAGTTGGGCGAGATAGTAGAAAAAGCGAATAGTGTTTGTACAATGCCAATAATAACCATGCCTAAAATAGGCGCTCCCACTTTATTTACTTTACCCAAGAAGGCGGGGAACATTCCTGCATCGGCCGCGAGTTTGCCACTTTGTGAAATAGTAAATTGCCAGCCTAATAACGAACCTACACATGCTGACGCAGCTAATGCCATCACTATACTGCCCACTAGTGGACTGAACATTTGTGTATACACAAGCCCAAAAGGACTGGTTGAGCTTGCGAGCTCAGCATTAGGGACAATGCCCATTATCACACTGGTCGATAAAATATAAATAACCGCCGCGCCTGCAGTCCCAAGCATACAAGCTAAGGGTACATTTTTTCGTGGATTTTCTACGGCACCAGCACTTTGTGCAGCTGTTTCCATACCAAGAAACGCCCATAGAGTAAGGGTGATACTAGAACTAAGCCCCTCCATTAACGAAAGATCGTTTGGATTCCATGCTTGGGCAAATGTTTCCGTTTTAAACCAGAACCAGCCAATTACTGATAAACCGGCCACCGGAATAATAACGCCCCATACCGTGACAGTGCCTATTTGCCCGGTCACTTTTGGGCCACGAAAGTTAGCGACTGTGGTGAGCCAAATTAAGCCAATAACACCTATTGCGGTGATAAATGGCGTAGAATTAAGCCAAGGAAAAAAGGGGGATATATAACCTAGTGCCGCAATGGCGATAGCAACATTGGCAATAGCTAGCGAAATATAATAAAGGTACGAGACCATAAAGGACCCCGACCGACCGTGAGATTGTTCTGCATAAGCAGGCATGCCGCCAGCAGTACGATCAAACACGCCCGCTTGTGCAAAGCCATAAGCCAGTGCCATTGAGCCTAAAGCCGTAATAAGCCATGACAGCAATGAAATAGCCCCAACCTGTGCCATGTTCGCCGGCAACATGATAATACCCGAACCCATCATGTTAACCGCAACGATCACCGTCAGGCCGGTAACCGACATTTTCTTTTCTTCTGACATAATATCTTCCCATCTGATTTTAGTGCCGAGTCCTGTTGATAGTTAACAGCACTCGGCTTTAGTCTTTGTGTCACAAATACTGTTTTAAGTGACGTGCTCATTATTTAGAAATAACCTAATTGAGAAACAACACTATTTAGAAACCACATAGGTATGAAACTTAATTTCACCTTCAACCTCTTCCTGATAAACGCCTTGCACTTCATAATTAAAGCCAGGGAAGCGATTAAAGGATTCTTCAAAGAGACGGAAGTAATCAAGCATGGGTTGTGCTCTGTCATCCCAGCGCTCTCCTGGTACAACAACACCAATTCCTGGGGGATAAATTAATGCTAGCGTCGCGGCTATGCGCCCCTTGATATTATCTAGTGAGACATAATCGACATTGTTTGCGACCAATTCTCGTGAAGCATCTTGTGGAGACATAGCTTGCTCTGGAAAGCTCTCTGCGCGGAAGCACAAACTCTGAAGCTCTTTGATGTTGCCCTTACGATAGAAATTGTGCATTTCATTACATACTTGGCGTATGGTGTAGTTTTCATAACGTTTTTGATGAGTAGCGTAAAGATTAGGTAGTACTTCAGCCATTGGTGCATCTCTGTCCCATAGCTCTTTAAAACGTAGTAATTTGGCAATTAAGGTATTGAGCTTGCTTTCGTCTTCTGCAGGCGTCATTAAAAATAAAATACTATTCAAATCACATTTTTCAGGGATGACATGTTGTTCACGCAGGTAATTGGCGATTACCGTTGCAGGAACACCAAAGTCTAAGTACTCGCCAGTGTTACGATCAATACCGGGAGTTAGAAGTGTTAGTTTATTGGGATCGACCATGGCATAACCTTTAACGTAGCCTTTATAACCATGCCAGCTACTTTCAGGATCAAACTGCCAACATTGCTGCTCGCGTTTAATGACATCGGTATCGAGTGCTTCCCACGCAATATCTGTCACATCTTTAGTGAATTCAGAGTCTTTTATGGTTACAACATCAGGAACAAAGGGGTCAAAAAACCATTTTTCTTGCGCTGTTTTGCCGGTTTTTTCAAAGTGGCGTGCTATTTCACGAAACTTTTTACGTACGTCAATACCCAGTTCAATACATTGATCCCATAACATTTCACCACTTTTACCTTCATGAATTTTTGCATTGACATCCAACGATGCAAATAAAGGGTAAAAAGGTGATGTTGATGCATGTTGTAAAAATGATTCATTGAATCGCTTGTGATTAATAAAACGCTTTTGACCACGAATATGTTCGTCGCGCTTATGGATTTGAGAAGCTTGAGAGAAACCAGCTAGTTGTTTATGCACTGATTGCGTTGAAAATAAGCCAGGCATATCTGCACTTAAGTTTTCTAAACGCATTGGGCTATGATCTTTAAATAATGGGTGGAATGCGTTGTAACCAATCCATGCTTCATCCCACAATACATATTCACAAAGGTGCCCTATTTTATCTAAGACCCGTTTTACGTTGTAGATAGTGCCATCGTAAGTAGCGAGTTGAATTACGGCGAGTCTAAATGGGCGTTCTGCTTTGTATAATTCTGGATCTTCTATTAGTGGATTAGCTTTAATTTGCGCACGAATATAATCTTCATCGAAGGCATCCCAATCCATTGCGCCCACCATACCAAACGCGTTACGCGCAGTAGGCAAGTAAATTGGAATAGCACCGGCTTGCACTAAAGCACCATGATGAGTCGACTTATGATTGTTTCTATCGAATAAAACCAGATCACCGCGTTTTAATACTGCATTCGTCACCACTTGATTAGATGTACTGGTGCCATTGAGTACAAAGTATGTTTTGTCTGCACCAAATATTTTAGCTGCTTCTTGCTGTGCTCTTTTAGCGGCGCCTTCGTGGATAAGTAAATCGCCTAAGTCGACATCAGCATTACACAAATCGCTGCGGAAAATACTTTCGCCAAAATGTTTGAAAAAAATCTGACCTGCTGGCGATTTTTTATAAAATTGACCGCCCTGGTGTCCGGGACAATCAAAGGCAATATTTGCTTCATAATCGTATGCCAACATACCGCCAAAAAATGGCGGTAAAAGACTCGTGCCGTATTCAACTACACTGGCAATCACTTGTTTTGCATAAAAAGCAGGCGTTTGTTTACCTAAATAAATAAAGCCAGCAACTTCACTGAGGCCTTCAAAATCTTCAAGGGCGGCAAGACGATACGAATCAGCAAGCGCCCAACCAGGCATTTTATTACCTGTTGCACGAAGATCATGACCAAGCTTTCGAGCAAGTTCTCCTTTATCTTCGTCAATTGAGACGATATAAGCCCCAACACCTGCATCTTCGAAGACATCACGTTCATAGCTATCAGTAACCTCAACCTCGTAGCCATCGGCAATAATAACGTCGAGTAATTCCTTCACTTGAGGATTGGTTTCATCAACGATTGCAACAATCTTGAGTAACTTTTCAAAGGGTATAGTTGATATTTCAGACATAACTCATTATCTCCATGTATTTAGTAGTACGCACAGAATTTCGATCAATGATATGAGCGAAATAATTTTTCTAACGAGATAGTACTCTTCACAGAAATTGAGTGAAATTGGGAGTCTCCGCAAGGTATTGTGGTTACTACTTAGTCAACGGGTGAAAACATGCGGCTTATGATAGTTGAGCAACATTTGTTCAACTTCAGCTAACCGTATTTCTATCGCTGACTGGAGTTTACTGAAGCTTTAAAGAGAGGTGAGTTATATTTAATATCTAATATAAACAATTAACTACATATTAATCCATATATTTTCCTAAACCAGTTTTTATCATGTAAACCATAATTTCGCCTAAAAAAACACGTTCATTAATTAGTCACTGTTTTTTTTATGACTACTGGAGTAACTATTGATCTCAATCAACATTTGGTTTGGTAGTTTGATTTTTGTCCATCACGTTCAGCTAAACTGGTGATATGATTTTAGTTGAAACTAGACTGCTTTTTGTCCACACGGATAACCAAATATTTTGAGAGCAAGCCTGAACAAATACAAAGTTCGCTTTATTGATAATGAACTTATTGACACTATTAAGGTGGAATAAAGTTTTTCATTATCAGGGCGGGATACTACTTTTTGAAAGCAAGTACTCAAACCACAATAATGATTACCGGAGTTACTATGAATATTAAATTTTTCGGCGCAACTAAAGAAGTCACGGGCTCGTGCCATTTAATACAAGTCAATGATAAAAATATTCTGCTTGAGTGTGGCATGTTTCAAGGCTCTAGAGAACACGAAAAACACAATCATGAACCCTTCCCTTTTGATGTCAGTGAGCTTGATGCAGTCATCGTTAGTCATGCTCATTTGGATCATACCGGTCGGTTGCCTATGCTGATAAAAGAAGGCTTCCATGGCAGTATATATACTCATCATGCCACCGTTGGTTTATGTGAAATTATGCTAGTTGATTCTGGTTACATTCATGAAAAAGAAGCATTTTGGGAAAATAAAAAACGCGAACGTAAAGGATTAGAATTAGTTGAGCCTCTTTATACGACTGAAGATGCTAAAAGGACACTACAATATTTTAAAGGCCTTGATTATGACCAAGAGTTAGACGTTTGCGAAGGTGTAAAACTCACCCTGAGAGATGCAGGTCATATTATTGGTTCAGCAATCGTTGAATTATCCTTAATTGAAGATGGTGTGACTAAGAAAGTAGTGTTTAGTGGTGACTTAGGCCATAAAAACGCCCCTATTTTACGTGATCCTTATCAAATTAAACATGCTGATTTAGTTGTGATGGAAAGTACTTACGGCGACCGATTGCATCGTAGCTGGGAAGATACATGGCAAGAAATGGGTGAAATTATTGCTAATGCAAAGAGCAGTAAAGGCAATATCTTAATTCCGGCGTTTACCGTTGGAAGAACACAAGAAATTCTCTATGAATTCAATCGACACTTTGAAGAATGGCAACTTGGTGATTGGCAAATTTTTCTCGATAGCCCGATGGGGATAAAAGCGACAAAAGTTTATGCGAAACATAGCGAAGTTTATGACAAGCAAGCCTCGACGGTAAAAGAAAATCATGATGGACTATTTGAATTACCTAATTTACATATGTCGGAATCCACAGAGTATTCGATGAAAATTAACCAAATAAACTCTGGCGCGATCATTATTGCAGGCAGTGGTATGTGTACAGGTGGACGTATTAAACATCACTTTAAACATAACATTTGGCGTAAAAATGCACATATTTTGATTGTTGGCTTTCAAGCTAGAGGGACATTAGGTCGTGCGCTTGTTGACGGAGCTAAAAATATTAATTTATGGGGGGAAAAAGTACAGGTTAATGCTCAAATCCATACTGTCGGCGGATTCTCTGCACATGCTGATCAACAAGGATTATTAGAATGGTATCAAGGTTTTGAAAACAAACCACCGGTAGTACTTGTACATGGCGAGGGAGAAGCAATGGAAGTGCTTGCACAAAAATTGAAACACGAGTACGAAGCTAATGTTGTGCAAGCGAGCTATAAACAAAGTGTCGTTATCTAGCGTGTTATCTGGGCGATAACCAAAGTCATGTAACGATTTAAATTCTAGCCACCAAAAAGGAAAAAATAATGTATAAACATATTCTATTTGCCACCGAAATTAACGAGACCAAAAGTTATATCGAAGATAAGGTCATGCAACTACAAAAGCTAACCAACGCAAAAGTCAGTATTATTCATGTGGTAGAACCAATACCTGAGGTTTATTACGGTGGTATCTATGGTGTTGTGCCTAATCTAAACCCTACAGATAGTACTAAGTTACTTGAAGAACATGCCAAAGACCTTCTACAACCTTTAGCTAAACGGCTTAATGTTTCAGCGCAAGATTTGCATATTCCAGTGGGTCATGTCAGCAGCGAAATATTAGCCTTCGCAGAAAATGAAAATGTCGATTTGATTATTACGGGCAGTCATGGCGTGCACGGTCTACAACTTTTATTAGGTTCGACATCTAATGCTATCTTGCATGGCGCAAAGTGTGATGTATTAGCGGTGCGTTTTACCGAATAATTAACATGTGATAAACGTTAACCTTTCACCCTCCCGTAACTGAAAACCTCTGTTGGCTGATCTATTGTTACGGGTTCAGCTAGTTGTATACTCTCTTACTTTAGTTAAAGGATTTATCTCTTTATGTTAAAACTAAAATCCGTTGCCATTGACACTTTTAAAGAAAATGTTGCTTATTTACATCGTGATTGCCCTTTGTACAGAACAGAAGGCTTTCAAGCATTAATGAAAATAGAAATCTATGTTGAAGACAGCAGCAACCCTGTATTAGCCGTGTTAAATATTGTTGATGACAACACCATTGTCGATATTAATGAGCTTGGTTTAAGCACCCAAGCTTTTAAGCAGTTAGACAAACAACAAGGAGTTAGCGTAAGAATTGCACCAGCAAAATCCCCTGTCTCTCTCAAAGCGGTACACCGAAAAATTGCCGGTGAAACATTAAACAAAAATGAATTTCACATTATTTGCCAAGATATCTTAGAAAATCGTTATTCTAAGATGGAAATTGCCGCATTTTTAGTTGCCTGTAGTCATAATGGTTTAGAGCGCGAAGAAGTGTTCTTTTTAACTAAAGCCATGGTTGATACCGGGAAAACCTTAAACTGGGGCGAAGCTATTGTTGTAGACAAACATTGTATTGGTGGCATTCCAGGTAATAGAACTACGATGGTCGTGATGCCAATAGTAGCGGCACACGGTATGTTAATGCCTAAAACGTCAAGCCGTGCTATCACCTCACCAGCGGGCACTGCCGACACCATGGAAGTACTCGCCAATGTTGAACTCTCAATTGAACAAATGAAAAAGGTCGTGCAGCAACATCGCGGCATGTTGACTTGGGGAGGCACTGCACGCTTAGCTCCTGTCGATGATATTTTAATCTCAGTTGAACGGCCGCTATCTATGGATTCGACGGGACAATTAGTCGCGTCAATTTTATCTAAAAAAATAGCGGCAGGCTCTACTCATTTACTGATTGATATTCCTGTCGGCCCTTCTGCAAAAGTACATCATAATCAAGAAGCCTTAGTGCTAAGAAAGCTATTTGAATATATCGGAGATCTCTTTGGCCTACATATTGAAGTAGTGGTAAGTGATGGCTCTCAACCCATTGGCAATGGCATTGGTCCAGCTTTAGAAGCAAGAGATGTACAGCAGGTATTAAGTAATCATAAAGACGCCCCCAATGACTTACGGGAAAAATCTTTACGTTTAGCGGGAAGGATTTTAGAGTTTGATCCAGACGTTCGAGGTGGACAAGGCTATAACATTGCTAGAGATATTTTAGAATCTGGACGTGCATTTGAAAAAATGCAGGCGATAATCTCAGCGCAAGGTGCACAGCAAAAAAAATCGATCAAGGCAATTTTAGAATACGAAGTCAAAGCCATAGAAAATGGTTATATACATGGCATAGATAATTTAAAGATAGCCCAGATTGCAAGTTTAGCTGGTGCACCAATAGATAAATATGCCGGTATTGATCTGCTTAAGAAAGTTGGAGATAAAGTGAAAAAAGGCGATGTGCTTTTTATTATATATGCTTGTTCTAAAAGTAACTTTGAGTTTTCAACTCAATTTTCAGATGAAAACAATGCTTATGTTATCGATAAAAGTATCGCAGTAACTGACGATAAATATTTCATTTAACTTGATAGATTAGGAATGTTAATGACCGTAATACTAGGCTTTGAAGATTACTTGAAACCAGCACAGCAATTAGCTAAAAGTTTATCTATGCCTTTGAAAATGATTGCAAGACACCAATTTCCTGATGGAGAAACTAAGATAACCTTACCGACAGAGCTGCCAAAGAAAGTTATTATTTGTCGAACGCTCGATCAACCCAACGAAAAGCTGATTGAACTTATCATCTCGACAGCATCAGCAAGAAAACAAGGTGTTGAACATATAACATTAGTGGCACCATATTTATGTTATATGAGACAAGACATCGCTTTTCATCCTGGAGAAGCGATTAGTCAAAAAATAATTGGGAATTTATTGGCTCATTATTTTGATTGTGTGATCACTATTGACCCTCATTTACATCGTATTAATAATTTGCGCGAAGCGATTCCTATTGATGACGCTTTCTCGTTACATGCCAGCGGGGCTATGTCGACATTTTTAAAACAGCACTTTAACAATCCTGTACTGATCGGCCCAGACCAAGAGTCTGAACAATGGGTAAAGGCTATCGCTAAGCCACATCAGTGGAGTTATACCATTGCATCAAAAGAAAGATTTGGTGATAAGAATGTTGCAGTCACTTTAGGGACACACGACCAAGGTATTGATAACACACACAGTGGCCTGGAAATAAGCCTAACCAATCGTGACATTGTCATTGTGGATGATATTGCTAGTACAGGAAAAACACTTGAACAAGCGGTCGAAAAAATACAACAACAAGCACCTGCAAGTATTTCTATTATAGTGACCCATGCATTTTTTGTGGATAATTCGATCACAAGACTAAGTAATTTAGGCGTCACAAATATTTGGAGCTCAGACAGTGTTATCCATTCAACGAATGCCTTTAGTATTGTAGAAATGATTGCGAATAAGTTGAATGATAAAGACTCACAATAATGTGCTTTTATTAAGAGAAAAATAACCAAGTAGATACCGTAACAGTAGCTAAGCAAGTTATTGTTACGGCTGTTCAAAAGTGATGAGTGACAATAAAATTATTGATAAGGAGTATAGCCATGCATTTAGTTTAATCCACAGCGAAGTATGGTTGATGATTTCTTGATATTAATGAAATACTAATTCCATTAATTCATCGCTCCAACAGGCAGCTTGCCAATAAGAGTTATTAAGCATAATAACCGTTTCATTTGAAAAATTAACTGGTTGTTTACTTTCAACTTTTTCAAAAGTTCTAACCATACTTAAAATACTATGATGGTCTGAGCCCAGTAATTCTTCTTTGATATAATCTGAAAGTTTCATTTGGCCTATTATTACCTCAAGATCAACATTTAAAATCGCGTCTAAGCCCGAAAATAGGCCAATAATAAAGTAATTATCTTTATGTTCATGATTAATAGCCAGTGCAAATAGTTCACAATGCTTGGCTCTGATCAGTAAAGTGCGAAATAATTCAACCGGCTTACTTGATACCGATAACAATGAAAATATGATCGCCCAACGTTTCACGACCATGACCCCCAACTTAACAACCGCTTCTTTTAATGTTGTTATCTCTCGTTTTGATGGGTAAATAGGACAATTAACCATTTTCAATATCTTTAACATTAGAAATGGTTCTGTGGTGATTAAATCGCTAACTTCCTGCACCGAAATATCTTCATTACTTAATTCGTTTACTATTCTGAGCATCACATGTTTACTGGTTTCTAGCTTCTTTCCCATCATAATTTGTGGTTTTTCAAGATAATAACCTTGAAATAAACTAAATCCCAATGCCACACATTTATCGTATACTTCTTTTGATTCAATTTTTTCAGCCAAAAGTGTTTTTCCTGAAAAATTAAATTCCTTCAGCCTTTCCTGTAGAGTATCTATAGAAAACGCAAGGACATCGATTTTAATAATTGATATAAAGGGGAGAAATAAATGATTATGTTCTTCAAACGTAAAGTCATCTAATGCCAGTGTATATCCCTGCCGATGCAAATTCGCAAGTACTTTTAAAACTTTTGGTGTTGGCGTTACTGACTCTAATATTTCTAAAATGCCAAACTCAGGTGCAATAGGAAAATACAGTTCTGAGGTGATAAAAGTTTCATCTAAGTTGATAAATATTGGCGCAATAAGGTTATTCGATGTTTCTAACATACCGGTACAACAATTAACGATGACATCTAAAGTTGCCTCTCTTGCATTAGAATCTAGCGAAAGGTTTCCACGGTAAAGTAATTCGAAGCCATATAATTTATTATTCTTATCGAGGATGGGTTGACGAGCGAATAGTACTTCTGATGGCATGTTCATATAATCGTCTTTGATTTTTTATTATTTGTTAAATTACAGTATAGTCATTAATACAAAATAATGAGCGTAACATAATGATCAATATGAAAAAACATCACATTGATTACAATACACACCAAAGCTGATTGATTAACACTCGATCATGATGTGTATTCTCTCTTCTCTTTATTACTATAAACTCAACAATCATAATTATCAGATTACCTTAGCTATCAAAGGTGATGGGTTAAATTTTTTATCAAAATTTTTATTTCGCTGAAGTATAATTGATAAAAGTATGCCTAAAAACCAGCCTGTAATAGCTTGAAGTGCTAGGTAATTTGGCTTTTCGGTTAATAAAAATACCATAAAAAATTGGAAATATATGTTAGAGAACATCTTAATTTACTTAGCTGCAGCAATTGTTGCTGTGCCTATCGCTAAACGTTTAGGGCTTGGTTCCGTTTTAGGATACCTTTTAGCCGGTATTTTAATTGGACCCTTTTTACTGGGCTTAGTTGGAGATCAAACCGACGTTATGCACTTTGCTGAATTTGGTGTTGTTATGATGCTATTTTTGGTCGGGCTAGAATTGCACCCTTCTCGCCTATGGAAACTCAGACATTCCATTATTGGTCTTGGCGGATTACAAGTTACGTTATCAACTTTAATTATATTTCTCGCCTGTTATTACGTATTAGAGTTACGCTGGCAAACCGCCATGGCAATAGGCCTAATGCTCGCTCTTTCTTCAACCGCTATTGTTTTGCAAACATTAGATGAAAAAGGTTGGAGCAAACAAGAAGCTGGCCAGAATGCTTTCTCGGTGCTGCTTTTTCAAGATATTGCGGTCATTCCGATATTAGCTTTATTACCATTGCTAGCATTTGCTGATTTGTCTGCTGTTGTTAGCGGGCAATCACATGGAAGTTTAATTGAAGGCTTTCCTGCTTATGGCCAAGTACTTATTTCCATTGGTGTTATTGCTGGTATTATATGCGCGGGTAAATATATCTCTGCGCCCGTTTTTAGGTATATAGCCAACACACAACTACGTGAACTGTTCACCATTTTTGCCCTATTTTTAGTGATAACCATTGCTGTATTAATGCAAAAGATAGGCTTGTCTCCAGCACTTGGTACATTTTTAGCCGGTGTTGTATTAGCTGAAAGTGATTTTAGACATGAGCTAGAAGCAGATATTGAACCGTTTAAGGGGCTATTGCTTGGGCTGTTTTTTATAACCGTAGGTGCTTCTATAGATTTTAGGTTACTCAGCGAACAATTTAGCAATATCATCTTATTAGTTTGTGGCTTGGTGGTAATTAAGGCTTTAGTGCTTTATGTATTAAGCCTACTGTTTAAATTATCAGGAAAACAAAAATATTTATTTACCTTAGCCTTAGCGCAAGGTGGTGAGTTTGCTTTTGTTTTACTAACCTTAACGACCTCGCTGCAAATTCTTGATGCGGAGCAAACCAAGTTTGTCACCTTAGTCGTCGCTATGTCGATGTTGTTAGCACCTTTACTGCTTATTTTTTATGACAAAGTTATCGATAAAAAATCCATCGCTGGTAATGCTTACCAATCAACGGATGAAATTGAACCGACAACACAAGTGATCATTGCTGGTTACGGACGTTTTGGACAAATAATAGGACGTTTACTTGCAAGCCAAGGCTATCATTTATCGATTTTGGACCATAGCCCCAGTCAAATTGAAATGTTAAAACGTTTTGGTAATAAAGTGTATTACGGTGATGCATCAAGACAAGATTTACTTGAGGCAGCTGGTGCCGATGATGCAAAACTGTTAGTTATTGCCATTGATGACGCTGATAAAGTTATTGAGTTGTCCAAATTAGCGCAAAAACATTTTCCAAAATTAAAAATTGTTGCTCGTGCTAGAGATAGACGTCACGCTTATGAATTAATGAGCATAGGCGTTACTGTATTTAAACGTGAGACTTTTGATTCTGCATTAAATTTAGGTATTGAAGCACTTAAACTACTTGGCCATGACGATAAAATAGCAGAGCGTGCTGGTAAAACATTTAATGATCACGACCATGAGTCTTTATACCTACTGGCTAATTTGTGGGGAGATGATCACAGTTACGGCGTTGCAGTAAAAAACCGAAAAGAAGATCTTCAACGAGTATTAGCCAAGGATAAAGCTGAGTTAGACAAACTTAATACTTGTCATGGCGAGGAATGCGAAGAAAATAAATAACCTGAAATGCCGTATGAGATTTTATAATTTCATACGGTAAACCATTTCATCAGTAAAAATTAAGATTATTAATCAGGACAAACCGTACTTTCTTTTCTGCTGTCACAAAGGTAAATTTGTTTAAAGCGATTTTGCCAATTATCTATATCTTGTGCAATGAAGTTGTCTTGCCAAATTTTTTGGATATGATAAAAACTGTCATGTCCCTGCAATATAAAATGTAATATTTTAGCTTCATTACCATCTGTTTTTTTGCAGTTTGTTTGCCATGTTTCGCTAGGATATTCCTTAGTTAGTACCGATTTTAATGTTGTTGATGTAAATTTAATACAAGAGTCATAACCAGGTTGATCGATAATGTTTCGGTAATAGGCTATTTCGTTTTGAGTTGGTAAAGTCACACTGACAATATAGGCGTCGTTTAAGCCTTCAGTAGGATGTTGCCAAATACTTGAGTGATAATCTTTTTGGTTTTTAACAGAGACATGCCAACCAGCTAGAAACCCCGTATAGGGCGTAACAAGATTTTCACCTTTATAAACTCTAGACTTATGCTCAACAACATTTGCACACCCTATTAAGCTAATGTAAGAAAAGACAAATAAGGCTATTTTCTTTACTACTATTTTACTCATGTTAATTCACTCATTATCTTGTGCTTTGCAAGTATCTATTTTATGTTCATGCTGGTTTATTGTAGGTTTAGCACCTTAAAAAATATTATGCTGTGGCCTGAATAACATGACTCAAACCCTTACCATAGTAAAACCTGCCCTATAGTAGCGAGAACTTGCAACAGCGTTGCAAAATCACATTAGATATATGGTGCTAATGATTTCAGAATATTTAAGATTAGTTTACTAAAATTTTGTTAAAAAAAGAGCGTAAAAAAATACGCTTTTTTAATAAAATGAACAATAAATATTAAATACCTAAAGATTTACACCAGTTACTCGCATTAACAAATTCTTTGTGAATAAAGTTTGCATCAAGTTGATATAATTCTGTTAATTGCTGAATATTTTCACCATTACCCGTAATGTAATTAGTGGTAAGTTCTAACAACTTTCCTAATAAACCGCTGCGATGTACTAAAGCATCTTCTATTGGTTGTGCTAATGGCATTGTTTTTAAAATTTCTTCCATCGGCATACTCATGATAACTTCGATAGAACTGAGTAAACCGGTGATAAAAGCAAAGTCACTTATTTCATTAAATACACTTTCTTTGGCTAACGTGGCCATTAGTTGAGCGGTGATCAACGATTGTTTTGACACTTCACTCGTTCTGTCACAGGTTAACTTTGATAATGCAAGAATCGTCACAAACCGTTTAAGCTTGTCTTCGCCCAAATAGGCTGCGGCTTGCTTTAGTGAAGTAATATTGACTCGTGTGCCAGTGGAAACATTATTGACTAATTTCAGCAGCCCTACGGTCAAATTCACATCGTGACCGATTATTTCTGCTATGTGATCGAAGTCTAAGGGACTATTAAAGGTTTCGCTGACCAGATGTAACATTTGAGATTTGATGGGGGCTAATGTTTGCCCTTCTACTATTTCAGGCTCATGATAAAAGAAACCCTGATAATAATTAAAACCAACCTCTGCCAACGATTGTAATTGAAAGTTTGTTTCAACCTTTTCAGCAATTAACTTAATACTAGACGTTTTCAGTCGAGCAATAAGTGGTCGTAAACGTTTGGCATTGGTTACTTCAACATCGATCTTTATCATCGTAAGGTATGGAAAAAGTATGTCCCATTTTTCGTCTAGGTCATATTCAGTTAGAGCAATTTTGTAGCCTTTATCAAAATAATACTTAACAATTTTTAACAAGCGAGCACTTGCTGTTTTATGCCCGACTAACTCGATGACAATCGCCTCTTTGTCAAACATCAAAGGATATTTGTCAATGAGACATTTTTCAGTGAAATTAATAAACGCTAATTTTCCGAGACTTACCGATTTAATATCACCTTGAAAATGATTTTGTATGATCAGTTTAGAGCTGGCAATATCTTGATCAATTTCAGGGAATTTATTATTTGGGCTATCTCTAAATAAAATTTCATAACCAATCGTTTGATTGTTTCTGTCCAGTATAGCCTGACGGGCAATATAGCTTATTTCCATAGGTATATTATTTAAAGACTTGTTGTATATAAAACATAGCCCATTATGCATGTTAATGAATCATTATTTAAGGGAAATATCAATTTTGTGATAATTATCATTAGCTCTTTGTACGGATGAAATTAGCCATCAATAAAAGTGAGCATATTACTTCGAATGTCTAATGCCAACGTGTCGCCATAGCTTAGGTTAGAAATCATAGGAGCAAGTAATTCAAGCTGATTTTGAGGCTGAAAGTGTTCAGTTTTAGTTGCTGTTTGTGGCTGATAAATCAGCGCTGGATAGGATTTACCAAATGCTAAAATAGAGCAACGACAAAACTTAAAGTCTTCTGCTGGCATTTGTGCATGCCATTTAACTTGTTTAAAGTGAAAATCAAATGAGTTTATCAGCAGTGATGAACACATGAATTCTGCATTTATCGTTGCCAGATGATAGTTATCAAGTTGTAGACCTAAATCTGCAAAAAAGGGACGTTGAGCGCTAATAGTGCCCTTAGGGAAACGTGGGTCATTAATCATACCTGACGCGACTTGATGCCCTTTCACTACAGTGAAATGAATTATTGCCATGTTTCATTTTCTTAAAAATAAGAGATAAAAAGCAGCCGTAATAGCTGCTTTGAAGACATTTAAGTATAGGTGTTATTGATGAAGCAACTAACGTTTAGTGAACAAAGTTATTACTTGGTTATCAATTAGTTATCACTTAGCTATTATTTAACCACTATTTCTTCAGCTAATTGATAATTACCGTCAATATTATCGACATCTTTTAGTCCTAACGCTCGAGTAATAATGGGTAAAACATTTACATTTTCAAAAGCTTCTACTTTAACGTTTTTTCTAAATGCGGGTCCTGTAGCAATAAAGATAGCATCTAAATCTCGTTGTAACTTAGGATCATAACCATGTGTTTCGGGATCTATATGACTATCTCCTTTACTAAAAATATAAGATGGTAAAGCATCGATAATCGCATTAGGTACCGCAGTATTCGATTGGTTTAAATGCCAGTGCTCTGGAAAGTTAGGATATTGATAAATACGGTAATTGGCTTGGTCATTTACACCTTGAGCATTTTTAAACAAATGCAGAGTCTCTTTGAGTTTAATATCGTTATCACTATACAAATAAAGCTGTGTTGAGCCATTAATTGCTTTTACACCGTCTATAATATTTTCTTTCCAATCAATAACATGATGCTCATTTATTTTAGTCATACCATGATCAGATACAATGACAACATTAACGTTACCATTGAACTCTTGATTGATTTTTTCAATAAATCCAGCAATTAAGTTGTCAAGTTCACTGATTGCACTAATAAGTTGTGGTGAGTTTTCACCATAATCGTGTCCAGCGTCGTCGACACTGGCAAAATAGCCAGCAATAAAGTTTGGTCGTTGTGCTTCTGGCAAGCGCAACCAGGAAAGTATTTGATCTAAACGTTCTTTATTAGGCGTAAAGTGCTTATAAGGATAATAATAACTGGCTGTTTTATTATCAATTGATGTTTCAGATTCAGGCCAAAAATATACTGCTGATTTGTTCCCCTGCACTTCATTGATATGCCAAAGTGGTTCTGCGGTTAACCAGCGCGAATCATTTTTTCCATCACCGAGTTTATAAGCTTTATCGATGTCGCGGTTAAAAAAGTCATTGTGTAAAATACCATGATTAATAGGATATTGGCCCGTAATGATACTTAAGTGATTGGGAAATGTTTTACTCGGATATACAGGTAATAAAGCTTTAGCACTTGTACCCTCTTTGATAAGTGACAATAAAGCTTGAGGTTCATACTGTTCAATATAACGTTGAGCAAAACCATCAATAGACAAGAGCACTAGCGGTGTTTTAGCTAAAGTAGTTGAAGAAAAGAGACATCCAAGAAGAATCGTTATTTTTATATTCATGCGTTATCCAAAAAGTACGCTTAGTGGCGATTAAGATAATGCATTGGCTATTTATGTACAAGCGAGGATTGTTGTCTTTTAACGGTTAGTAAGCTTATATATTTAGTTATTAGCATTTAGGTTATAAAACAACTAACGCATGTAATATCATGCGTTAGTTGTTGGTAGAAAATAAATTAACGTTTATTCAAATAACTCTAAGATATTAACTAAATCTTTTTTACCGTGTGCTATTTCGTCAGGTGTTAAGCCAGATAATTCATGTGGAAAAACTAACCACTCTGTTGATTCATGCACATAGTAGTCAGGAACTAAATCAACTTTAGAATTAGTTGGTTTGTACCAAGGACAAGCAATTCTGACATCTTTTGGCATATTATTACGCGTTAACTTTTTCATTTGCGCAATTAATGCTTCGATACTACGCCCAGAATCGAAAACATCATCAACGATTAATAGCCCATCATCGGCGTTTGCATTTTCAATAATATAGTGCAAACCGTGCACTTTAATTTCTTTGCTTTGCTGATTGATACCGTAATAAGAAGATGTACGTACTGCAATATGATCGGTTTCCACTTTTTTAAAGTCAAAATATTCTTGCACAGCAATACCAATTGGGGCACCACCACGCCAAATACCGACAATAAATTGTGGTCTAAAACCGTCTTCGAAAACCTTCGCTGCAACACGAAATGAATCTTCAAGCAATTCCTGTGCTGTTATAAATCGCTTTTCCATTGATGAGCTAACCTCATAATTATTTTTAGAGTAAGCGTTATTATAACGTGTTTTTTACTCTCCTGAGTAGTGCCGTTTAATAATTTATAGATTTTGATCAATAAAGCTAACTTGTTAACTGCTAAGTCTAAATGCACGAGTAAAAAGCTACGGGGTTATCGCCTTTATTCAGTTACTTACTGTATGGATATTTATAAGCTGAAAATTAATAGCCACAGATTTGTTCGATTGACGTTAGTGCTATTGATTAAGCTCCACTTTTTTTAGAATATTTAACTTAGCTAAATATTGTTTATCAATTTGCGGCGATCTGTTTTTAGCGATGGCTTTTAGCATATACCTTTGCGCTTTTTCAACCTCATCTAATTTAAGGTAAACCTTAGCAAGTCCAAAATAAAAATCATGAATGCTATCATCGAGTCTTATTGCTTTTTTATAATGAGCTATCGCTTTAGTATAGGCCCCTTGATAGAGACGTTCATCACCAAGCAGTGCATAGTAGTAAGGATTATTGGCGCGTTTACGAATGATATAATTATCAAGTTTTTTTGCTTCTTCAAGGTTTCCATTCACATGTAACAACATACTTAGGTTTGACATTGAAGTAAGATTACTCGGGTTTAAATGTATAGCATACCGATAAGTTTCCATCGCTGTTTGTTCTGAGCCCGTTAAGCGATATAAAACGCCTAAATTCCCCCAAGCAGGAGAAAACAAGGGGTCTATTCTAGTCGAAGCTCTGATGTAAGCATATGCTGTAACATAGTTGCCAATTATCATAGCGTTCGCCCCTTTGTTGTTATAAAACATAGCGAGAACGGTATTTTTACTGATCTTATGTTTTGGAAATGACCTTTTAAGTACAAACGGATCAAAGTCAATTTCCATCTGGTTGCGTTGCCAAAATACGACTTTTTGTGGTGTTTTCTGAGCTAAAATCGATAAATTGATATGTCCTGTAAGCATATTCACGCGGCCATTTCTCACCCAAAACTCAGGAATATCAACACGTTGAAAGGCAACACTTAACTTGGCTTCTTGAGCAATAGCATACGCTAGAATAGTTAAAGACAAACAGTTTGCTTCTTTATTCTGGAAGGCCTCTGTGGCAATCACATTAGCTCCCGATTTATAAGCTAATTTAATATTTTCGGCGCTAAAAAAATGCTGTAATAATTTTGCTGTTTTTTCATGTGTGCTGCGCTCTGCAGCAATACTTTTGGCAATGACTTTCATTTCATCACTTAATGCGAATATTTCATTTGGCGTTTCTATCACAACATCTTGATGACCGATAAATTTTTCATCCAAATATGTACCTGACCTTTCAGAGTAAAGGTAATCTTTTTGTAATTTATTGCTCGTCTGACAAGCGGATAATAAGAATACAATTTGAGCAAACAATAAGAACTCAACTAATTTATTCATATGCACTCCAAAAGACATAAAATTTAGTGATGCTTTAAGCATATGTATAATTAGCGCTTTGAGGAGTGGTTTTATCGATTTATTAATATAATATTACAATGTACTCGCCCCGTTAATGACTGTATTTTGGAGCAACATGGCTGTTAACACATTGAGACAAGTAATTTTTTCTTTTCCCTGCTATGCTGCGCGATAATTAATTTCTACAAATACTGGTTTTTAAATTTATGAAAAAAACACTGGCCGGGCTTTTTACCGGAAGTGCTATTGCTCTTGGCATTATTGTATGGAGTGCTAGTTATGAGTTATATAAAAATAAATATGCCACCATAGACCCTCATCTGAATGAAATATCAGGTATTGAGTTTGATAAAAGTATGAAACTTTGGGCTATTAATGACGGTGGCGATCAGGCAAAGTTATATCAAATTAATCAAACGGGAGGCATTGAGAAAGCAATTACCGTCACTAATGCTAAAAATATTGATTGGGAAGATATGACTCAAGATGATTTTGGTCATTTTTTTCTCGGAGACTTCGGTAATAATGATAACCTGAGAAAATGGCTAACTATTTATAAAATAGAGAACCCAATTGATATAAAAGGTACGACAACAGAAGCGGAAATAATTAAATTTAATTATCCTGAACATACCAGTTTTCCGCCGAAAGCAAATGAAATGGAATTTGATGTAGAAGCATTTGTGTTCTATAAAAATCACCTTTATTTATTTACTAAAAATCGTACTGTGCCTTTTAACGGGGTAACAAGCCTGTATCGAATTGGAGATCATGCTGCAAATTACGATGCACAAAAAATAAGTACATTTACCACGTGTACCATCGCCGAAAAACTTTGTTGGGTAACATCAGCCGCATTAAGTCCGAGTAGAAAAAGGCTTGCTCTATTGGATTCTGAACGTATTTGGTTATTTGAGAATTGGAAAGGCGACGACTTTTTTTCTGGAGATAGTTATCGTATTGACTTGGGTATAGTGACTCAAAAAGAAGCAATAACCTTTTATGATGAAGATCAGATTGTATTTACTGATGAAGAGTTTCACGGTATTGGCAGAAATGCTTATATGATTAATCTTAAAGAAGTAAAAAAACACAAACTTTAATCTTAAAAACTTTTAAACTAATGTCTTGGTTACTTTAACAAGACATTAGTTTTGCATCGGGATAAAGTTTTTTTGTCGCTTTATCCGTTCAAGCCAGGCTGACAACGCGGTGAATTTTGTTAATTCAAACCCACCTTCATGTGCGACATGGGTGTAAGCAAACAAGGCAATATCTGCAGTAGTAAAATGATCACCTATTAAGTAATCAGTTTTCTGTAGTTGATCATCCATTATTCTTAATGCTTTATAACCCCCTGCTTGTTTCGACTTATAATCCTCAAGTCTATTGTCAGGTAAACCTAGGTATTTAGCGATGAACCGTGCGACAGCGATATAAGGTTCATGACTGTATTGTTCAAAAAATTGCCATTGTTGCATTTTAGCTAATGCAAAGGTGTCATTAGGCATTAAGGCACTTCCTTGCGCTAAGTAATTAATAATAGCGTTAGATTCAACTAAACAGCGACCGTCGTCCAACTCTAATAGTGGGATTTTACCACTGTTACTTTTACTCAGAAAACTTACTGTCGTGTTATCACCTTTGAGAATATCAATCGACTGCCATTCATATTCTATATTTAATAAAGCACAGGTTAATTGCACTTTGTAGCAATTACCTGATTGACTATCACCGTAAATTTTCAATGTTAACCTCTTACAATTGATTAATAAATTTTAGGTAAAATAATATCTTAGTCCTATAGTTAAATAGATACTGAGTCGATATTTACAGGAGATTGATATCATGACAGAACTCTCTGGCTTTGCCAAAGGTGAAGTTATTAATTTAAAGCAATGGACTGAAAATGAGTTTTCCATCACGGTTAAAGCCGATATTGAACCTTATACTGCGGGGCAATTTACTAAATTGGCCTTGCGAGATGAGCATGGTCATTGGCTTCGTCGTGCTTATTCATTTGTTAATTCACCGAACCATAACCTTGGTGCTGATCATATGGAGTTTCTTATTATCGATGTACCAAGTGGTGATTTAAGTCCTAAATTAGCGCAATTACACATTGGGGATGAGGTTTATGTTTCAGAGAAGCCAAGTGGCTTTATGACATTAGATGAAATTCCAGAGTCGGTGACAGATCTTTGGTTACTTTCTACTGGGACAGCCATTGGACCATTTTTATCTATACTTGCCGAAACGAAAACCAAAGCGCGATTTAATAACTTGGTCTTAGTACATGCAGTTCGTACTCGACAAGAATTAGTTTATCAATCTTTGATAGCTAAGTTGGAAGTTGAATATGCAGGAAAACTACATTACCTACCCATAGTGTCTAGGGAAAAGCATACAGATATCATCTCGGGGAGAATTCCTGAATTATTAATGGATGGGACAATAATGTTAAAGGTTGATTTAACACCAACAAAACAACACAGTTTTTTTTACCTCTGTGGTAATCCTGCAATGATTCATGATACTCGCGATGTTTTATTAGCTCTCGGATTTGAAAAGCATTTACGACGTTCTTCTGGACAATTCAGTTTCGAAAATTATTGGTAGTTTTACACAGAAGTAATACTTGGTATTTTTACTTTAGGCATTATTTACTATTGGCGTTTTAGCCTAAGTATTTTAAAGAAAACGTATCACTCGTTTAGCGCTGTTATTAAGACATAATATGATCTAAAAACTATATTTAAAAATACAAAAACGGTCAAGGCAACAATGAATAATTTAACTAAAAAGTAACATCAATTCCTTTATTATTGACTTCATATTTTATAGCGTCAATACGAGATTAGCCCTTCGAAAGCTCTATATTAAATAGTATAATATCTACCAATGCTCGTGGTTTTACTCTGTATATCCCCTTCCAGTAACTCTCTGTTTCTAGAAATTAAATTTATTTTTTAGAAAAACTCTGTAATTTAAACAATTACAGAGCATAACCATCATTCAACATAAATAAAGCACTTAACGGTAAGTGAATAGTTACTTCACAAACGATCTGGGGTTGTCAGGGTTACGACAAACCAAAACAAAGAGTTACCAGAGTTACGCACAAAAACAAACAATAACCCCTGGAGTTATTAAGGTATTTACATTTGGGGTTACTGTGGTTATATTTATAAATAGTAAATAAAGGAATAATTTATGAAATATCCAGTACTGGTTTTACGCAATAATGAAGAAAATAATTATCTATTTTCAATTGTCGATTTACCTGGTTGTCAGGTAAAAGCATCGACCATGGATGAAGGGTTCTTATTGTTAAATGAAGCGATGGCTTCACACTTAAAAATATTGGTTGAGTACGGTGAAAAAGTACCACATGCAAAGTCAATTGATGAGCATATGTTATTGTCTAATGCCCCCTCTCCTATTTGGGCAATGCTTGATTTTGACATTATTCCCTACATGGGCAAAAGTCATAAAATAAACGTTACACTCCCTGAATTATTGATTAAACAAATTGATGATCGGGTTGCTAAATCCGCCCATTACAAAACACGATCTGGTTTTATTGCGATAGCTTGTGCAACTGAATTAGCGAAATAATTTTGGTAATAATATTTAAACTTCGATTTATAAATCAGGTAAAATAACTCAACTTAATGAATTAAAATAGGTTTAAGAAATGACCATTGAAAATGCAAACTTACTACTGTTAAGTAGCTCTCGTGTTGGCGATACAGAATATTTACAACATGCCTTAGCCTTAATAAAAGCAAAGCTTAATGGCGTTACCGAATTATTATTTATTCCTTACGCGGGTGTGACAGTAAATTATGATGATTATACCGCTAAGGTGCAAAGTGCCTTAACAGCAATAGATATTAAGGTAATAGGTATTCATCAATTTGCGGATCCGATCCAAGCTATTAATAATGCACAAGCAATCGCTGTTGGCGGTGGCAATACTTTTCATTTATTACATCAATTATATAAAAATAACTTAATTGCCCCTATTCAAAATAAAGTAAGTAAAGGCACACCTTATATAGGTTGGAGTGCTGGCTCCAATGTGGCAGGTCTTTCTATTCGAACGACAAATGACATGCCGATTATTGAACCTGAAAGTTTTAACGCTTTGCAACTGGTTGATTTTCAGCTAAACCCACATTATACCGACCATAATCCACCTGGACATAATGGAGAAACACGTGCACAAAGGTTAGCTGAATTTATGGTTCTGAATCCGACGACACCCATTGTTGCAATTGTCGAAGGTACGGCATTAGATATTCAACAAAACACCATGCACTTAGTTTCTGGCCTAGCAACTAACCCTGATGGCTATTTATTTAAAGCAAATGAAAAATCGGTTATCAGTACAGAAGATAACTTAAATCATTTACTCTAAATGATGCATAGATTATTGCAGCTTAGTTAATAATGCTATATCTATACGCTTTGCTGCTTGCTCAATATCCAAATCAAAAGGAAGCTCTGCCAATTTAGGAATTGGCAGTAATGAACTTAATTCATTAATATTTTCAGTTAGATATGGCATATCTACTGGAGAGTTTGCTATCCAGCCTACACATTGTAGACCATCAGCTATTATCGACTGATACGTTAGAATCGCATGATTTAAACAACCCAGTTTCATGTTCACTACAAGTATAACTTTTTGCTTACTTGCTTGGACAAATTCGGATAAGTATTTTCCCTGCCCTAGCGGTAAACGCCAACCACCAGCACCTTCGCAAATGATAACATCCGCACCTAAAGTGATACTTTGTTCATATCCTTGTTCAATATCAGCTAAATTGATTGCTTTGTGAACTTTAGCTGCAGCTATGTGTGGTGCTATTGGCTGCTCAAAAGTAATAGGATTGACTTGTGAAATGCTTTGCTGACAATTAGATTGCTTAAGCAGTAATAGAGCATCTTCATTAACTAAATCATTGTTAATACGTTCGCAACCAGCAGAAATTGGTTTATATACCGCAACTTTTTTATTTTGACGAACAAATGCATTAACAAGTGCTTGGGCTGCATAGGTTTTACCCGCATCGGTGTCTGTCGCGGTAATAAATAATTTCAACATTACAATGGACTCTTTACATTCAAATGGATTATTAGCATCTGTATTAGGATGCTAAAGATAAACTTATATTAAATTGGTTAGCAAAAACTTAGATTGAGTTTTCAATAAACTTAATCCGTCAACTTAACCACTAAACCTGAAAAAGCTTTATAAGTGGCTGGATATACACCATTCGGCTCTAGAAATTGTTGATAATTCTTGGTCATTTGTTGCCATTTATCTTTACCCGCCAACCCTTTGCCTTGCTTCTTAGGCACATGATTTGCGCCAAGGCTTTTCAGTTCATGCGCTAAATGTAAAACATTTTCATATTCTAAAATGATGTCTTGTTGCTTAGCATTCAATAATTTTCTATCTGCTCCATCAAATAATGGCCTAATTTCATTTTCGGGTTTGAAATCAATTACGTGCTTGTCATTGTCAACTTCTGCCCAAGACGATTTTAATTCAAACAAGGTACCATCAACTAGCGTACTAAAAACAAATAAACCTCCAGGTTTTAACACCCGCATAATTTCGTCTAAAACTAAATCTAACGGATCACACCATTGAATCATCAGGTTGGAATAAACAAAATCAATACTATTATCTTGTAATGGTATTTTATACGCGTCAGCTTCTAACCAGTGAATAGTTTTGTTACGGTTTTCTTTAGCAAAGTTCAGCATCTTTTTCGACACATCTAAACCAATAACTTGTTGATAACGGCTGGCTAAAAGATCGGTGAAAAATCCGGTACCTGAGCCTAAATCTAACACAGTTAAATCGTTACGATTAGGTAACCAAGGCATTAAATGTTTACCACAATAACGTTGTAGACGGGCTGAAATATCGTAAGAAGCACTGGCTGAGCCAAAAGAGCGCGCTATTTTGAAACGGTTAGTCTTTTCAGACATTATACTATGACCTCATTGATACAATTAGCTAAGTAATTGATATCTTTAACTTCATGACTCGATGTTATGGTTACGCGTAACCTGGAGCTATTATTTGGAACAGTTGGTGGACGTATGGCACTAAGCCAGATGCCCTTATTTCGTAGTTTTTGACAGACATTGATTGTGGCAACTTCATCGCCAATAATGATAGCGTGAATTGAGGAGGCGTTTTTAATAAGCTTAATACTTGGGCTCAATTTTGAGGCAAGTAAATGACTTAATTCGGTGATTTTTTCTCGACGCCAATGTTCAGTTTTTATTAGTTCAATACTTTTCTTAGTCGCCCATGCTATTGCTGGTGATATTGCTGTTGAATAAATATAATGCCGGGAAAAGTTAACTAAATAATCTGCAAGTGTGTCATCACAAGCGACAAAAGCTCCACTTGTTGCAACACTTTTACCCAAGGTTGCCATAACAACATCTACGTTTGCAATGCTACTGCTCCCTTGACCATTAGCACCAACAACGCCAATACTGTGCGCATCATCTAAATATAATAAAGCTTGATGTTGTTGTGCAAGTTTCGACAAATGAACCACGTCAGCTTGATCACCGTCCATACTAAAAACACCTTCGGAGACAATAACCTTATTTAATTTTTCACCTTCATTTATTTCTGCTTGCTGGTTTGTTGTTAAATAGCGTTGCAGTTGTGCCATATCATTATGCAAAAATCGTTTTACTTTCGCATCACTCGATAATGCACCATCAATTAATGATGCATGACTAAGTTTATCTAAATATAGTTGGCAGCTTTTGTGTCCTAATGCATGCATTAATGCATTGTTCGCCGAAAACCCACTGGAGAATAACAAACATTTGTCTTTGTTTAGCCAATCACAAATGTCATTTTCTAATGCTTGATGTGCATAAGAGTAACCGGTAATTAAGCTCGAACCACTAGCGCAAGTGCCAAATCGTTCAGCCCCTTCTAGTAATGCTTGATTAATTTCAGGGTGATGATTTAAGCCAAGATAGTCATTGGATGAAAAATTTAAATAATTTTCATCCTCAATCTTAACAAAACGGCCATTTTGTTCAGCAACACATTGGCGCACACGATAACGTGCGCGCTGTTTTTGCTGTGCAATATTTTCGCTTAGAAAATCAAACGCCATAAATATTAATTTACGGCGTTATAGAATAGATCGCTATTTTGTTGATCAACAACAGCCGTCGTAATTTTGGCTTCGTCAACCTCTGAACTGGCAATAGTTTCAGTATTAATACCTAAACGATCGAATAACATCATATCTTTGTTGGCTTCAGGGTTACCTGTGGTCAATAATTTACAACCGTAAAATATTGAGTTAGCTCCCGCTAAAAAGCACATTGCTTGCATTTGTTCATTCATAGCGTCACGCCCTGCTGATAGACGAACATGGCTTTTAGGCATCATGATACGTGCAACAGCAATACAACGAATAAATTCGAAGTGATCTAAATCTTCAACATTAGAAAGCGGTGTACCTTCAATTTTAACTAGCATATTGATCGGCACACTTTCTGGTTGTGGAGAAAGGTTAGCAAGTTGTGCTAATAATGACGCACGGTCTTTACTTTCTTCACCTAAACCGACAATACCACCGCTACAAACCTTCATACCTGAGCTGCGAACATTCGTTAGGGTATCTAATCTATCTTGGTAAGTACGTGTAGTGATAATTTGATTGTAATGTTCTGGCGATGTATCAAGGTTATGGTTGTAATAATCTAAACCGGCACCTTGTAATTCATCGGCTTGATCAGCAGATAACATACCTAATGTCATACATGTTTCAAGTCCAAGGGCTTTAACCCCTTTAACCATTTCTACAACTAAAGGCATATCTCTAGCTTTTGGGTTACGCCATCCTGCACCCATACAAAAACGTGTAGAACCTTGATCTTTAGCGACTTGGGCCGCTTCTAATACTTTTTCTACTTCCATCAAACGTTCTTTATCAATGTCAGTTTTATAACGTGAACTCTGCGAGCAATATTTACAATCTTCAGGACAGGCACCTGTCTTAATCGACAATAAAGTACTCACTTGCACCTCATTAGGATTGAAATTCTCACGGTGAATAACTTGTGCTTTAAACATCAAATCATTAAATGGCATGTCAAACAGTGCTTTAACTTCATCAGCTTGCCAGTTATGGCGAACTTCACTGTTACCTTGGTTGATATTATTAACGGCCGGATTAGAGCTAGATTCGCTTACCGCTGATGTTTGCTGTGTCATAGTTATTCACTCGTTTTGAAATTGCATCTCGTATTATTAACGGGTAGTCTAGGCGCCAACTCGAAGATGTCAACCAATTTACTTAACCAAGCTTTACATATGAATAATAAACAAACAGAAATACTCGAATTTGATAAAAATCATGTTTGGCATCCTTATACATCGATGTCAAAGCCACTACCTTCTTATTTAGTGGAGTCTGCTGATGGTGTACATATTAAACTTGCCAGTGGCGAAAAGCTTGTTGATGGTATGTCATCTTGGTGGTCAGTTTTACATGGGTACAATCACCCAGAATTAAATCAGGCTTTAATAAAGCAAACTGAAAAATTTGCTCATGTTATGTTTGGTGGTTTAACGCACGAGCCTGCGATTACTTTAGCTAAAACGCTAATTGAGCTGACGCCTAAGGGTTTAAATAAAGTATTTTTAAGTGACAGTGGCTCTGTTTCTGTAGAAGTCGCACTAAAAATGTCGCTACAGTACTGGCACAGTAAAAATAAACCTGAAAAGCATAAAATTCTCACCGTACGAAATGGTTATCACGGTGATACTTTTGCTGCTATGTCGGTATGCGATCCGGTTAATGGTATGCATCAATTATTTGAACCTGTGCTGATGAAAAACTTATTCGCACCTGCGCCTAAAACTGCCTTTGATCAAGTATGGGATAGTAGTGACCTTGACGAGCTCTCCACGATGTTTGCTCAACACCATCATGAAATAGCGGCGTTTATTATTGAACCAATAGTACAAGGGGCTGGAGGTATGCGCTTATATCACCCCAACTACTTAAAAGCTTGTCGTGAATTATGTACGCAATATGATGTATTAATGATTGCCGATGAAATTGCGACAGGTTTAGGGCGCACAGGTAAATTATTTGCCTGTGAATGGGCTGATATTAGTCCTGATATTATATGCTTGGGCAAAACATTAACCGGTGGCTATATGACATTGGCCGCAACTTTATGTACTGAAGAAGTTGCCAATGCGATCAGTAATGGCGAGGCCGGCTGCTTTATGCACGGACCAACATTTATGGGTAATCCATTGGCTTGCGCAGTCGCTAATGCTAGCCTGAGCATATTAAAACGTAACGAATGGCAACAACAAATAGCAAGTATTGAATCATTTTTTACTCTGCATCTATTACCACTAAAAAATCATCAAAGAGTTAAAGATGTTAGAATTTTAGGCGGTATAGGGGTTGTTGAGGCAACAGAAAATGTTGTCATGGCGGAGATCCAAAAGCGCTTTGTTGAATTAGGTGTATGGATTCGCCCTTTTGGAAAACTTATCTATATCATGCCACCTTTTATTACCACGCATGAGGAGCTGAGTTTACTGATCAATGCGATCAGTACGGTATTAAATGAAGATAACTGCTTCCAAAATGTTTAGAGCTTACATCTTGAGTTTATATATTCTTCGTTGTTGATATTTGTACTAACAAAAAACTCACCCAAGCGATGGTAATTATCAACAGTAATAAAATATTAAAATGCTTACCATCGCCTTTACGACGACTACGATACCTATTAATAATTAAACAAATATAGCTGCTTAAAGCACTCAACCATAAAAGAATATATAAATAGCCGGTTAAGGGAGTCAGCCAAAATTTTCTAATTTCAATATTATGGTAGCGTAAAATGCCGTAATCAGAATCTGGTGCTGCGTAATACGAAACAATTAAAGCAAAAGCAAATAATCCCCAACCTACAACGGTTAATATCCTTAAAGTATAAGTCCATAAATCAGCAGCACTCCTGCGCTCATTGTTTGATATTTTCATACTTATTACTGCCTTTTCGCGTAAAATCTAAATTTTTTTTTTATATAGACCGGATTTAGTAACTTTTGCTTGTTAAACCTAACAAGCAAGGTAACATATCAATCCTTAAAATTTGAGAACATTTTGACAAAAAAGAGGTTTGTAAATGTCAGTCATTGCAATTACTGATATCTTGGCAGGAAAATATCCTGTTAATGAATCAATTACTATCCATGGTTGGATCCGAACACGTCGTGATTCTAAAGCAGGTATTTCATTTTTAGCAGTACATGATGGTTCATGTTTTGACGCTATTCAAGCAATTGCTCCTAATAATTTGGATAATTACCAGACTGATATATTAAAACTTACTACAGGCGCTGCAGTAAAAGTTACCGGTATTTTAGTTGAATCTCCAGGTAAAGGTCAGTCATTTGAATTACAAGCAGAGCAAGTTGAAGTGTTGGGTTTAGTTGAAGACCCTGATACTTACCCTATGGCTGCGAAACGTCACAGCATTGAATTTTTACGTGAACAAGCACATTTGCGCCCACGTACAAATATCGGTGGCGCGGTAACGCGTGTCCGTAATACTTTAGCGCAGGCCGTACACCGCTTCTTACACAGCAAAGGTTACTTTTGGATCAGCACACCATTAATTACTGGTAGTGATTGTGAAGGCGCTGGTGAAATGTTCCGTGTTAGTACACTTGATATGGAAAATTTACCTTTAAATGACGAAGGCAAAGTTGATTATAACCAAGACTTTTTTGGTAAAGAAACATTCTTAACGGTGTCAGGTCAATTAAACGTTGAAACGTATTGTTGTGCCCTATCTAAAGTTTATACTTTTGGCCCTACGTTCCGTGCAGAGAATTCAAACACTACGCGTCATTTAGCTGAGTTTTGGATGATTGAACCAGAAATTGCTTTTGCTGATCTTTCAGATGCTGCAGATTTGGCTGAAGAAATGCTGAAGTATGTTTTCCAAGCAGTACTTGATGAACGTGCTGATGATATGGCTTTCTTCCAACAACGTGTTGATAAAACAGTTGTAGAACGTCTAAATTCAGTGATCAATAACGACTTCGTACGTTTAGATTACACTGATGCTATTACCATTTTAGAAAACTGTGGTAAAAAGTTTGAAAACAAAGTGGCTTGGGGCGTAGATTTAAACTCAGAGCACGAACGTTACTTAGCTGAAGAGCATTTCAATGGCCCAGTAGTTTTACAAAACTACCCGAAAGATATTAAGTCTTTCTACATGCGCCTAAATGATGACGGCAAAACTGTTGCTGCAATGGATATTCTAGCTCCAGGTATTGGCGAAATCATTGGTGGTAGCCAACGTGAAGAACGTTTAGATGTTTTAGATAAACGTTTAGCAGAAATGAATTTAGATCCGGCAGATTATAGCTGGTATCGCGATTTACGCCGCTACGGTACGGTACCACATTCTGGTTTTGGTTTAGGTTTTGAACGTTTAGTTGCTTACGCAACAGGCATGCAAAACGTACGTGACGTGATTCCTTTTCCAAGAACGCCAAACAACGCAGCGTTCTAAATTAGTATCATTAAATATCAAAAAACCCTCAATAGAGGGTTTTTTATTAACTAAAATTAATGAAATCAGTGAACGTTAACTGCTCTCACACAGAGTAATTAAAAATAACTGACATATTCATCGAGTTCTTTGCTGCTTTTTAACGGTAATTCTTTTGCCTTTTCACCAATGTATAAAAAACCCACGATCTCTTCGTGTAGTTCAATACCCAAGCGTTCTTTTACTAATGGGTGATAGCTCATTTCACCTGTACGCCACATCGCACCAAAGTTTAGACATGTTGCCGCCATTTGCATTGCATGCGCTGCACAGCCTGCGGCGATTAATTGCTCTTGCTTAGGCACTTTAACGTGTTGATGAAATTTAGTACTAATAACAATAATTAAAGGTGCACGAAAAGGCATTTTAGCGGCTTTTTCTATTTTTGCTTCATCACCACCATCACTGATCACAGCTGATTTAAATGCTTTACTCAATTTTGTTAGACCATGCTCTTTTACAACAGCAAATCGCCATGGTGTTAAGCCCGCATGGTCTGGAACACGCATTCCAGCCTTAATAATATTATTAATGGCTTCTTCATCAGGCGTATTACCTTCTAAATGAGGATTAGACTGACGAGTTTGTAAAAAATCCAATACGTTCATAAAATGAAAATTCCTGTGATTTTGATCCTTTAGAGCTTGTGCGCTAATTTAAGAAAGTAGCGCTCGGTATCCCTAGTACATTTCAACAATAATAGCGACTCAGCTGAGAGCTATCTCCTTGTTATCCTATACATTAACATTATTTTTTATAAAATTAATAGTAGTTAATAATTTTTACTTCTTTCTGATAGTTTATTCACTTTTAAAACCAATAAAGTGTCATAAATAAAGAACTGGTTAGGACAGAATTTCTTTCAATTACCTTAATGACAAAAATAGTTACATTTACGACTACTTAAGTGCCTGATTTTTCAGTAGCATATAGCTATCAAATGCTAGGCAACCTGTAGATAACGTTTTATGAATGAAAAAAAGAGTACATTAGCGAGAATTACCTTTGGGCTATTTAGTTTGCTCAATACCTCACGAAAAATTATTATTAACTTAGTATTTTTTACCTTACTGTTAATTTTCTTTGTTGCTGTTACGAGTGATAAAGAAAGTATTACCGTCACACAAGGCTCTGCACTGCTATTAAATTTACGCGGTGACATTGTTGAGCAAAAACACGACATAGATCCAATCGATACTTTTGTTAGTGAAGCACTAGAGCAACCAGATAAATTACCTGAAGTATTATTGGCCGACATCTTATCTGTTATCAAACATGCAGAAACTGATGATCGTATCAGTATGATGATATTAGATTTACAAAGTATGCAAGGCTCAGGTATTACTAAACTACGTGATATTGCATCTGCATTAAAACAATTTAAAAGCACTGGCAAAAAGATTATTGCTATCGGCGAACAATACAGTCAAAACCAATATTACTTAGCGAGTTATGCCGATGAAATTTGGCTTAATCCTAAAGGTTGGATGCTGTTAGATGGTTATGGTCGTTATCAACTTTATTTCAAAACTGCATTGGAAAAACTTTCAATAAGCCAACACATTTTCCGTGTTGGTACCTATAAATCGGCAGTAGAACCTTATATTAGAGATGATATGTCTGATGCGGCTAAAGAAGCCAATCAATTATGGTTAACCGATCTATGGCAGCAATATAAAACAGACGTTGCAGAACAACGTGATTTTCCAATAACTAACTTTGATGAAAACATCGACGTACTGGTCAGTAAACTAAAAGCTGCCAATGGTAATGTTGCTGAGTATGCCCTCGCCAATCATTGGGTTGATGCATTAAAGACTCGAGAACAAACCAACCAAGATCTGATCAGTAAAATTGGTAGTGATGGTGATGCAAGTTATAAGCATATTTCTTTCTATGACTATTTAGCCGCTACAACATCAACTACGATTCATGAAAACTTTAACGCCGATAAAGTTGCTATTATTGTCGCCAAAGGTACGATTTTAGACGGCAAACAAAAGCCTGGCACCATTGGTGGTGAAAGTACTGCGGCTTTATTGCGTAAAGCGCGTGATAATAAAAATGTGAAAGCCGTTGTACTTCGTGTCGATAGTCCTGGTGGCAGTGCATATGCTTCAGAAATAATTCGTCAAGAAGTGGAGTTATTAAAAGCGGCAGGAAAACCTGTTGTTGCGTCAATGGGCACTTATGCGGCATCAGGTGGTTATTGGATATCCGCTCCGGCAGATAAAATTTATGCCTCCCCTACTACCATCACCGGCTCAATCGGTATATTTGGTTTTTTCATGACCTTTGAAAATACCTTAAGTAAATTAGGTATTCATACTGATGGTGTAGGCACCACTGATATAGCTGGCTTTGGTTTAACGCGCGCGTTAACTCCCGGTATGGCAAGTATTGTGCAGTTAAATATAGAACGAGGCTATCGTGACTTTATTGAACTAGTTGCGCAAAATCGTGATATGACGACTGAGCAAGTTGATGCGATAGCGCAAGGTCGAGTATGGTCAGGAAAGAAAGCACTAGAGCTTGGCTTGGTTGATGCTTTAGGAAATATTGATAGCGCAATTGAAGCGGCAGCAGAACTCGCTAATTTAGATAATTACGATACCCTGTTAATTGAAACCGAGAAAAGCTCTCGTGCCCTATTCTTACAAAGCTTATTTGGACAAGCGACCGCTCTTCTTGGACAACCATCAGCGACGCAATACAATGAAAATAGTCTACTTAAAATAATAGCTGAACTGTCGGCCGAACTTGAACAACTGGCTGAATTAAACGATCCGCAAGGTATTTACTCATTTTGTTTAGCCTGTGAAGTCGAATAGCTAAGCTTAGGCCTTATATGTAATTATATTAAGAACAAAAAAAACTATTCTAAGCCTCGAATTTTCGAGGCTTTTTTATGCCCTGCACTTGGTTTTCTCGCTAATGTATTACTACTTTGTGTTATAGTCTGGCACAATTTCATTACTCTATTGGCATACATCTTATGCCAATTTCTATATTAAGACCTAAGCTATGAGAAAACGCATTTATATTGCTTATACCGGCGGCACAATCGGTATGAAACCGAGTGAAAATGGTTATATTCCACAGGAACAACATTTGACTGATGCAATCATGAAAATGCCTGATTTTCACCGTGAAGAAATGCCAAAATTCACCATTAATGAGTATCAGCCTTTAATTGATTCATCGAACATGACTCCTGCAGATTGGCAACGTATTGCTAATGATATTAAGCAAAATTATGATGAATATGACGGTTTTGTGGTTTTACATGGTACAGACACCATGGCTTATACCAGCTCAGCACTCTCGTTTATGTTAGAAAACTTAGGTAAGCCCGTTATTGTTACAGGCTCTCAAATACCGTTAAGTCAATTACGCTCTGATGGACAGGAGAATCTACTAAACTCTTTGTACATTGCCGCTAACTACCCGATTAATGAAGTAGGTTTATATTTTAGTAATAAACTGTTTCGCGGTAATCGTAGTATTAAAGCTTATGCTGACGGTTTTGACGCCTTTGATTCGCCAAATTTACCACCGTTACTGGAAGCTGGTATTAACATTAAGTTGATTCAAGGTAAAATATCAGAGCCTTTATCACAACCATTAACCCTCGCCCAAATTACACCTCAACCCATTGGTGTGGTGCATCTTTACCCGGGAATATCAGTAGATCTTATTAAGAACATTATTAAACAACCTGTCAAAGCTTTGATTATTCGAAGCTATGGGGTTGGTAATGCTCCACAAGATAAGGCGATGTTAGAATGTCTAAAACAAGCTAATGATGCCGGTATCGTGATTGTAAATTGTAGCCAATGTATTAAAGGTACTGTAAATATGAAAGGTTATGCTACCGGGAATGCGCTGAGTAAAATCGGTGTTATTAGCGGTAATGATATGACTTTAGAAGCAACATTAACGAAATTACATTACCTTCTTAGCAAAGGATATAGCCAAGAAAAAATTTGTCGATTGCTTGAAGTAAGTTTACGCGGTGAATTAAGTTAAAAAATAGCTGCTGTCAGTTTTAACTGACAGCAGCTGACCATATTTATTGAAAAATAGGTTTTATTCTTTCTAGTAAGGCAAGATCCGTTTTAGTGAACTTTCCTAACATTAACCACTGAGAAAACTTAGCCGGTAAATCAATAGGAGTCGCTGAAGACATTTGTGCTTGCATCAGACTGACTTGCACTTTCATACGACGTTGCTGTAATTCACTTGGCGATGGTATACCCGACAAAATCTCTAACTCTAACGTTGCTTCATCTCTATTAACTAATGTGTCGTTATTCGCTAAATCTTTCAGTTTTTTCTGCCAAAAAGCATTTAGCGCTAAATAGTCGCTTTGCTCTGCAAAGTTTCCAGAATTTTCAACACCTTGTTCAAGAGTAGAAAACAGACTACGCCATTGAAGCTTTTCATTTTCAACTTTAGAAGTAGCAATTTTCTTAGCAACAACTTTTTCTTTATTGCTAATTTTTTTCTCTAAATTTATCATTTTCGGTTTTTGTTGCACAACATCTTGATGCAATGATTGCAGTGCCTGTTCAAACTCTTGTAAGTCATTCAACTGTGTTACTTGATCAAACTTTTCTTCCAGTACTTTTAAGCAATCTTCTAATTCAACTACTTTAGCCGTTGAAGCTGATTTATCTAGTGCACTTTGCTGATCACGTTTAGCAAAAATATCATCGTTAATTTTTCTGAAATTTTGCCATAGTTTATTTTCTATTTTTGGACCCGCATAACCAGTATTACGCCACTGTGTTTGTAATGCTTTAACTTGGTTAACACTCGTATACACATCTGTTTCTACAAGTAATTTTTCAGCGCTGCTGATCAATTGTAACTTAAGCGCTTTATTTTCCTGATGGAAGGTTTTAATCGCTGACTTTATTGGCGCAATTGTAAGATTAAACTGCTGATTAATTTCTTGATAAACGGCACGATCAACTTGTCCAGCATTTTGCCATTGTTTAATGAGTTGGTTTAATTCTGCTTCGACAGATTTATAATCAATCGCTGCATTTTCATGCTCTGGCTTTTGCGAACTCAGCACTTGTTCAGCTAACAACTTTGCTTGCGCTACGAATGATTGACGTGTGACTAAATGTTGCGAGCGTAATTTTTCTTGTTCAGAAAAATATAAACGACAAGGTGCAAAAGCAGTTTCACATAATTCATTGAATTGAGTATTTAAACTTTGTTCTGCATCATCGTCAGCATGGCCTAGACTGTTCCAAATTTTACGATACTGCTTAACTTTCTCTGCTTGTTCGTTCGGATTATCAAATGGTGCTTCAACGATTGCACTTATATCAGCCAGAAGTTTTTGTTTACGCGGTGTTGCAATGTAATGTTCCCAGTCGGCAAGTTCAGCAATTTTTTCATTGATCGAATCGTAATCTTTTTGAATACGGTGTTGTTGCTGCTCGGATAAAGCGTTAAACAGTTGTTTCGCTTTTTTGAAAACACCAAATGCTGCATTGTATTTTCCCGCAGCAATTAACCTTTTAACATCATGAATTTTTTTCTGTGCTGTCGAAAACTCTTGCTTTTGCACTTGTTGCAATGGCTTTAATGCTTGACGCCAATTATTTTGAATTTCTTTCGACGCATTCTTTATTGAATCAGGCAAACTACCTGATGATTTATTCTCAGTGTTTTTCCAATTTTCTAACCACGCTTGGTAAACAGGCAATCTTTCATTCATTTCTACTACCGTTAAAGGTAGTGCCAATTGTGAAACTTTAGAAATTAAATGTGTCGCCTCACTAACAGATTCAGCGATATCAGGTATTTGCTGTAATTTTTGTTGTTGCTGACATATTTTAGCAATAAAGACATTCTGTTCATCTTTGGTTAACGCTGAAGTCATTATTTCATTAGTTAATTTATCAAAAACTGTTTGATATTTTTGCTCATCAATTTCATCGTTTTCAAAAATGCTGGTCGTTAACGTCTGATCAACAATCGCTAATGTTTTGTCAAAATGAATTCGTGCTTGTTGTTTTTGTTCACTAAGCTCGCGAGCGAGTTCAGCCTGCGCATGCTGTTCAGCTTTGCCAATAAATAATTTATCAAGTTGCACTAAAATAGCGGCTTGCTTGTCGCTATAGAGAGATATTTCATCTGCTTCAAAACAATTAAATTCAGCGACTAGTGTTTGCCATTCATTATCAAGTAATTCACGTTTATTAAGGTATACGTTGTATTCGTATTGATCTTTAAGTGCTTGGAGCTTGGCGAGTACTAAGTTTATTTTTTTGCGTAATATTATTGGTTGCTCAATGGAAAATTGTAATTGAGCAATTTTCTGTGCTAATTTTTCAGTAATATCCGTTTGCGTAGACTTTTTCTTAAGCTTCTCTAAATTAGCTAAATCATCTACCTTGGCAATGATATATTCTTGCACCACTAGATTTTGTTTTTGGCTAAATAAGTTTAGTAATAATTGAGGCTTTAGTGCCGCTTTAAGATTTTGTTCATTCCCACTGGTTCTATTAGCTAGTTTTTCAAACAGCGCAATTATCAAGGTAGCGTTGTCAGTCAGTTTCAACCAATTTTCATACAAACTATAATGATTATATGTTGCAATGTAGTGCAATTTTTCTTGCTCAGAGAGTTTAATTGCATCTTGGTCAGTCAAAATAGCCGCAACTTTTTTGCTCGCATATTGTTTTACTTTTAGCATTGAGTTTTCTTGGCTATGTTGTAACCAAAGATTATAGCTATCAAGTTTTATTAAAGCGGTATGTCGAACATTTTCATTGTCGTCGGTATTGGCCAATTCAATAATAATTTTTCGTTGCTCTGGCTCGTCGATAGATAAACTATTATGAATGGCTTCAACACGAACGGTACTGTCTTTATGTTGCCACTTCTTTTTTAAAAATTTAGAAAAAATCATAGATCTGAGAACCTAGCAATACTGTTGCTATCTTGGGCTGGTGGAAAATCTGAACGCAATTCACCTTTTGTTTTAATGATCATTTCACCCTTAGGGCTAATCGATAAGGTTTGATCTGAGTTTAAATGTTTAGATTGATATGCCATGGTAATTTGTACCGCGCTTAATTGCTGTTCTTTATCAACAGCGACGCCTTCTGGCCACTTACCTGTTTCAGCGGCACACTTTAAGCGTAAATACATTTCTTCTGACATAGTGTCGACTAACTGCATGATATCCATGAACATCTCTTTTAAGTAATTTGGGTTATGCTTTGTTACGTTTTGCTAATAAAAGTCTAACTCGGGTGACTATATATAGAACAAATCCTAAAATAGTACTGCTAATAGCCGTAATATATTGCCAGGTACCTTGCTGAGCATCTTGCGAATAAAGGAAAAGAAAACCTCCACAAAATAATAACATGGCAATAAAAGAATGATTCATCAATTGCTGTGACTTTGCCACAGTACTTACCTGCTTTAAGCTCGCTATTTTATCGGCATCTAACGACGCTAAATCTAACTGACAATGACTACAGACCTTAGCTTTATCGGATATTTTTTTCTTACAACTTGGGCAATTTATAACAGCCATAATTCCACCTCTTTTTCGATGCTTTATTTTACCTAAAAAAAACACCCTTGCGGGCGTTTTTTTTCAGTAAATATCATTTATTTTTTATTTTGCTCTTCAAAGCGTTTTTCCCAGAAATCAGCATTTTTAATTTCGAGACTTTTTGGATCAAAAGTAAAATGTTTAACACCCGACTTTTGTTGTCTTTCATAATCTTTTAACGCTTTAATTGCGGGCTTCGACATAAAGAAAATAACCAGAATACCAATAATGTTCAGCCAAGCCATCATGCCAACACCAACGTCACCCATACCCCAAGCTATATCTGCTGCTTTAACCGTGCCATAAAAGGTAGCAACCATAATGAGCAACTTAAGCAAAAACGTTAAGGCTGGAATATTAAAAGTACGTTTAATATACGAAACATTATTTTCTGCAATGAAGTAATAAGCCAATATCGTAGTGAAAGCAAAAAAGAATAATGCTATTGCAATAAAAGGTTTACCAAAACCCGTTAGCATACTTTCAACCGCAATCTGAGTATAAGCAGGACTGTTTGCAGCAATATCGCCAGCAATGTTTTGCACAATAAAGCTACCTGAACCTTGTAATTGCACATTATATGATTGTGTAATTAAAATCATAAAGGCAGTCGCGGTACATACAAATAAAGTATCAATATAAACAGAGAACGCTTGTACTAAACCTTGTTGAGCTGGGTGGTCAACTTCCGCGGCAGCGGCAGCATGAGGACCAGTACCTTGACCCGCTTCATTAGAGTAGACCCCACGTTTTACACCCCAACCAATTGCTGCTCCGACTCCTGCCATTGGTGAAAATGCATCAGTGATGATCAACATAAACACATCGCCCAAACGGTCAATATGTAGGAATATCATCACACAAGCGATAATAATATAGGCAAGTGCCATAAAAGGAACAACAACTTGGGTAAAGTTAGCAATACGCTTAACACCACCAAAGATAATAAAGCCTAAAATAAGCACAATAAAAACTGCGGTATATAACTTGGTCATTTCAATAGGACCAAGCGCAGTATCTATAATATTACCACTGCCAAAAACCATAGTAACAGCGACACCAATACTATTAGATTGCACTGTCGGTAATAAAGCACCACAGGCAATTATCGTGGCAATGGCAAAAATCCAAGCATACCATTTTTGACCCATGGCTTTTTCAATATAATAAGCCGGACCACCACGGTATATACCATCTTGCTCTTCTTTATAAATTTGTGCATTCGTGGATTCAATATAAGCAGTAGCCGCTCCTAAAAACGCAACAACCCACATCCAAAATACCGCACCGGGACCACCAAAACCAATGGCTGCGGCAACGCCGGCAATATTACCGGTACCCACTCTTCCTGATAACGAAACCGCTAAAGCTTGGAATGAGGAAATACCCTTTTCAGAACTTTTCCCAGTTAATAACAGACGCCACATTTCACGAAAGTGTCGAATTTGTACAAATCGTGTGATCACTGAGAAAAACAATCCAGTACCCAAACAAAGATAAATCAATGCTGGGCTCCAGATAATATTGTTTAACGTATTTACAATATCTTGCACTATAGACTCCTAATTATTATTATTTTTTTAAAGTTAATTTTGCTTTGTAAAATAGAGTTCAGTTGTTAGCGTAAATCGTCCACAACATGGTAAATAGCCGTTAGGAAATCTCGACCAAATAAACTGCTACGTTCATCTGACCAACCAACGCTATAATCTGGTAATAAATCATTATCTTTAAACGGCATTTCAACGGTGTAAGCTAAACATTTAAACTGTTCACCAACCCAATTAGAGGCAACCGTTAAATTAGCTTTGCCAGGTTCGTCTTTATCGTAACCTTTATCATCTTGAAATTCAGGTGTAATAGCTAAAAGCACATTTTTGAATTTATCTTCTAGGCCCTTGATACGATCATCGTATGAAGGAGTACCTTCACTGCCAGCCACAAAGTTGAATGGCAATGCTTCATCACCATGTATATCTAGGTGCATATCAACGCCTGTCGCCAGCATTTTTTCACGTACCAGATATACTTCAGGGCTATCTGCCATTGAAGGTGTCTGCCATTCGCGGTTTAAATTAACCCCTTTAGCATTGGTACGAAGGTGTCCGCGAGCAGAGCCATCCGGATTCATATTCGGTACTAAATAAAATACGGCACTATTGAGTAAAGATCGGGCAACACCATCGTCTTCATCAAGTAGACGATCGATAAAGCCTTCCATAAACCATTCAGCCATCGATTCACCTGGATGTTGGCGCGCAGTTATCCAAATAACTTTTTTGCCTTCGCCCTCTTCACCCAATTTTAAAACCGACATATCGCGGCCATCATGTGTTTGACCTAATACTTGTAATTGGCAATCAATATCTAATTGCGCGTTATGAATTAAGTCTTGATGACGCTCGTAACTGTAAGGAGCGAAATAAGCAAAGTAGGTTGAATCATATTCTGGTGTAAATGTGATCGAAAGTTTTTCACCGTCAAATTCGGTAGGTACACGAAACCAATGTTGACGATCATATGAAGCAACCGCTTGATAATTTTCCCAACCTTCAACATATGCAGATTTACCCGCATTAGTTAAATGCATAACATGTTCGCTATGGTCAGTATCATGAAGCTTAAAATGAAACCATTGGTAGAATTCTGATTGATGATCTTTTTTGATCGCAAGTTCAATATTACTAGGATCTTGTGCGGAGATAACGTCGATATTACCCGAGTCAAAGTTTGCTGAAATTTGCATAATAAATTCTACTCATTATTTTATATATTGCCTTAGTGTACACAATGCCGCAAAAGATCAGAAGACTAAAAAGTCCTTAAATACAGGCCTATTTCCGAAGAATAGCCAAGAGAACGTGAAATAATGGTATTTTCTTCATCTAAAACATAATAACTTGGGTAACCTACCACTTTAAAATCAGCTTTAACGGCTTCATTTCCGAGGGCGATCGGAAAAGTGAGTTGATGACTCATCGTGAATGTTTTAACTTCTTCGACATCGACAAAGTCTAACGCGACAGCGATGACATTGACGTTTTGATTTTTTTGATAAACATTTTGCAGGTTTTCAATACTGAAGTTACAAACCTGACACCAAGGTGCAAAAAAATAAACGATTGTTTTTTTACCATTTGCTTGCAAAGAAATATCATCACCCATAAGCGTTTCGATTTGATGTTGTGCAGGAACAACATTATCGCTAGTCGACAACATACTGGTTTCACGCAACATGGCTACGCCATTAAAAACCAATAAAAAAACAATCGTTTGAATTAATATACTGCGTAACAAAAGGTTAACTTCCTAAAACAAAATCTCTAGTAAGTAAGACCTGATAAGTGATTTTTTTGTTCATAAAAACAGTAAAAAATTTTATTTCTACTGTTTTATATCATTCGTTGAGTTTATTAAATCAAATGAAATGACTGTGGATATAAAACATTAATTTTTTTGAGACTTTTTATTCCTAAAAAATACATAGCCTTTATATATCACTAGTGCGAATACAGTCCAAAATACAATATGATAAAGCGTATGAAAAGAGCCCTCACCTAATGCATGATCGGTATGTGCTAATGCTTTTACAGAAAATAGGCTAATAAAGCTGACAAGTAATGTTAATAGTTTCATATAAGTCCTTAATTTTAAAATTGTCTTGTAATAGTAAAGTTTGTTTTAGAGCCGGTATAAATTGTCCGAAAGCTAAATTTTCAACATACCTTCCGTTTCAATAAACTGAATGATTTCAGCAAGGCCTTGCTCTGTTTTCATATTACTAAAAACGAAGGGTTTATCACCGCGCATTTTTTTAGTATCTCTGTCCATAACTTCTAGTGATGCACCCACAAGTGCTGCTACATCGATTTTATTTATGATTAACAAATCAGATTTCGTAATACCTGGACCACCTTTACGTGGAATTTTATCACCGGCCGAAACGTCTATAACATAAAGGGTTAAGTCTGATAATTCAGGGCTAAAAGTAGCACTTAAGTTATCCCCTCCACTTTCTATTAAGACAAAATCTAAGTTTGGATGCAAAGCTTGCAATTCATCAATAGCCGCTAGATTCATAGATGCATCTTCACGAATCGCAGTATGTGGGCAACCACCCGTTTCAACGCCCATAATTCTGTCTGCCGCAAGGGCGTTATTTTTTGTTAAAAATTCGGCATCTTCTCTGGTGTAGATATCATTGGTGACCACAGCAATATTATATTTATCACGTAATGCTAAGCACAATTGACGTAATAAAGCGGTTTTCCCTGAGCCTACCGGACCACCAACACCTATACGTAAAACTTGTTTTTTCATGTTTGATTCTCTTATCATATTTACTTTATCTGGGGTTACGAACGAAAAAGTCGTGAATACTGTGTTTCATGCCAAGCACTTGCCATCGCTAAGTGCGGTAGACTAGTGCCGATGTCTTCATCGACAATACTATTGGCTTTTTCAATCAATAAATGTGTATTTTCGGTTAATTCGAATAATAAATTTTGCGCTTGAGTTTGCCCAAGTGGTACTAGTTTGGTGGCCGCAGCAACTTGGTTATCAATATATGTCCAACAATAACCACTTTGTGCTGACACTAAATCAAGCTTAAACACATAAGCACAAAGTGAAAATGCGCTAACAAAACTGATTTCTTCCAGCTGCAATAGCATTTGATAGGCGTCGAGGTTAATCATATCGAGTTGTTTGATTAATCTAATGAGCGCTTTGCCCATAGCTAAGTCGGCCAGTAACAGTTCATGACTTTCTCGACAAGCAATTAAGTGATTATTCCAGTAACTAAATACAGTTAAATCATTTTCAGTTAACGCGCTAAATAAACGTTTTAAAATAGCTAAGTCTGTTTGTGCAATAGACTCTTCTAGGTTTATAGTTATCCAGCTAGCGGTTGTTTCAGCTGATGTTAACCAGCCCATTTCAACGGCGTATTCTAAACCTTGAGAAAAGGAAAACCCGCCGACAGGTAAATTCGCGCTACATAACTGTAAAAGTCGATTGAGCATAAGCGGCTCTGCTTTGTGCGCTGTTAAAGATAATGCTTTGGCTTTTCTATTATCTGTTTCAGTGTACATGTTAATTTTTTTCGTCGTCATGAGCATGCGAATGACTATGACCACTGGTTCCATAAGCGCCATTTTCAGGTTCAAAAACCGCGGGGGCATTGTCGATAACTAAACCATATTTTTCGGCAAGTTCAGCTAATACATGATCAGGTTTAAATCGTAGCCACAGCGCCCCTATTTGTAATGATGTATGACGGTTTCCTAAGTGATAACACACTTTGCAAAACGTTAGCCAATCCTTTGCTATAGCTGTACATACCGGCTCTGCTTTACCTTTAATTTCGATGAATAGTCCGCACTCAGTTTCTAATACTTCGCCTACCAATAAAGGATGTCCACGTTCCATAAAAATACCGATATCGGCACCACTATCTGTTTTACCTTTTATACGAGCTTTTTTTCGGGTGTCGTGATCTAAGGTGATTGAATCCGTTATTTTACTGTGAGTATGATCGAAGCGCTTATATGCTTGTAACATGTAATTTTTCCTAGAATAAACAATAGAGTTGTGAAAGAGGCAAAGAACTAGCAGGCTCACATGTTAATAACTCACCATTAGCTCTGACTTCATAGGTCTGTGCATCTACCTCTATATTAGGCTGCCAATTATTATGAACCATATCGTCTTTACCTATATTTCGAGTATTTTTGCAAACACCGATCAAGCGTGTCATGCCTATTTTTTCTGGCACATTCGCATCAATTGACGCTTGTGACATAAAGGTCATTGATGTTTGTGCCGATGCACTACCATAAGCACCAAACATTGGCCGGTAATATACTGGCTGTGGTGTTGGGATTGAGGCATTTGCATCGCCCATTGGCGCGGCAGCTATAAAACCAGACTTTAAAATAAGTGCGGGTTTGATACCAAAAAATGCTGGTTTCCATAATACTAAGTCAGCGAGCTTTCCGACTTCAATAGAGCCTACCTCATGGCTAATTCCATGACTTATCGCCGGATTGATGGTGTATTTTGCAATATAGCGTTTTAACCGAAAATTATCGTTTCGCTCGGTATCGGGAGCCAATGGACCACGTTGTTGTTTCATTTTATGCGCTGTTTGCCAAGTGCGGGTGATCATCTCACCCACTCTTCCCATCGCTTGTGAGTCCGAGGCAATCATGCTGATCGCGCCCAAGTCATGCATAATATCTTCTGCTGCAATACTTTCTTTTCGAATGCGGGAGTCGGCAAAAGCAATGTCTTCAGGAATTGACGGGTCTAAATGATGGCAAACCATCAGCATATCTAAATGTTCATCAATGGTGTTAATGGTGTAAGGTCGTGTTGGATTCGTTGAAGACGGTAATACATTCGCTTCGCCACAAGCACGAATAATATCTGGCGAGTGTCCACCACCTGCCCCTTCCGTATGATAAGTATGAATCGTACGACCTTTAAAAGCACCCAGAGTATCTTCTACAAAACCTGATTCATTTAAGGTATCGGTATGTATAGCAATCTGCACATCGTAGCGTTCGGCAACCGATAAACAATTATCAATAGCCGCAGGTGTTGTGCCCCAATCCTCATGAAGTTTTAAGCCACAAACGCCCGCTTCAATTTGTTCTTCTAAGGCGATAGGTAAACTTGCATTACCTTTGCCTAAAAAACCAAAGTTCATCGGGAAATCATTGGTTGCTTGTAACATTTTATGAATATTCCAAGGACCCGGTGTACAAGTGGTTGCTTTCGTACCCGTTGCTGGACCGGTACCACCACCAATCATAGTGGTTACACCTGACATAAGTGCTTCGTCTATTTGTTGAGGACATATAAAATGAATGTGTGCGTCAATGCCACCTGCTGTCAGTATTTGACCTTCACCCGCGATAACTTCAGTACCTGGACCTACTTCAATATCAATATGGTCTTGAATGTCAGGGTTACCTGCTTTACCAATAATCGCAATACGGCCATCTTTAATACCTACATCGGCTTTGATAATGCCCCAGTGATCAAGAATAAGCGCGTTAGTAATAACAAGGTCTACCGTTTCAGCACAAGATGCTTGGCTTTGCCCCATGCCGTCACGAATCACTTTACCACCACCAAACTTAACTTCTTCACCGTATTGGGTAACATCTTTTTCTACTTCTAGCCATAAGTCAGTGTCAGCTAAACGGACACGATCCCCAACGGTAGGTCCGAACATATGAGCATATGAATGCTTATCGATACTCGCCATGATTATAAATCTCCTTGTACATCGCCGCGAAAGCCAAATACTCGCCGCTTCCCGGCAAAAGTTATCAACGTAACTTCACGCTCTTGTCCTGGCTCAAATCTCACTGCAGTGCCAGAAGTAATATCTAATCGGTAACCTCTCGTCAGTTCACGGTCAAACTGTAGTGCTGGATTAACTTCGTAAAAATGATAATGTGAACCGACTTGGATCGGCCGGTCACCTGCATTGGCAACGGTTACTTTCAATTTTTCACGACCGACGTTTAGTTCGCGGTAACCACTATCAGTTTTAATTTCACCTGGGATCATATTGCTTCTCTTATACTGTGCATTGGAAATTTAAACGCTTAAATAGCTGCTCATTGAAGACATTAGCCATATATTTAAATAATAGGATTATGAACGGTGACCAGTTTTGTTCCATCAGGAAACGTGGCTTCTACTTGCACTTCTGGAATTAACTCAGCAACACCTTCCATAACTTGTTCACGTGTTAGTAGCGTACGGCCATAATCCATCATTTGTGCAACCGTTTTACCATCACGCGCACCTTCCATTATTTCCATTGAGATATAAGCCATGGCTTCGGGGTAATTTAACTTCACACCACGGCCTAATCGTCGTTCCGCTAATAAAGCTGCAGTAAATAGCAGTAGTTTGTCTTTTTCTCTGGGTAATAAATCCATAATTTACTCTATATTTTAATACTTATAATTTTTACCATAACGTCAATTAAAGTCGTTTAGGTATGCCATATACGAGGAATGTTAGCGGCTTTATGCAAATATAACGGTCTGATTTTTTGCCATAATTGGATAAAAAGTGCTTTGCATTCTTCTGCGTGTTGACCTAAATAACGGATGATTAATAACTGACGTATTTGACTAATACTGACTTTTTCTTCCGCTTTTGCAATCATAATAGAAGCACGTAATTGCTCGACAAGTGCTTTAGATTCACCTTCATCAAGCTGTCCCGCTGGTGCATAAGCCATGAAGGTGGCAAAGACATTGTGATTGTTTAAGCCGGCAATATGTTGATGTATTTTATTTTCAGGTTTAATCGCAATTCTATCGTGATAAATCAGGGTGTTTTCACAATAAACTCGGTTGAGTTGACTATAGCGGCCGCCTTTAAAAAATTGTTGTGAACGCGGTAAACCCAAGCACGTAATATCCCAACCTAAATAGGCACTATCACTTTTTAAATGTACATCAACAGTATTAAAACCATCAGCACCTTCGTAAACAATAGTTTCTAAAGGAAAATTTTCGCACTTTGCTTGCTCAGCTAAAAATATCTCGCAGTGTTGTGTTTGTTTCGAGTCACCAATAGAAAGATCTTCTCGTGCACGATAAAAACGATTCGCCCCAGGGGTTGTAATTAAACTATGGGCTTGTTGATCGACGTTAATGCTTATACGTAGTTCATCGCCTGATACGATACCCGCTGGCGGATGCAATAAATAAATATGAGCACAATCTCGCCCTTCTGGATAAAATGCTTTTTGTACACTCAAAGGACCATGTCGTTCAGTACGAATTAGTTGAGTACCACTTGGGGTCAAACTAAAGGTCAACGATAAACTGGCTAGCCATGAATTTTTAGTCGCTCTATTAGCTGTCATTTTGGATTACTTTATCTTTCATATATATGCCCATTAAATAAACGCCATGTAAGACTGAAAACAGTAATTAATTATTATCTAGCGTTGTCGGTAGACTTTGCTTAACTAAGAGCACTGCGGTTTCATGTTGCGCATGTACAAAAGAACTAATATTAATACCCGCCAATGCACTTTTTTCTTCTAGCGTGCTAACTTTCACTATCAAATTTGCCTTAGGGTAATAATCTAAGACAGCTTCACAAATAATTTGTTTATTTTTTAATGTGTTGACAGTAATAATGATGCTACTAGTTTGATCTACTCTTAAAGATTCTAATACCGGACGTTTATCTAAATGACCAAAATAGGCGTCATAACCACGTTTTCTAGCCAGTAATACATGCTGTAAATTATCGGAAATAATTAAAAAATTAACGTCTCTGTTCGTCAGCTCTTTAGCAACAATTCTTCCTAAAATAGCGAAGCCACAAACAATGGTATGATTAGTTACATTTACCGTGGCTATTTTATCTGCTTCAAAAAACTCGACGACAAATATGGAGGCTAGCTTATAAATATTGCTGACCATAAAAGGCGTTAAGATCATAGATAAAACGGTTATCAAGATAAGAAAGCTGGCTAAATTTTCAGATAAAAGGTTTTGATTTATTGCCAATGCAAAAATAGCGAAAGAGAATTCCCCAACTTGACATAAAGCGATAGCAGATTTTATAGATTCACTTTTATTTGCTTTTATTCTCATCAAACAATAAATAATAACGGCTTTGATCAGCATCACAAGCGCTAAGATACCCAGTACCCAATGTAAGTTACTGATAAAATAATTAATGTCGATTTTCGTGCCAATAGAAAAGAAAAAAGCGCCTAATAACAAATCTTTATATGACGATATATCCGATTCTACTTTTATATGAAATTTAGTTTCAGCTATGATCATGCCTGCGATGAAAGCGCCTAATGAATAGGTAAAACCCATTTCATGAGCAATAAGTGAAGCACCTAAAACGATGGTAAATACCGAACTTAAAAATAGCTCTTCCATGCGGGCATTTGACGAAAAATGTAGTAGCCAGCTGATTATTTTTTTGCCTATAGTGAACATAAAAATAATAATGATGCTGGCATACAAAAATGTTTTTAATAATATATCGGTAAGTGATAAGTCATTATTAGATAAAAAGCCCATTAATAATAAAATGGGGATCACCGCTAAGTCTTGAAACACTAAAATCGCTACTGATTTTTTCCCGTATGGGGTAACAATATCTTTTGATTTTTTTAAGTAAGGTAAAACGATAGCGGTCGAAGATAAGCTAAACGAAAGTGCAATAATCAGTGAAGGGATCGATTCAATATTAAAGACGTAGAATGCGATAATAAAGACAGCAACTGAACTGAAAGCAACTTGCATAAATCCATTGAAAAATATAAGTTCTTTCATTTTTCCTAACTTAGAAAAAGACATTTCTAAGCCGATAGTAAACATCAAAAAAACAATGCCAAACTCACCTATTAATTCAAGAGAATTAAGATTACCACTACCATTAAAATCGAAAAATGTACTCACGACTGTACCTGTAACGATATATCCAATAATATGCGAAATAGAAAATTTCGCTAAAACAATATTGATGACACTGGCCAGTGCTAAAGATACCGCAATTATAATAAGTATGGAGTCCATACAGTCCCTTAAATCATTCTGAATATTTACATCAGTAATTAAAATTTATCCTATCACTGCTATGCACATTACAGACCAGTAAATAAGATAATGAAAATATTAACTGAATAGAAAAAACATCTTAAATACAATACGTTAAAGGTAATTAAAATAACCGCGCAAGATTTAACTCATATTAATTGCACAACATTGAGGCGAGCGCACTTTTACAGTGCAATTTAACAAGTGAATTTAAAAAATCTTATTTGTAATAGATACTTACCTTTCCATCAATTGAGTTTACTATTTTTTGTTCGTTAGCAGATCAGCCTATGTTGGATCTATTATCAAAGCTAAGCAGTCGAGTCATAAAATGGGTTATTTATCTCTATTAATTAATAACCTCAATCCAACGTCGTGCCTGACATTGCTTTTAAAGATTATAATATCTACACTAAATTGATTGATTTCATGAGAAATTATCCATGATAAGAATTTTTTTATTCATGCTTTTTATTATCCCCTCCTCCGAAGCGTTTGAAGACCGTGACTGCCTAAAATTTCATGTAATCAAAAATGCGCCATTAGGTTTTAAAAATATCAATGATGAGAATGTTGGTGTTCATTGGGAGTATTTACTTGCTTTAGAAAAAGAGACTGGTTTTTGTATAAATAAGGAGATATTACCCTATGCCCGTATTTGGCAGAGTATTGCACAGGGAAGCCACGATGGCGGTATTATGTTTAAATCAGAATCGCGTTCGGATATTGTTGATTATGCCGGATTTGTTCGTACAGTTAATGTAGTAGTAATACCTGTTAGTAGCATAACTATTGAAAATTATGACGACTTATATAACTTAACTATTGGTAAAACAAGAGGTACACATTTGAGTCAGAAGTTCGATCAAGACCCAAATATTAATGTTGTCGAACTCAATAATTACGCCATGGCCGCTCAAATGATAAAATTTGGTCGTGTTAATGCGATAGCAGGTAGCGCATTAGTATTGAGCTATCAGTTAGCAAAATTCGATGCCCTTGAAAGCGTTAGTCATACTAATAAATTAATTTTAGGAAAAAAAGAACAATGGTTACAATTGTCAAAAAAATCAAAACATCTGGATAAAATTCCAACCTTGCAAAAAGCTGTAGATAAATTAAGACGTAATGGCACATTTGATGTGATCATGAACAAATATTATGGTACTCAGTGGCAGACAATAAACCGCGAAGACATTCCTAATTAATATTTTTAACAGTATATATTTACTTTCTATATCAGTAGTCTGTCTATAAATAAGCGCCATTGAAAATGAAAAAATCCAATAGCTAAGTATTGGATTTTTTTTAATAACAAACAACATAGCGATAATTAGCTAATGTTGGTACAACCTTTCATATACGGTTGTAAAACGGTTGGCACGTTAATGCTACCGTCAGCTTGCTGATAGTTTTCTATTACCGCAACAAGTGTACGACCTACAGCCAAACCTGAGCCATTAAGCGTATGCACAAGTTCTGGTTTATTGCTTTCACTACTGCGATATCTTGCTTGCATTCTACGGGCTTGAAAGTCACCCATATTTGAACAAGATGAGATTTCACGGTAAGTATTTTGTGCTGGCAACCATACTTCAATATCAAAAGTTTTGGTGGCACTAAAACCGATATCGCCCGTACATAAAACCACAGTACGGTAAGGTAATTCTAGTTTCTCAAGAATTTTCTCTGCATGACCGGTTAAGTCTTCTAATGCTTGAAAAGAATCTTCAGGTTTAACAATTTGTACCATTTCAACTTTATCGAACTGATGCTGACGGATCAACCCGCGAATATCACGGCCGTATGAACCCGCTTCACTTCGAAAACATGGCGTATGAGCACACATTTTAATGGGTAGGTCTTGTTCATCTAAAATTTCATCACGCACTAAGTTCGTTAACGGAACCTCAGCTGTTGGGATCAAAGAAAGCTTTTTGTTGTTTAATTCGGTGTGAAATAAATCTTCACCAAATTTTGGTAATTGTCCTGTACCGTATAAAGACTCGTGGTTTACCAAGTAAGGCACGTACATTTCTTGATAGCCATGTTCTTCACTATGCACGTCTAGCATGAATTGCGCTAAAGCACGATGTAATTTAGCGATTTGACCGCGCATTACAGCAAAGCGTGTACCGGCAAGTTTAGCACCACTTTCAAAATCTAAGCCTTTATCGAGTGCCGATGCAACATCGACATGGTCTTTTACTTCAAAATCGAATACGCGCGGCGTACCCCAACGTTTTATTTCTACGTTGTCGTCTTCACTTGCGCCTGCAGGTACTGACTCATGGATCAAATTTGGTATGGCTGAAGCAATTAAGTCGATTTTTGCCAATACTAGCGTTTGTTCTTCTTTCGCTGCTTCTAATTCATCACCAAACTTACTCACTTCTGCCAATAATGGCTGAATGTCTTCGCCACGAGCTTTGGCTTGTCCTATCGACTTAGAGCGAATTGTACGTTGACTTTGTAATTCTTGCGTTTTCATTTGGATAGCTTTACGTTGCTCTTCCAACTCAATTAATTGAGCGGTGTCTAGCGTGTAGCCGCGTTTAGCAAGTTCAGTTGCAGTGTTTTGTATGTCTGTTCTAAGTAATTTTGGATCAAGCATGATATGTCACGTGTTTTCTTTGTTATTTACTTGTTAAAAATAGATACGATAAACATGCCTAAAGCCGCTGCAAAAATGCATAAACTGACGTTTAGTAAAATGTTTATTGTTGCTTTTATTACGTCACCTTGTTGTATTAATAACAAAGTGTCTAATGAGAACGTTGAAAAGGTGGTAAATGCGCCTAAAAAGCCAATACCAATGAGCGTTCGATAAACCCCCACTTCAATTACACCTTGTTCAATTAACCCATAAAGTGCTCCCATGATAAGGGATCCGGAAATATTAACCGCCAGCGTCGCAAAAGGGAATCCTTTTCCGAGCCAATTCAAAATTAATTGTGAAATATAAAATCTTGAGCTAGCACCAGCAGCACCACCAATGGCAACGAATAGATATAAAGTGAAGTTACTCAGGGTATTAGTCATATCGTCGCTGGTCACTTTGTTGATCTAATTGGTTTAAATAGTTTAACTTATCGCGCAGTTGTTTTTCTAGTCCGCGATCAGTGGGTTGATAGAGTGTCGTTTGCGCTATTTCTTCAGGAAAGTAGTTTTCACCCGCAGCAAAACCGCCGACTTCATCATGAGCATAACGATATTCACTACCATGGCCTAGCTCTTTAGTAATAGCGCTGGTGGCATTTTTTAAATGTAATGGCACGTCCAGATCGCTTGTTGCTGCTGCTAGTGCTTTTGCTTGATTAAAAGCACTATATACTGCATTGCTTTTTGGCGCTAATGCCATATAAACAGCAGCTTGTGCTATGGCTCTCTCACCTTCACTCGGGCCAACACGTTGAAAAGTATCCCAAGCGTTGATGGCCAATTGCATTGCCCGAGGATCTGCATTGCCAATATCTTCACTAGCAATAGCTAACAATCTTCTAGCAACATACAACGCGTCACCGCCGCCTTGTAAAATTCGGGCATACCAGTATAAAGCCGCATCTGGGTCTGAGCCGCGTACTGATTTATGAAAGGCACTGATTAAATCATAAAAGGCATCACCGCCTTTGTCATAAAGGGCAATTTTATTGCCTGCTACTTGAATTAATTGCGCTTTAGTCAAGACTTGTTGATTATTTTCAACAGGCGTAATTTCTAAACAGTTTTCAAATAAATTTAACAACCTGCGTGCATCGCCATTTGCTAAAGCGATAAGTTGTTTTTTTGCTTCATCATCAATAACAATATCTAACTGTGCAGTTTTAGTTTGGTAACTAATAGCACGAGCTAAAACATTACTGAGGTTGCTTGTACTGAGTTTTTTTAAGGTATATACACGTGCACGCGACAATATCGCTTGATTCAGTTCAAATGCCGGGTTTTCAGTGGTTGCGCCAATAAAGATAATCGTACCGTCTTCAATGTGCGGTAAAAATGCGTCTTGCTGACTTTTATTAAAGCGATGTACTTCATCAACAAAAAGTACGGTTCTACGTTGTTGGTGAAGAGCACGATCTTTTGCATTTTCAATGGCTTGGCGTATATCTTTAATGCCAGATGTTACGGCAGAAACACGTTCTATATCAGCATTGGCATGATTGGCAATAATTTCTGCGATGGTCGTTTTACCGGTACCTGGTGGACCCCAAAATATAATGGAATGCACTTTACCCTGTTCAATCGCTAACGGTAGTGGCATGCCTTTGGCCAGAATATGTTCTTGTCCTTCATACTCTGCTAGTGACTTAGGTCTTAGTTTTGCGGCCAATGGTTTGAAACGGTCATCTTCAGCAAACGCTAGGTCAAGTGAGCCGTTAGCGTTGGTCATCTAGATAAACACCTTCAGGTACAGAAAACGTAAATAAGCTAGCATCAGGTTCTTTATAGTTATGTGTTAGGGTAATAACACTTAACTGACCCGTAGCATCCAGAATATTAAACGCGGCAAGTTCAACGTTGTTATTACGATTTGTAAAACTCAGCTCTAAACTTTTAACACGCGCATTTACGTCAATAGCACTAATTAAGTATCGATCATCGGTTAATTTAACTACCGTGTAATCTTGCCATAATTTGTCATCATTACTGGTGATCAATAAAATAGGTGTGTTTGCTATCGCGCTTTCTAAACTGTAAACACTAACTTGTTCGACAAATGGGTCGTAAAACCACAAGTTACTGCCATCTGAGACTATCAGTGATTCATCGGGTAATACTGTTTGCCAATTTACTAGATTGGGTTTGCTAACTGAAAGCAAACCGCTGCCTTGTTGTAGTTCATTGCCCGCTTCATCAAAAATTTGTTGAGTAAATTCAGCACTGAAAAATTCAATTTTTGCTAGTGTGGCCATTAACTCGAGTTTGCTGTTGTCTACTTTATCAACTGTATTCTCATCTGTGTTCTCAAGACCGGTGTCGATGAGTGCATTATTTTTATCAGTCATAACACTATCAAGCGCTAACTCGCTAGATACCGATGTTTTTAGTTCTGGAATTACGGCGTGCTCAGCCGTATCAGCTAAGCTGGTAGTTGATAATACGGCATTAAATAGCGCAGAAATAACCACAGCACTTTTTATTAATTTCATCTTACTTTGCCTTTGAGACTGCATGTTAATATTCCTTAACTGGCGGTGGTGCTAATACTTCTCGTGCACCATTATTGCCGGGTCTACTTACGACTCCGTTTGACTCCATTTGTTCAACAATACGAGCCGAGCGGTTGTAACCAATTCTAAACTTACGTTGAATGCTAGAAATAGACACTCGACGAGATTCAGTGATGAACGCAAGTGCTTCATCATAGAGCGTGTCTATTTCTTCTTCGTTATCTGCATCTGATTGTTCGCCAGGTAATAATATATCTTGCTCGGAATCACCCGACAGAATTTCTTCAATATAATTAGGCTCAGCTCTTGATTTCCAATCATTAACAACGGCATGTACTTCATGATCATCAACAAAAGCGCCATGAACACGGATAGGTACCGCTTCACCTGGCGGTAAATAGAACATATCTCCCATGCCTAATAATTGGTCTGCACCTTGTTGATCTAATATAATTCGAGACTCAATACGAGACTGCACTCTAAGCGCCATACGTGTTGGGATATTGGCTTTAATTAAGCCAGTAATAACATCTGCCGACGGACGTTGCGTCGCTAGTATTAAATGAATACCTGCTGCTCGAGCTTTCTGGGCAATACGGGCAATCAATTCTTCGACTTTCTTACCAACAATCATCATCATGTCAGCGAACTCATCAACAATAATGACAATAGAAGGCAATTTATCTAAGGTAGGCGGTGTTTGCGTAAAGGCATCACTGGGTTGCCACAAAGGATCTATCATAGGTTCACCAGCAGCAATCGCCTTGGTAACTTTATCATTATAACCTTTGAGATTTCTCACCCCAAGTTTCGACATTAATTGATAACGTCGCTCCATTTCGCCGACACACCAGCGTAATGCATTAGCGGCTTCTTTCATGTCGGTTACCACTTCAGAAAGTAAGTGAGGAATACCGTCATAAACTGATAATTCAACTTGTTTAGGGTCAATCATGATCATACGAACATCTTCAGGTGAAGATTTATATAATATACTGACAATCATGGTGTTAACTGCAACAGACTTACCAGAGCCCGTTGTACCCGCCACTAATAAATGCGGCATTTTAGCTAAATCAGCAATGATAGGTTCACCTGAAATATCGCTACCGATAGCCATCGCTAAATTAGATTTCGAATTAGCAAATTTATCGGAAGAAATAACGTCAGAGAAAAACACCGTTTCACGATGTTTATTTGGTAACTCAATACCAATAACTGATTTACCTTCGATGACTTCGACTACACGTACGCTTTTTGCCGATAGGGAACGGGCTAAATCTTTCGATAAATTAGTAATCTTGCTGGCTTTAACTCCTGGTGCTAAATTCAACTCAAAACGAGTAATAACAGGGCCAGGGAAAACACCGACTACATCAGCTTTAATGCCAAACTCCATCAATTTTGCTTCTACTAAGCGAGATACTCTGTCAAGTTGCTCTTGATCTATTGGATTTTCAACTTTGTCAGTGCGATCCAATAAATCTAGCGAAGGCATATCACTATAGTTTGGCTCAGTTGGTTTTTCGTCTTCTAATTGCTGATAAATTTTATCATGTAATGTTGTCGGCTCATCAATAACAATTTTTTCCACCGGTTCAAATGCCGCGGCAATTTCTTCAGCACTGACATGCTCTTGGACATTCATTGCTAACGGTTCACCCATTAAGTCATTTATATCAAGATAAGGTTCACGTTCACCACTGTTGTAAGCACTGTCATCTTCACTTTTAGCAAAAATACTTTCGTGCTCTATATCGCTTATGCTTTCAAGTGCTTGCTTAACTTCGTCAGATTCTTTTTCAAAGGCAATATAATGATCCGTGTCATTTTCAGATGATTTATTTTCTATATTTAAGTTTTTTGGCGTTTGTTCAGTATTTTTAGTCGATGGCGTTTCGGTGCTATTTTCAGATGTTGTACCTAAATGATACTTAATGAAGGCAGGAAAGGTTAACGCATGCTCGATACCACGAATAGCATACTCCCCTACTTTATCAATCGCTTTAAGCAAAGAAAAACCGGTTAATAAAACAAAGCCTGAGGCGCAAAACATAACAAATAGTAATGTGCTACCAACAAATGATAGATAAGGTAATAGCGTATTACTTAGCACATCACCTAAAATCCCCCCGGCTGAAAAATAAAAGACATCATCAAAGTTCATACTCGCAATAGAAGTTATACCAATATAAAACAAGATAAACCCGATAAATTTAAGGCCAAGAGTGAGATAATCTAAACGAATAAGTTGATGATATTTTTGAAATAATAACCAGCCAGTAATAGCAATAACAAACGGTAAGCTATAGGCCACTATGCCAAATAGATTTAACAGTAAATCGGACATGTATGCCCCAACAGAACCTCCCATATTACGCACAGAGTTCTGATACCCTGTTTGTGACCAGCCAGGGTCTGCGGGATCAAAGCTAAATAATGCCAGCATAATAAACATAGCAAAAACGCAAGACACTAATAGCCCTGCTTCGAGAAGGCGTTGAACGCCATTTAACTTGGGAGATGATGAAGACAAATGCACACTCTTGAGAAAATTATCGTTGTAATACTGCTAAAATACCAAACATTAGCGCTGAATAAAACGTAATACCGAATATTAACGCTTTATTGGTAAAAGATTTGATGATTTAACCTCTTCCATCACCACGTAGGTTCTACTTTCGCTTACTGCCGGCAATCTCAATAATGTATCTCCTAATAACTCACGATAGGCTGCCATATCAGCAACACGAGTTTTCAATAAAAAATCAAAATCTCCTGACACGAGATGACATTCTTGAATCACATCTAATTCATGAACTGCTTTTGAAAAGTCATCGAATACATCCGGACTGGTTTTAGTTAAGGTGATTTCTACGATGACTAATAAAGCAGCTTCGAGCTTATGTGGATTCAAAATAGCTTGGTAGCCAGTAATAAAGCCGTCGTTCTCTAAACGTTTCACTCTTTCTAAACAAGGTGTCGCACTTAGCCCTACCCTTTTTGATAGTTCAATATTAGATAAACGACCATTCTTTTGCAGTTCAATCAAAATATTCTTATCAATGCGATCAATTTTTTTAATCGGTGAAGAACTCATTTATACAATCCACTATAAAAATAGGTATTTGTAGCATTATATCCTAGCTTAGCAAAAATAACGATAGGTTAATCCGCTATAAAGTAACTATACTAGCTTCATATTTTTCAGTAGAGATAAAACTATGATTATTGGTGTACCTAAAGAAATAAAAAACCACGAGTACCGTATTGGTCTAACTCCTGCAGGCGTTAAAGAATTAATTGTCAACGGCCATGATGTTCTCGTTGAAAATAATGGTGGTGCAGAAATCGGTTTTGATAATGAGCAATACATTACAGCCGGTGCAAAAATTATTGATTCAGCAGCAGATATATTTGCTAGCGCTGACATGATTATTAAAGTAAAAGAGCCACAACCTATCGAATGTAAAATGCTTCGCCCAGGTCAAGTGTTGTTCACTTACTTACATTTAGCCCCTGATCCACAACAGACCGAATTGCTTGTAGCTTCTGGTGCAACTTGTATTGCCTATGAAACTGTTACGCAAAATGGTGGCGGCTTACCACTTTTAGCTCCAATGTCTGAAGTTGCTGGCCGTATGTCTATTCAAGCCGGTGCCCATGCATTAGAAAAAGCGCAAGGCGGATTAGGCGCACTACTTGGTGGCGTACCAGGTGTTGCTCCAGCAAAAGTATTAATCATTGGTGGTGGTGTTGTAGGTACTCAAGCTGCTCGTATGGCTGTAGGTATGGGTGCAGATGTGACTATTCTTGATCGCTCTTTACCTCGTCTTCGTCAGTTAGATACTGAATTTGATGGTCGCTTAAAAACAGTCTACTCGACAGCAGATGCGATGGATCAACTAATCGTTGAAGCAGACCTCGTCATTGGTGCGGTATTAATCCCTGGTGCTGCTGCACCTAAGTTGGTTACTGCTGAGCATATCAAAATGATGAAGAAAGGCGCTGTTGTTGTTGATGTTGCTATCGACCAAGGTGGTTGTTTTGAAACATCAAAAGCAACAACGCACCAAGATCCAACCTACATGGTTGATGGTGTAGTTCATTACTGTGTAGCAAATATGCCAGGTGGTGTTGCAAGAACTTCAACAATGGCATTAACAAATGCAACTATGCCATTTACAGTGACATTAGCAAATAAAGGCGCTAAACAAGCATTGCTTGATGATGTTCATTTAATGGCTGGTTTAAATGTTTTAGGTGGCAAAATCACTTATAAACCTGTTGCTGATGTTTTAGGTTATGACTACGTTGCACCAGAAGTTGCGATAGCTACGTTATAATTTTTACCTAGCATAAGCTAAAGCCGCTAATTAATAGCGGCTTTTTTGTTTTCATTAACCGTACCAAAGAACAGCAACATATCTGATCTAACAGCTCAATTTGTAAAATTAAGCTTGCAGTTTTACAAAATAAGTAATTAATTATAATTATTTCTTTGTTGCTCTCTTGAGATAATCACTTAGAATCCCAACCATTAGACCCATCAACGTATTTTATTTTGGAGTAGTTCATGAGCGAAGCAAGACATTGCCCGTTACTCATTTTAGGTTCAGGCCCTGCAGGATACACTGCAGCCGTTTATGCCGCACGAGCAAATTTAAAACCTGTGATGATCACAGGCTTACAACAAGGTGGTCAATTAACCACGACGACTGAAGTAGAAAACTGGCCCGGTGATGCCGATGACTTAACCGGTCCAGCATTAATGGAACGTATGCAAAAGCATGCGGAAAAATTTGAAACTGAAATTGTGTTCGATCATATTAATGATGTCGACTTTAGCCAGAAACCTTATAAATTAACAGGTGATTCAGGTGTTTATACTTGTGATGCACTTATTATTTGTACAGGCGCTTCAGCACAATACTTAGGATTACCATCTGAAGAAGCTTTCATGGGTAAAGGTGTTTCTGCTTGTGCTACATGTGATGGATTCTTCTATAAGAACCAAAAAGTTGCGGTAGTTGGTGGTGGTAATACTGCTGTTGAAGAAGCATTGTACTTGTCGAATATAGCTTCTGAAGTACACTTGATTCACCGTCGCGATACTTTCCGCTCAGAAAAAATTCTAACCAAGCGTTTGATGGACAAAGTTGCTAATGGCAATATTGTATTACACCTAGATCGTACCTTAGATGAAGTATTAGGTGATAATATGGGTGTAACTGGCGTTCGTATCAAAGATATGAACTCAGACGCTACAGAAGAGTTTGACGTTATGGGTGTATTCATTGCCATTGGTCATAAGCCAAATACTGATATCTTTAAAGACCAACTTGCTATGAAAGATGGTTATTTAACTATTCAAAGTGGTACTAATGGTAATGCGACACAAACCAGTGTTGAAGGTATTTATGCTGCTGGTGATGTAGCTGACCACATTTATCGTCAAGCAATCACTTCAGCCGGAGCTGGCTGTATGGCCGCACTAGATGCTGAGCGCTACCTTGACGCAAAAGGTAGTCACTAGTTTTGACTCGAGCTATTCCTTGGTTATCATCGGATGGCTCGACTTTTCCTGCATTATCCAGCGCATTAGTCGAGCCAAATGGGCTACTTGCTTTCGGGGACGATTTATCCCCTTTAAGAATTACTCAAGCCTATGACTTAGGAATTTTCCCTTGGTTTAGTGATGGCGACCCAATCATGTGGTGGAGTCCAGATCCACGAGCCATTATTAATATTGCTCAACTTAGTATTAATAAAACTTTAAAAAAAATACTTAAACGAACACCTTATACGGTAACGCTCAATCATGACTTTAATCAAGTCATTGAATTATGTGCTGATGCCCCCTTTCGCTGTGAAGATACTTGGATTGTTAATCCTATGCTGTCTGCTTATAAAACATTGCATCTTCAAGGTAAGGCACATTCAATTGAAGTATGGCAAGAAGAACAACTCGTTGGTGGCTTGTATGGTGTAGCTATTAATGGTTATTTTTCAGGTGAGTCTATGTTTTACACGCAAAGCAACGCATCTAAAATAGCCCTAGTTCATTTAGCTAATTTATTAAAGTCGATTAACGTTGAGTTTATTGACTGTCAGATGTTAAATCCTTTTTTAGCATCTATGGGCTGTATTGAAGTCTCTCGGCAGCAGTTTATTGCGCAGCAATTAATAGCAAAGAATATCTCCCCTCCAAGCAACTTTTGGCAAGCTAGGCAATTAAACTTAAACTGATCCTATTATTGTATTAATATATCAGCAGCTAGAAATAGTATGTTTACTTATTTATGTTTACTTATTTATGTTTACTTATGATAAAGCATGTTGATGAGATCAATTAAGTATTTTATCTGCGTTTTTTCCCGACAAAACTTTAGAAAAACTTACAGAAGATAAAGACTATTTAACCGCTAGTCATTTTATGATGTCTAAACGTCATGTTTGCTATAAAAATCGAGAGATAAGCTTATGTATTCACTCGTCAGTTTCAAAGCTAAATATCATCTGTAGCTCCTTTGATTAGCACAGTTTAGCTATGATATAACCAACAACTATTTAATGATCTATTAGCTTAAAGGTAAATTATTAATGAATACAAACTATGAGCTAGGTATCACTAAACCATTTCCGTGTAATTACCTGCCAAATCAAGAAGAACGCTTATTAATTGCTGTTGATAATAGATTACACACAAATGAGCATTATGGCTGGTTGATGCAACAAGGCTTTAGGCGCAGTGGCAATGATATTTATCGACCTCATTGCATCGCATGCCAAGCCTGTCAATCATTACGCGTATTGGCAAAAGATTTTGCCCCCTCAAAAAGCCAAAAGCGGTTGTTAAAGCGTAATCAGTCGTTCAATGTTGTGATCAGTGAAGAGGTCAAAGCCTGCTATTACCCGTTATATGAAGACTATATTAATAACATTCATCACGACGGTAGTATGTTTCCGGCAACACCAACACAATTTCAAAGCTTTACCCAAAACGATATTATTAAACAACGCTATATTGAAATTTGGGATTGTGACACCTTGATAAGTGTTGCAGTGACCGATGATATTCCTAATGGCTTATCTGCGGTTTATACTTTTTATCACCCTAATTATAGAAAACAAGGTCTTGGCGTTTTTTCAATTTTGAAGCAAATAGAAATAGCGGCTCAACTCAATCGACAATTTCTTTACCTTGGTTACCAAATAGAAGGTTGTAATAAAATGAATTATAAAAATCGGTATTTTCCTCACCAAATTTTAGTAGAAAATCAGTGGCAAAGCGTAAATAAATAACACTATAGCTTTACATTGGCGTTACAATTCGGCATTATCTGCGCAGCTTTTTATTTACGCATTTATTTAGAGGTTTAGCGCCCAATGGCGAAAGAAGAAAATATTGAAATGCAAGGTACTGTTTTAGATACTTTGCCAAATACTATGTTCCGAGTTGAATTGGAAAATGGTCACGTTGTAACTGCCCATATCTCTGGGAAAATGCGTAAAAATTATATTCGTATTTTAACTGGCGATAAAGTCACTGTTGAATTAACACCATATGACTTATCTAAAGGTCGTATTATCTTCCGTGCAAGATAAAATTAATTAATCAATTCTATAAACGCTTTAGTAGTTTATTTAATGAAGCGTTTTCTTATTACTAATAATTTAATTAATATAATTTGTTACCATTGATATAACGTTATCTATTAATACAAAAAACCGAGTTTACACTCGGTTTTTTTATGCCCTTTATATAGTGGTCCATCTATTGATGAAGTTAGTGTTCAACTAATTCTTTTTTAGATTCGTAATTAATGACCAGTTTATCTTTCTTAACTGATACTTTAACCGCGCCGCCTTGTGTTAATTCACCAAAGAGTAACTCGTTCGCTAACGGCTTTTTCAATTGTTCTTGAATCAACCTTGACATAGGACGTGCACCCATTGCTTTGTCATAACCTTTATTCGCCATCCATTTCTTAGCGTCTTTGCTAATCTCTAATGAAACACCTTTTTCATCAAGCTGAACTTGTAACTCAACAATAAACTTATCGACAACTTGTTGAATAACTTCATCACCTAGATGATTAAACCAAACGATGTTATCTAAGCGGTTACGAAATTCAGGTGAAAATACTTTGTTTATCTCTTCCATTGCATCAAGGCTATTGTCTTGTTGTTTAAAGCCAATAGATTGCTTCACTGTATGTGCAACACCAGCATTAGTTGTTAACACTAAAATAATGTTTCTAAAATCGGCTTTACGACCATTATTATCTGTTAACGTACCGTGGTCCATAACCTGCAATAGAATGTTATAAACGTCTTCATGTGCTTTTTCTATTTCATCTAGCAGTACAACAGCATGTGGGTTTTTAATTACTGCATCAGTGAGTAACCCCCCCTGCTCGTAACCAACATACCCAGGAGGAGCGCCAATAAGACGGCTAACGGCATGTTTTTCCATATATTCGGACATATCATAACGTAACAGTTCAACACCCAATACTTTCGCTAATTGTTGAGTCACTTCTGTTTTACCAACCCCTGTTGGGCCTGCAAAAATGAATGAACCAATAGGTTTATGCTCGTTACCTAATCCTGCGCGTGATAAGCGAATTACTGATGATAGTTCATCAATAGCATGATCTTGACCAAACACCACTAACTTTAAATTACGGTCAAGTGTTTTTAAACTATCAACTTCTGTTGATGACACTGATTTTTCTGGAATACGTGCCATTTTTGCCACAATATTTTCAATGTCAGTATTATTAATCACTTTTTTACGCTTAGCAGCCGCAACTAATTGCTGGCGCGCGCCAGCCTCATCAATAACATCAATGGCTTTGTCAGGCAAAAAGCGATCGTTAATATATTTTGCTGAAAGTTGAGCCGCAGCTCTCAAAGCATTATTTGAATAACGAACCCCATGATGGCTTTCATACTTTTCTTTTAAGCCATGCAAAATTTTCGTTGTATCATCAACGCTTGGCTCTATTACATCAATTTTTTGGAAGCGACGCGCTAACGCTCGATCTTTTTCAAATATGCTGTGATATTCTTGATATGTAGTCGATCCAATACAACGTAACTTTCCTGATGACAGTAGCGGTTTAATTAAGTTTGACGCATCCAACATACCACCAGATGCAGCCCCCGCACCTATAATAGTATGAATTTCATCAATAAAAAGAATGGCATTACCATCTTGCTCTAGTTCTTTTAAAAGCGCTTTGAAGCGTTTTTCAAAATCGCCGCGGTATTTAGTGCCCGCTAATAACGCACCCATATCAAGTGAGTAGATGGTGGCATCTGCCAAAAATTCTGGCACTTTATCAGAGATTAATAAATTAGCTAAACCTTCAGCAATAGCTGTTTTACCAACACCAGCCTCTCCAACATATAATGGATTATTCTTACGACGTCTGCTTAACACCTGCAATGTTCGCTCTAATTCACTATCACGGCCAATCAGCGGGTCAATATTGCCTTTTCGAGCCTCTTCATTGAGGTTGGTTGAAAAATTATCTATTGTACGAGGTTCTTCTTCTGAGGCGGGCGATTGCGATTCGTTAGAACTATTTTCTTGATCAACTTTTGCAATACCGTGGGAAATATAATTAACAATATCTAAACGGCTAATATCCGATTTTTTTAAAAAATAAGCAGCTTGAGATTCTTGTTCACTAAAGATAGCTACAAGAACATTTGCTCCATTAACTTCGCTTTTACCCGATGATTGCACATGAAAAACTGCACGTTGCAATACACGCTGAAAGCCTAACGTAGGTTGAGTTTCTCTTTCTTCTTCACCAGTAGGGATCACAGGAGTTGTATCGGCAATGAATGCTAATAGTTCTTTCCGTAATTTCGCCATATCTGCATCGCAAGCATTTAAAGCATCAATTGATGATGGATTGTCTAACAACGCCAACAATAAATGTTCAACCGTCATAAATTCATGGCGAGACTCTTTAGCCTGACGAAAAGCCATATTTAACGATACTTCTAAATCTTTATTCAGCATAGGGTTACTCCAATTTGACTCTGCGTTATTACGCTTTTTCCATAGTACATTTCAGCGGATGCTCATTGCTAGTCGCGTAACTCAACACCTGATCAACTTTAGTTTCTGCTACTTCAGCAGTAAAGGTACCACACAGCCCTTTTCCTTTATAATGAATCGCCAACATAATATCTGTTGCTTGTTCAGAGGGCATGTTAAAAAATTTGCACAATACATCAATGACAAAATCCATTGGTGTATAGTCATCATTTAATAACACTACATTATACATTGGGGGCTTTTCAAACTTTTCAATAACCTCGTCGTCAAGAACCGTTTGATCGTCTATTAACTCTTTCCATTTACTCATAATTCTATATTAGTCTGTCAGTTAAATTTTTGCTTTAAGATTTACAAATAATAACTAAAGAAAAAAATCTATAACTTAGTACTTGACTATTTCCAGTTATTATCTACGATTTACTTTGGTGGTTGTTTTTTACTCACCTAAAATTGATTTATATTGCTTTAAGGAAAGCATACCTAATTACCGATGATTTTAGAAGGATGTTGAAGTATGGCTCACGGTACAGTGAAGTGGTTTAATAATGCAAAAGGTTTTGGTTTTATTCGTCCAGAGGATGGTGGTGAAGATATTTTTGCTCATTATTCAACGATTCAAATGGAAGGATACCGTACATTAAAAGCAGGTCAGGATGTGAATTACGAGTTAAACGCGGGACCAAAAGGCGATCACGCGGCAAGTATTACCCCATCAGAAGTTGAATCCGAATCTGATATTTAATTTAAACCTTATTGTTCGTTTAAAGTAAAAAAACACAGCCATGTAGCTGTGTTTTTTTATATTTTCTATTCATGCAGCTGTCAATGTTCGATAGTAATAACTAGCATTAGCAACATTTACGTTCATATGACCTTTGTACATCCTTACATATGATCAATAATGCAATCACCAAATTCAGAACAAGTAACCAGAGTAGCGTTATCCATTAAACGCTCAAAGTCATAAGTTACCGTTTTCGCATTAATCGCACCCGACATGCCTTTTAATAATAAATTAGCAGCTTCTGTCCAGCCCATATGACGTAACATCATTTCTGCTGAGAGAATTACCGATCCTGGATTCACTTTATTTAGCCCTGCATATTTTGGTGCTGTACCGTGTGTCGCTTCAAAAATAGCGACATCATCATTCAAATTAGCACCTGGTGCAATACCAATACCACCTACTTGTGCTGCTAATGCATCAGATAAGTAATCACCGTTCAAGTTTAATGTAGCAATAACGCTATATTCCGCTGGGCGTAATAGTATTTGTTGTAACATTGCATCAGCAATAACATCTTTGATAATAATGTCTTTACCCGTATTAGGATTTTTCAGGGTACACCAAGGACCGCCATTTAATAAATCAGCGCCAAACTCTTCTCGCGCTAATTCATAACCCCACTCCTTAAATGCTCCTTCAGTAAACTTCATTATGTTACCTTTATGCACTAACGTCACCGACTCACGGTCGTTATCTATTGCATACTGAATAGCTTTTCTAACCAGTCTTTGCGTACCTTCTTTAGATACAGGCTTGATACCAATACCACAATTTTCTTGGAAGCGTATTTTTGTCACGCCCATTTCTTCGGTTAAAAACTTGATCATTTTTTTAGCTTGGTCGCTACCAGCTTGATACTCGATACCGGCATAGATATCTTCAGAGTTTTCTCTAAAAATAACCATATCAACTTCACCAGGTTTTTTTACAGGACTTGGAACACCGGTAAACCATTGTACTGGGCGTTGGCATACATATAAGTCGAGAATTTGTCTCAAGGCAACATTTAATGAACGCATACCTCCACCAACCGGCGTTGTTAGTGGCCCTTTAATACCCACCTTATATTCTTTAAACATGGCTAAGGTTTCGTCAGGTAACCAAGTTTCAGAGTCATATACCTGGGTCGCTTTTTCCCCTGCGTAAACTTCCATCCAATGAATTTTTCTTTCTGTGCCATAGGCTTTGCTCACGGCAGCATCGACAACTTTCATCATAGGTGGCGTTACGTCGACACCGATGCCATCACCTTCAATATAAGGAATAATCGGATTGTTAGGTACTTTCAACAAGCCTTGCTCTGAGGTAATTTTAGCACCTGCACTAGGAATATTTACATGGTTCGACATATGACTTCTCCTAAACTTACTTATAAAAATAGCCGCTTGCTAATTTCTTTATCTCTAAACTAATAGAAAAAGAGCAATGACACTAATACTAAAGTCGTGATAACCAACATCACGGGTATGAATAATTAAAACGCTTGTTTTAATTAATTGCAAATTTTTAATTATTAAATTTTAAGGTATAAAGGTAAATATAAGGCGTTTGCCTATCGTGGAACCATATTTTAGATAAAAAAAAGCTAGGCAGTGCCTAGCTTTTAGCGATTTATCTTTTTTGTAATATTAAATTATAACAAGCTTGATAAAATTGTGTTTAATGTTGCACTTGGACGCATGGCTTTTTCTGCTAATTCAGCATCAGCAAAGTAATAACCATTAATGTTCATGCTAGGACCTTGAGCGGCATTAAGCTCTTCAACAATTTTCGCTTCTTGCTTAGTTAACGCTTGAGCAACAGCAACAAAGCTTGACTTCAAACTTTCATCGTTTGTTTGCTCTGCTAGTGCTTGAGCCCAGTACAATGCTAAGTAAAAATGAGAACCACGATTATCTAGCTCATTAACACGACGTGACGGTGATTTATTTTCTTGCAAAAATTTCGCCGTTGCTTGGTCAAGCGTATCTGCTAATACTTGTGCTTTAGCATTACCCGTATTAACGCTTAGGTGCTCTAATGAAGCCGCTAATGCCAAAAATTCACCTAGAGAATCCCAACGTAAGTGGTTTTCTTTTTCGAACTGTTGAACATGCTTAGGCGCTGAACCACCTGCACCCGTTTCAAATAAGCCACCACCATTCATTAATGGAACTATTGATAACATTTTAGCACTGGTACCCAATTCAAGAATTGGGAATAAATCAGTGAGGTAATCACGTAGTACGTTGCCTGTCACTGAAATAGTATCTTCACCTTTCGAAACACGTGCTAAGGTATATTCACAGGCTTCAACTGGAGCCATAATTTGAATGTCTAAGCCAGTAGTATCGTGATCAGCAAGATAAGTATTAACTTTCTTGATCATCTGCGCATCATGACCACGTTTTTCATCTAACCAGAAGATTGCAGGAACATTCGTTGCTCTTGCACGGGTAACAGCGAGTTTAACCCAGTCTTGAATTGGTGCGTCTTTAGCTTGACACATTCTCCAGATATCACCTTCGCTTACTGCATGCTCTAATAACGTTGTACCGCTATCATCAACAACACGGACAGTACCTTCAGCCGTAATAGTGAATGTTTTATCGTGCGAACCATATTCTTCTGCTTTTTGCGCCATTAAGCCAACATTAGGTACTGAACCCATGGTAGTTGGATTAAAAGCACCATTTTCACGACAGTAATCAACAACAGCAGAAAATACACCCGCGTAGTTACGATCAGGGATCATAAACTTGGTTTCTTTTTGCGTACCATCTCTGCCCCACATCATGCCAGAAGCGCGTAACGCTGCAGGCATAGAAGCATCAATAATTACATCGCTTGGTACGTGAAGGTTAGTAATACCTTTATCTGAATCAACCATAGCTAATTCTGGACGTGTGGCATAAACAGCAGCAATATCTGCTTCAATTTCAGCTTTCTTATCAGCAGATAAACGACCGATTTTAGCATAAACATCACCAATACCATTATCTGCATCAACACCCAGTTGATTAAATGTAGCACCGTGTTTAGCAAATACGTCTTTGTAAAATACTTTTACCGCATGACCAAACATAACAGGGTCAGAGACTTTCATCATCGTAGCTTTTAGATGTAAAGAAAGTAAAACGCCTTCAG
>JBAROR010000078.1:0-2122 GCA_049642265.1 Cognaticolwellia sp. | reverse complement strand
CTGATAATTTATCTTCACCACATAAAAAAGCCCGTCGAACACAACGTGCAACGCAATGGTAATAAGGCGTATCGGCTAAACTGATTTGTTGTTTTCTTGGGGTGGCCATAACTCACCTGAAATAAGTTGCTTGGTTATTTTAGCGTAGTGCACAAGCCATATTTCTTCAATTTAAGGTGAGTGTCCTCTTAATTTCTCCCAATCGAGTGAAGAGGTACAAAAATATACGGGTATTGCGCCTGTCACAGAGCGCAGTGGTAAAAAAGAATGGATACATTGGCGTTATTCATGCACCACATTTTTACGGCAGACATTTGTTGAATGGGCAGGTCAATCGGTACGATATTCATTTTGGGCCAAGGCTTATTATGAACAACAAAAAAGTAAAGGTAAGCCGCATAATACTATCATTCGCGCACTGGCATTTAAGTGGATAAGAATACTATTTCGGTGTTGGAAAACAAAGACAGCGTATGATGAATCAACGTATCTAGAAGCCTTGAAACGTAAGGGCTCTCCCTTATTAAAATATGCGGTGGAAAGTAAGTTTTAGGACTTGCGGTCCACCTCAGGGCGTGTTGTTAGGTGTTTTCGTGAGTAAAACCATTACATACAAAATAACTAATTTTAAATACCCTGCGTAATTTTATAGAAAACTTAGACCGAATATTAATTTGGTGCATGTTAAATATCTCTCGTTATACGAAAGCACTGCAATGTTATTCAGCACTTTGTGCACCATTTGTTATTAATATTTCGGTTATATTGGAAAACTCTTTCTCAATAGATATATCTAAAGGAGTTTTTTTAGAATAATTAATCTCCTCTCCCTCTATTAGGAAGTAATCTACAGGTGATGTATTTGCCCCGTACTGTATTAACATTTCGACTATGTCTGAATTATGATTCATTACAGCTAACGTTAAAGGGTGTATATCTATTAGTGGCTTTTGCCTAACACCACCGTCTGGATTTGAACCGGCTTCCAAAAGAAGTTTCATAATTTCTTTCGAGTTAACCTTTGCTGCCATATACACATTGGCAGGGTAATAATCGCCGCTAGGGTGAGTAGGTTCTTCTATAGTTGCCCCATATTCAAGTAAAAGTCGTACAATATTTTTGTGGCCTCCATAAATAGCTGATTGCAAGACACCTTGACCTATATGGCCTTTATTTTTTTTAGGAGTTGGCTTAAATTTATGTTCCAACAACAGTTTCAATACTTCATAACTTCCTTTAGATGCAGCCTCACACGCAGCATCATACGTTCTCGCCTGAGTAGACTTCACTTTATGAGTTAATAATAATTTAACCGTTCTTATGTCATTGGATTCAATTGCACTTTGAAATAACGAATTTGGATCATCTTTTCCTATTGTTTTTGTATCAACCCCATGCTCTAGAAATAATTGGAGTATTTCATACTGTTTATTATTGAGGCATTTGATCTCTCTATTATCATATGAATAGCACAAATGCGCTATTAAGGTGGAGTTGAGATATCTGACGTTTAAATTAACCCCGGCAGAGATTAGCAGCTTGACGGTCTCTGGGCAGCACTGACTTTTAGATGCAAAATACAACGCCGTCAGATCAGACCTCTCTGGATGTGCATTAACATCAGCACCCAAATCTAATAATAGTGAGATAATTTCAAGGTCGCCAGTCTGTACCGCGGAAATCAGGGGGTATTTACTCCAGCAGATATCATCTTGATCTATTTTTAAAACAGCACCTAAATCTATCGCATTGATTATTGCGTCTTTATCTTTTGACTCTATCGCACTAATAAGACGATCTTGAACAATTTCACAATACATTTATTTTCCTATACAAAGTTTGGTTAGGTACTTACTCATACTAATTATATTACGACGAAAAGCTGAACGGTACTATAAACACCTAACGCTAAATTAAACGGCAAAATAAGTTGGATTGCTTTTTTGCGTTACTTTGCAAAAAACGAGACAAGCTTTATTTTGTCCGTTTGAATGCCTTGTGTACGCCCAGCATGGGCATGAACTAATGAGGTGAAAGTCCTCTGTAGGAAGATCACCGTTTAGTTAACTAATTGTTATTAAACGCTAACTACTAGCGAATGGCAAGGGCTTTTCCGTGAGGA
>JBAROR010000077.1:0-130035 GCA_049642265.1 Cognaticolwellia sp. | reverse complement strand
ATTTACATACAAGGCCAACCCACCTTGAAAATCAATAACGCTATTTACTATATAAAGCAGGCTCCGGGCTTGTCCAACACCCGAATAAGGTGTCGGCTACGCGACACCTATTCTTATTTGTTAGGTGTTTAATCTTTAAAAGGTGCTGACATCAATTTTTCAGCAGAAATATTACCACCAAACGCATTTGTTAATTTTTCATGATTATCATCAAAGAAACCTTTTTGGATACCGAACTCAAAATAATCTCTACGCTTTGACCTCAAAGGCTTTAGTTTCATATGACAATTATAGAACTCAAACTCTTTCCATATGACGAGTTCAAAATCAAAAGATTTAATGTCATTCAAGAATATTTCAGGTTCATTAACATCATTACTATTAACGTTGTATCTATAAATACAAGTATCCTTCACTTCAACTTGCGTCGTAATGAAATCAAATTTGGAGTTGAACCACGCATAAATATGAATGCCTAAAAAACCTAAGACACCGAGACCAACAAACATCTCCAATGCATGAATGTTACTTTCAAACCTATATTCAAATGAAAGTGTAATGTAACTAGCAATACACATCGCTAATAATACTATGGCTAAAATGATTTTAAATAGGCTAGGCAAACCACCTCTTTTATTATATCTCCAATCCGCATACCCTGACGGTTCATACCACTTCAAGATTTAGACTCCTTAAACACCTAGACCAAATAACAGGCTAAGTAATGGTTGGCTAAAATTGTGTAGCGAAGCGAAACGTAGCCAACTGTTACGTGTCCTTGTTTATTTTCTTGTTAGGTGTAAAACACCACCAAAACGTAGTTTAAGCTTTAGTTTTAAATAACTCAGGCTTATTAAAAGATAAATACAAAAAAACTGAAAGAGAAAGAGTACCTAAACTTTTAATGATAGGAAAACCTATATTTAACGTGAATATGTAATACGTAATATCCACGATAGAAAATATAGCTAAAAAAATAGCTAGAACATTTACGAATTTGGCTAATTTAGTTGAATCTGACATATAAATCCCTTTACACCTAACGCCCTAATAATGGGCAAAAAATTGTTGGCTAAAATGTTGAGGAACGAAAACAGCCAACTGTTTTTTGTCCTTATTAATTAGCTTATTAGCAAGCAATTACAACACCCTAGCAGATGATGTCAGTCCTTTGTATTGATATATGGCATTAGCTCTTTTAACTAACCTTTTATCAAGAGAAATGACTAAAGAGCAAAATGCACCCATACCAATGTGACCTGAGTCACTTCTAATATTTGGTATTTTATCTATCTTACGACACTTTTTCTCTGCCTGAAAACCTAATATATCCATGACAGAACAACACCCAACGATACCGAGATAAATAGGCCAATTATCATAGCCCTGTTTATCATTGGGATTAAACCCAAAAAATTCATCACTGCTCATGCCATTGTAATTATGTTTAACAACAGTCCAAATTTGTTCAATAACGTTATTGCCAGAAATATTACCAATATTTCCTTTATTATTACCTAAAGCTGAACGGGTTTTATTAATATCATTACCTTTATCAATAAGTTCATTGATCATACCTTTGAAGCCCGGAGCCATTGCATCTGCCTTTTCCGATAGCTGGCTATCATTTGGCGAGAATTCTCTGCTAATTTCAAAAAGTTGTTCAGCGATTGTGTCTGGTAACGAACTTAAAGATTCTTCATCACCTCCACCATTAATCCAAGCAAGGAATGGATCAAAAATATCATCAGATAGTTCGACTTCAGAAATAGCTTCTAAATATCCGGAATAAAACTCAGTTGGAGTTCCATCTTCTCGAAGAGTTGCTCGCCCAGTTATTTTCCAATCGGCACCCATTTCCAATTCTAATAATTTCGCATCTATTTTATGTAAAGCATCTAGATATTTTTGTGGTTCATCAGACCTCTTAATTTCTGAAAAGTGCTCTTTAGAATATACAAATGTAAATTCATCGGAAGGTTTCAGGTTGAGTTCTTTATTTGCGACTTGCCCAATAATATTTTGATCTAAATACACTAGAGGCTTACTCATAGCTTTCCTTGCTTGCTAACGCCCATTTAAGGAGCTGATAATAGTTTGCTAAAATGTGTAGTGAAGCGAAACCGAGCAAACTGTTAGCAGTCCCACTTGAAATTATTGTTATGTACCGTGATGCCCGAAATCACTTTGTAGTATTACAACTATTTCAATACCACTTAACTCAGGTGTTAAACGAATCAAGTTAACTAATTCATCAATCCCACTTTGATATTCTGGAGAACCAGTTAAAGATACTTGAACGCTTTTACCTTGCAATTTAATATCAATTAACTGCTGTAAAATGTCTGATGATGTTACTTTTATTTTATTTATGTGATATTCATCATTATTTAGAGCAATAACATTCAATGAAACATCTGCTAGCTTTTGAGAAGGTGAACATGCAAATAGTAGCAATAATATTAGTGCTAATAGTATCTGCTTCATATGCTTACTCTCCTAGGTACATAGACCCCTTACTAAGCGGCGCGAAATTGTTGGCTAAAATTGCGAGGGACGAGCGCTAGCCAACTGCTTAGCGTCCGTTTAAGTAACTTATATGCGTTTTACTAAACACAGCCCGAAATTATCTAGCATTTTTTGACACTGTTCAATGTACATTTCTGAATGCATTTCTGGTGATATATAAGTAAATTGATCTTGCTCGCCATTTATATGTTTTACAGCATTCTTAGAGTAATTAAACCTTTTAATCGCAGCTTTAGGTTTAGCAAAAGATTTAGGATTTGAATCGTGAAAATCTTTTACCATTTGCTTTAAGTTTTGATGCGAACTCTCTAACCCATTTATTTCACATAAGCCAGATAGTAACTCAGAAGCTGCTGAAGCTAGATGTAAACTAGAGAGAAATCGTTGCTCATGAAAAAGATCAATTGCGTCCTCCAACATATCCATTGCTATGTCACCTTTATGAATCTTCATGATTACGCGATGGACTCCCTGAGCATATAACGCTCACTTAAGGGGCAAAATAGAGTTGGCTAAAATAGGTGAACGGAGTGAACAAAACAGCCAACTTTATTTTGTCCCTCTTTAAGTTCTTGTTATATTTGTATTTCACTGAACAATGTTTATAACAAAATCAGTGGCAAAAATCTTACTAAAAAGATTATTGCCGAAAGAACTCCCGCAAAAATCAACACATTAAAACTGAAAATACTAGGCAAAGCTAACAAGCCTTTATTTAATTTTGTGCTACCCATTTTTCTCAAATAAGCGGTATAAAACCAGAATAGAGAAAGTAACAATGTCAAAACAGTTATAAATATACTCACGACAGACCCTACGAACATAACAACTTATTATGAGGAAATAATCCTTGTTTAAATACGGATTATTTCCTTCTTTTAACTCTATCTTTTCATAACATTACTTAAATACACCAGATATTTCAATCAATTAGCGTGACATATTTAAAGCGACTTTACGTGAAAGCAGGAAATTTTCCTTTTTACAGGGAGAAATAAGGAATTCACTTCAACTGTATAGATGTACATGCGGGGAAAAATTATTTTTATAAGAACAATATTGATTCCTGATATAGCGATATGGACTAACCTTAATTTGTATTTTGTTGATTAATGTCATTAGAAAACCTAAGTCTAAAAATTTTAGTTAAATGTCAGCAATGCGCACAAAGTTATCGTTAATATTTCAAATGTGAACGACGGCTTTGGTGACGCAATGCTCATTATTTGTGACGAGCTACACTTTAGGCGCTGAGCAGATGAATTAGGTGATATTTTTGTATTTCAGTAGTGCTTTTTTTAGTAACTGATGAGAAATTCCATCACCTTTTTCGATACGATATTTATTTATTCGTAAGAGTTCCTTTATCGTTTCTTTATCAGCGATATAAGTATGACCACCATAAAATAACTGATTATCCCTCATATAAACGACGAGTGATTCTTTCGATGCTGGTAGCATTAGAAGTAGGCTTTCGGCGTTCTCTATTTTAAATTGATGGTTTTCTATCTGCTGGCTAGTGAGAATGATGTTATCAATGACGTTTTTTAACTGAACAAATCCGGCGTGTCGAGCATAAAGAATAGCGCCATCTTGCTTGGTGTTAAGCCAATAAATTTCTTGGATGTCATTAACCGTATCTGAATCATAGCGCTCGCTAGCAAAAGCACTTGAGATAAATAAAGTAGAAAAAAGAAAGAGTAATTTAATCATGTTAAATCCTTTTGTAATGATAATGCTAGAAAAGCCAGTACATAATGATAGCCACCATATACGTCATGCATAGCTGTTATGTATTAGCTAATTTTGCATAACTTTCGACTGTCTAAGAACTTATAATTTAGCGTACAAGTCGTTTATTTGAAAGCCTCGATTCTGCTAAATAATGATTGGTGTTTTACTAGCAAACTAGCAGTAATAGTTACATCAGGATTATTAGGATAAATTTGTTAGAGATTTTCCGCAGAAGTAGCTATTAGCTACTTCTGCTGATTTAGTTATACGCAAAATTATTTTATTGACATTAACAATCAGTAACTTAGTTCCTACCGGCCATAACGCCACCGTCATGATCCCAAATAGCGCCCGTTACCCAACTGGCTTTATCACTCAGTAAAAAGTTTACTGTGTTGGCAATATCGTCAGCAGTACCAATTCTACCAATAGGATGAAAAGCATCGAAACCGGCTAGGGCTGTGTCGATATCTTTTGGCTCAATAAAAGAATGATATATCGGCGTTTTAACCACCGCAGGTGCTACAGCGTTAACACGAATGTTATGTTCAGCTAGCTCCATTGCCATATGTTGCGTGAGTGAATGTAAACCTGCTTTTGCCATAGAATAAGCTGATGAAGGCGTTGCTTTTATGGCTTGCTTAGCCCACATAGAACCAATATTTACTATCGCACCACCGTTATATTGCATCATGTTTTTAGCGACAGCTTGCGAGATGAAAAATGTTGCGCGGTTAAACTCCATGTATTGATCATAAACAGCGTTGTCATGCTCAATAAAAGCCGTAGGTTTAAAGTAACCGGCAGCATTAACTAAGTAATTAATATGTTGCGGTAGCTGTGCAATATACTGGTTTAATTCATCAACCTGTATTTGGTTATATAAATCTACTGAAAACGTTTCTACTTGAGTTAAGGTCGATAGCTCAGCTTTAACTGCTTTTAGCTTATCAGTATCGCGACCTACAATGATAAGGTTAGTCCCTTGTGCTGCTAGTTGTTTTGCTGTTGCTAAACCCATGCCGCTTGAACCGCCGATAATAATCGCTAATGTATTGTTTGAAATAGTCATTTTTTCTCCAAATTATTGTTTAGAATTGCTAAAGTAAGCACAGTTTAGCGAGTAATTATGCTCGTTTAAAAGTAGGCACAAATTAGTGGGGTAAGTACTTTTTGGTACATCTTTATGAATACTAATGAAAAAATAATTTCAAGAAAAACACCGCCCATGGACAGTGCTCGTATGGTTGAAACCATATACGGTTGTAAATGGTCGTTAACGGTTTATCAATTATTGTCTGTTGGTATTAATCGACCGGGTGAAATGGTTCGTAATGTTGAAGGCTTAACCACAAAAGTGCTAAATGTTTGTTTGAAAAAGAATATTGAATTTGGCATTTTAGAACGAATAAGTTTCAACGAATTACCGCCACGTGTTGAATATCACGTTACGGAATTTGGCCGAAAATTTTTAACTATTACAGAAGCTTTAGAGCAACTGCAACGAGAAATTGACCATAATTAGCTAAAGGAAGTGCTATGTTAATACTTCATCCTAACTGCCAGTGTTGTGATAAAGATCTACCCGCGGATGCGAAAGATGCGATGATTTGTTCATTTGAATGCACGTTTTGTCGAAATTGTGCTGTCGATGTTTATTGTAATGTCTGTCCGAATTGCCAAGGTGATTTTTCTCCTCGTCCGACAAGAAAGCTGGCTTTATTAACCAAATACCCAGCGTCAATAAAGCGTATGAAAGCTAGTGTCGATGATTAATAGTTGTCGTTTAATATATACAAAAAATTAAATATCAAGAGGTTGTTATGAGCATAGTACGTGTTAATGAATTTACTGCTGCTGCGGAAAAGTCAGCAGAACTCTTCACTTTTTTACAGAAGTTAGTGCCTTATATTTTATCTTCAGAAGGGTGCATTTCATGTGAATTATTGAAGCATCATGAGCATGATGATCAATTTATGATGATTGAGCGCTGGGATATTATCGAGAATCACCAGCTAGCTATTACAAATTACCCACAAGATGATATGCAAGCAGCGATGAGCTTATTTGGTGCAGCGCCTAAGGGTAATTACTATTCTGAGTAACGGACCGATTCACTAATTGATACTTCTGATCGTTATCTATAGGAGCAACAATGGTTCTGGTTTCTAGCTTTGGCTTACTCATGATGATGTTAAGTGTGTTGATGATCAAAAGCCCTCGCGCTTTTGCTCGCGGTATTATTGTGTTTAGCCAACAAACATACTTTCATGTTTTTGAAATAATCAGTCGTTTGTTTTTTGGTCTCGTTTTTCTCTATTACTCTAGATTTACTTTAGCACCAAATATAAATGCGGCATTAGGTTACTTAATGATATTTACCGCGCTGTTATTACTCGTCATTGGCGCTAAAGATCACCGAGCTTTTGCTTTGTGGTCAGTGCAAAAATTTAGTGCAATATTTCGTTTTTGTGGTTTTCTGTCTTTTACTTTTGGTGGCTATATTATTTACACAACTCTTTAAGTGCTGCTGCTAGAGTGTTATGCCTATTTTCCTATCTATTCTCTGATAAAGTACGGTGTAGTCTGAATTTATAATAAAGATATTATGTAGATAGTTTAAAAAGCTATTTTGATTATTTCATGTATTTAACGGTGATTTATATGTTGAAAATTATGTGGTTAGCACTTTTTTTTATTGTTTTTATTTGGTCAGCTATTGAGCCAAAAGATCAATTTACTTGGTTTTTAGAAGTATTGCCGGCGCTCATCGGTTTAGTACTCATGGCGATAAGTTTTAAGAGCTTTCCGCTAACCCGTCTGTTGTATAATTTTATATTATTGCATTGCATCGTATTAATGGTGGGGGGTCATTATACTTATGCTGAAGTGCCGTTATTTGATACCTTAGCGAACTGGTTAGGTTCAGAGCGAAATAACTACGATAAGGTTGGTCATTTTTTCCAGGGCTTTGTTCCAGCTCTACTTGCTAGAGAGATCTTAATTCGTAAAAATATTATTAATGGCAGACGTTGGTTGAATGTCATTATTGTTGCTATTTGTTTGGCCTTTAGCGCGTTCTATGAACTGATCGAATGGTGGGTAGCTGTAGCATCAGGAGAGAATGCCGAAGCATTTTTGGGTACTCAAGGTTATATTTGGGATACACAGTCAGATATGGCATTGGCGTTATTAGGCGCCATTATTTCAATTATAATGCTAGCTAAATACCATGATCGCCAACTGGCTAAAATAAACTTAATAGCTGAGAATTAATGTGCTTGAGATGAAATTAAATAGAACGATGGAATTGTTATTATTGATAGTCATGATATTTTCTATATCGGGGTGTAGCGCTATCTCGGTCAATAATCGCGGGGCAAAAGTTACGGTAGAAAGTAAACCTAAGCAGCCAAATGTTATTGTAAACCAACAGGTGAAAAAAAATTTTCACGAGGGATAAATTTAAGATAAACCTAAAGTGAGTCAGACACGCTTTAGGTTTTCTTTTGATTTTCGTTTAGATAAATAAACGATTAACCGCATCTTGTAATTTCAGCTGTAATTCTTCATTGTTTAATCTGGCATTTTCCATATCAAAGTTATCAAAAAAGTTAGGTATTGATAGCGTCGCTTTTACATCGCCTGCAAAGTAAAATGCAGAACCTGCTGCCGCTGTTAATACGCTGCCAGCACCGCCTGGTCCAGGAGATGTTGCTAGTAATAACATAGATTTATTTTGAAAAACTTTTTGATTAATACGTGATGCCCAATCAAATAAATTTTTATAGGCTGCTGTGTAACTACCGTTATGTTCAGCAAATGAAATTATAATGGCATCACTTTCACCCAGTTTATTATAGAAAGCTTTTGCTGCTTCTGGTTGTCCTAACTCCACTTCCTTATCTTGACTAAAAATGGGTAATTCAAAGTCATTTAAATCCAGTATTTCAACTTCAACATCTGCTTGAGTTGTAGCTGCTAAATTAGCAGCATATGTGGCGAGTTGTTTATTGATGGACTTATTGCTTGAGCTTGCGCCAAATGCGATTACTTTCATGATAATGTCTCATTTCTTATTTAGTCGATAAATATAGCTTGCCTATTAGTAAATGTCTGTAGTGTTTTTATATCTACTGGATTAACAAGCTCAGGATTAATGGCAATATATTAGGGTTAATTTCGTGTTTTTAACGAGTTTTAATAACATTGCTCTACAGTGTGAACAAATTTAGGTAAAATACTATTAATCAATTTTAGAATTTGCAGTTATTCACTGTTTTATATTTAGGATCGCTAGTGTCAACTTACGAAAAACGTCTAAACAAATATATTAGTGACTCGGGTTATTGTTCGCGTCGATTTGCCGATAAATTGATCGAGAATAGTCGCGTGACAATTAATGGCAAAGTACCAGAACTGGGTACTAAGGTTGTGCCAGGTGATAGGGTTTGCGTTGATGGCAATGAAATTAAAGCTAGCGATAGTAACCATACCGATCGTATTTATATTGCATACAATAAGCCTATTGGCATTACCTGTACAACGGAAAAACACATAAAAGGTAATATCATTGATGCGATAGGTCATACCAAACGTATATTTCCTATTGGTCGTTTAGATAAACCTTCTGAAGGCCTTATTTTTCTTACCAGTGATGGTGATATCGTTAATAAAATACTTCGTGCTGAGAATGCTCATGATAAAGAATATATCGTTAGTGTTGATAAGCCGATAAGTGAACGCTTTATTGATCGGATGTCAAAAGGTGTTCCTATTTTAGGTACGATTACTAAGCCTTGTATTGTTAAACATGTGAGTAAGTATGTTTTTCGTATTATTTTGACTCAAGGCTTAAATCGACAAATTCGCCGTATGTGTGAATACCTAGATTATGAAGTGACTGAGCTTCAGCGATCTCGCATTATGAATGTTGAATTAGGTGATTTACGTCCAGGACAATGGCGTGATTTAACAAAAAAAGAAATGGCTGAGATAAATGCTGCAGTAGCCGGTTCTAGTAAAACAGCGCTGGATGATGACTTCATTGAAGGTGCTAATGAAGCTGGTACTGAAAGCTCTAACGAAATTGAACATAGTATTAAAACTGAAAAAATAGACATGACGGGTATTAAGCATGCCAATAAGACTATTGAATCTAAAGCGAGCACAGCTAAACCAAGAAAGTTAACTCGTATTGATGTGAAAAAACCAACTACCACGTCCACAGGTAAGAAACGTTTAAGCTTGAAGAAATAGTTTTAAATGTCGACCACTAAAGCACTGAATAGTTAATGCTGTTTATCTGAAATTAAGGCGAGAGGGACTTTACTTTTACGACAAATAAACATGGTTTATCTGTCGTAAAAAATAGATTAGTATAATAAATCAACCAATAAAAATAATAATAATTAATATGTTGAAGATAATCTGTTTAAAAGTTTTTTCGGTATTTCTGCTAGTTCTTACATCACTCAGTACATATGCGAGTCAAGATAAAGAGAATGGTTTTTATATTTCACCTAAGCTAATCGTTGCCCACTCTAGTATAAGAGGCGGCAAAGTAAAGGAAAGTTATCAAGAGCCCTTAATTTTATACACAGACCAAAATCACGATAAAAATGATAATAACACTTCCGATATTGTTGGCGGTGCTCTGTTATCTCTTGGCTATCATTATGAAAGTTGGCGTGCAGAGTTATCCTATAGTTACCGTTATCGGTTCGATTTAAATGGGGATGTTGGTGAACTAGATTTTGATGAATACCATAATCACGATAACCTTCCCGGTCACTTTCGCTTAGATATTAATACTCAGTCTGTTCGTTTTGATTTGTACTATAGTATTTTAGCCTTGGAAACAGAAAGCTTAAAGCCTTTCATCGGTGTAAGCGTTGAGTCGTTACAACACAATATTTTGGCTAAAGTCCGAAATGCTTATAATTATACTGAAGAGAATACAAACATTAGCTCGGTGAGCTTAGGTTTTAGTATTGGTACTGAAGTTATTATGACAAAGGATATGAATTTTACCGTATCACTGCATTATATTGATTTGGGAGATATCGACATTGGCCCTCAAAGCGATAATGCTTATTTTTCAACGGATAGCTTTAATACCATTGACCTTATGTTCGGCGTTAATTACTACTTTTAGTTGTTAAAGAGTATTACCCCAAAGCTTGCTAATTTTGAACAATTAATTAATCGCTTAACGATTGTATTTATTGTTCAAAAATTAGCACCTCTATAAAAAATCAATGTCTGATTGTTAGGTAACTCATCAGATAATCAATTTTCAAATATGATTGAAAATTGAGCGTTTTTTTTAGTCTTAATTCAAATTCAGCAAGTTAGCCGGCGAATATTGATCAGTTAATATTTTTGTGTCCTGTGGCCAATCTTGCGTTACTGCTGTCGACGTTATTTGGCGACTGATAGCGGTAATATCTACATTAAAAGGTGCTAGCTTTGCACTCAATGTAAGCGCGCGTGCCGCTATTACTTTATTTTCAGGTAAAGGGTTAACACTGGCTAATATTATGCGATTACTATTGTTGTTATTTCTAACATTGAAAAAATCACCAAATACTGATTTGTAAGTTGCTGACTCGTAACTATATAAATCACTGACAGAAAAGGTATTCGCTGCTAACACGCCATTCTTACTAAGCAAATCTTTAGTTTCTTGTAAAAACTCTTGTGTCATTAAATGTTCAGGTATGTAGTCACCGTTAAAAGCATCAAAAATTATCCAGTCGTATTGCTGTTTTTTGATGGCTGCGCGTTTGACAAAAATACGCCCGTCTTGTGCTACTGAGGTGACGTGTTCATTTTCAAAAAAATCAAAGTAGTTACGCGCAACTTTAATAACAGCAGGATCTATTTCAACATTGGTAATAACCGCGCTAGGAAAAATCTGGTGTAAGGTATTTGACATAGTGCCACCACCTAAACCAATAATTAGAATACGTTCAGGATTAGGGTTAATTAAGAGGCTGGAAAATAACATTTTTGTATAGTTAAAAACTAAGCGTTGCGGATCACTTACTATCATACAACTCTGTTGTGTTTTTTCACTTTTAACATTGAACTTTAAACAACGTAAGCCGTTATTCTCTTCGACTAATATATTACGGTACAACGAGCGTTCATTGTGGATGGTTTCTGCGGTAGCTTGCGTGCTCAATGCTGCACTAATAAACACATTGCTCAGTATGCCAATGAAAAGAGTAATATATAATTTATTCATGTGCGGCTCCTGAATGCTTAAATTGATTGCTACTATTTATGCTCTTACTACTTTTTTGCTGATTAATACGATTAAAGACCATCGCAGTGATGCCAAGTACGGTCAGAGTGGCACTAAATACAAGAATAATATCGTTAACCTCAAATAATAAGACTAAGTAAAACGAGGTTATGATCGTACCTAAAGCACTACCAAGTGTTGAAACAAAATAGAGGAAACCCGCGACTTGGCCACTTTTATCTTTATCGGTGACGAGCAAGCGCACAGAGTAAGGTGAGATCATCCCTAGTATCACTGTAGGCACGAAGAATAAGGCCATTGAAGCTAATAATGAGCCGTAGCGTGTATCTTCAACGGCAAGGAAAATAGCTTCCATAAACCATTGTGAAGAAAAAGCGACAGGTAAAATGGCAATGCCAGCAAAAATGAAAATAAGGCCATAACGATTTAAAGAAGCAGCTTTTGTCGATAGTTTACCGCCAGCTAAGTAGCCAAAAGATAAGCTCAACATAAATACAGTGATAATACTGCCCCAGATATGAACGCTGCTACCAAAAAAAGGCGCTAGAATTCTGCCTCCTAAGAGTTCAATGCCCATAATGCAAAAGCCACTGCTAAAGGCGAGTAAATATATTAGTGGGTTTTGCCATTGCTGAATATTATTTTTTTTATTAGTCATGTAGCTTATTTCTTCACTATAAATTGGTTACTAGTCAACCATACTAAACATAACTTCTGATAGATACTAGTGTCTAAACTGCTTCAACTTATACGAAAATTTGTATTTCATAACAAGACGGGTATAAAAAAGGCTTATTAAGAAATAAGCCTTTTAACGACTAAACGCGTTAGTAAGTCATATAGATGATTGTCTATTTAGCGCGCTTTGCTTTAGCCAGTTTTTCTTTCGCTAATAAAGGCTTTAAAAATCTCGCTGTATGCGAATCTTTATGCTTTGCAACTTGCTCTGGTGTACCTGTTACGAGTATTTCACCGCCACCTGAACCACCTTCAGGGCCTAAGTCGACTATCCAATCAGCGGTCTTGATCACATCTAAATTATGCTCAATAACCACCACGGTATTGCCATGGTCACGTAAACGATGGATCACTTGTAATAGCTGCTTAATATCGTGGAAGTGCAAACCCGTGGTTGGTTCATCTAAAATATAGAGTGTTTTACCGGTATCGCGCTTAGACAGCTCTTTGGATAACTTGATCCGTTGAGCTTCACCGCCAGATAGCGTTGTTGCCGATTGTCCAAGCTTAATATAACTCAAACCAACATCCATTAAGGTTTGCAATTTACGTTTAATCGCTGGAATTGGTGAGAAGAAATCAACCGCATCTTCGATGGTCATATCAAGCACTTCATGAATGCTCTTACCCTTATATTTTACTTCTAAAGTCTCACGGTTATAACGTTTACTTTTACAAACATCACAAGGGACGTAAACATCAGGTAAAAAGTGCATTTCAACCTTAATTAGACCATCACCTTGGCAGGCTTCACAGCGTCCACCCTTAACATTAAAACTAAAGCGACCCGGTTTATAACCGCGTGAACGAGACTCTTGCGTTGCGGCAAATATTTCACGAATAGCGGTAAAAATACCGGTGTAAGTCGCGGGGTTAGAGCGTGGTGTTCTACCAATAGGGCTTTGGTCAATATCGATAACTTTATCGAGCAAATCTAAACCAACAATTTCTTTATGTGGAGCAGGCTCTTGCGTGGTCGCTCCGTTTAATTCGATGTGAGCAAGTTTATACAAGGTATCGTTAATCAGGGTTGATTTACCTGAGCCGGAAACACCGGTAACACAGGTCATCAAGCCATTTGGAATGATTAAATCAACATTTTTTAAGTTATTGCCTGTTGCGCCTTTAAGTTTGACAACATTTTTCTTATCAAAAGGAACTCGAACGTCAGGTATTTCGATACGTTCTCTGCCTGATAGGTACTTGCCGGTAAGTGAGTCTTCACATGCTAAAATATCATCAACATTACCTTCGGCAATGATATGACCGCCATGCACGCCTGCGCCAGGACCAATATCAATAACATAATCGGCAGCACGAATAGCGTCTTCGTCATGTTCGACCACGATAACGGTATTGCCCAAATCGCGTAAATGGATCAGGGTTTCTAATAAACGTTCATTATCACGTTGATGTAAACCAATTGATGGTTCATCTAAAACGTACATCACGCCAACTAAACCGGCCCCTATTTGACTCGCCAAGCGAATACGTTGCGCTTCACCACCTGACAATGTACCTGCGGCGCGTGACAAATTGAGATAATTTAAGCCAACGTTAACCAAAAAGCCTAAACGGTCACAGACTTCTTTAAGAATTTTCTCTGCAATTTGGCCTTTTTGACCGGTTAACTTTAAACCTTGGAAAAAAGCTAAGGCATCAGCAATGGCATATTCTGCTACTTCGGGTAAGGGCGTATCACCAACAAAAACATTACGCGCTTCTAGACGAAGTCGACTGCCGTTACAGTCTGGACAATGTTGGCTATTCAAGTATTTTGCTAGCTCTTCACGAACGGCATTCGATTCCGTTTCACGGTAACGACGGTCCATGTTATTTAAAATACCTTCGAATGGGTGCTTGCGAATAACAATATCGCCACGATCATTCATGTATTTAAATTCGATTTCCTGTTTGCCACTGCCTTTTAATATCAGCTGCTGCGTTTTTTCTTTCAGTTTATTAAAGGGTAAATCTAAATCGAATTGATAATGTTCAGCGAATGCTTGTAGCATTTGAAAGTAGTAAAAATTGCGCTGATCCCAACCTCGAATAGCGCCGCCAGCTAAGCTTAATTTAGGGTCAGCAATAATGCGACTTTCATCAAAATACTGTTGATTGCCTAAGCCATCACACGTTTGACATGCGCCAGCCGGATTGTTGAACGAGAATAAACGCGGCTCCAACTCTTGCATGCTATAGCCACATTGTGGACAGGCAAAATTAGCCGAGAAAATTAACTCTTCTTTCTTAGGCTCGTCCATGAACGCTACTTTTACGGTACCTGAGGTCAGTGAAAGTGCGGTTTCAAAAGACTCAGAAAGACGTAGTTGAATGTCTTCGCGTACTTTTAGACGATCAACAACCACTTCAATGGTATGTTTTTTATGTAATTCTAAAGTAGGTGGATCAGATAAATCAAATACTTCGCCATCAATACGAGCACGAATATAGCCTTGAGAGGCGAGGTTATCTAATAATTTAGTATGTTCACCTTTGCGCTCTTGCAATACCGGTGCTAATACCATCACTTTAGTGCCTTCTTCTAGCTCTAAAACGCGGTCAACCATTTGAGAAATCGTTTGTGCGGTTAGAGGAAGGTGATGATCTGGGCAACGCGGCTCACCAACACGGGCATAAAGCAGACGTAGGTAATCGTATATTTCGGTGATAGTACCAACGGTAGAGCGGGGATTATGCGATGTTGATTTTTGCTCGATGGAAATAGCTGGAGATAAGCCCTCAATGTGGTCGACGTCGGGTTTTTCCATCAAAGATAAAAACTGGCGTGCATAAGCAGAAAGTGATTCTACGTAGCGTCTTTGCCCTTCGGCATATAAAGTATCAAAGGCTAATGAAGACTTGCCTGAACCGGAAAGCCCTGTGATAACAACTAACTTGTCACGAGGGATATCGACGTTAATATTTTTTAAGTTATGAGTGCGGGCACCCCTGACTTCAATTTTCTTCATAATGACATTGTGACCAGTTTAATGCCTGACAACTTTTACACGATATTACCAGTATGAAAATTGCTAGACTGATTGTAAGTTACCTTACGCTATATCAAGATATAAAATAATGAGAAGCGATAGAATGCTATCTGAATAAGGCGGTTTTTACAGCGAATAACACGAGATGTTATACTAATCATATTAAGTAATGGATCATTTTAAAACGCCTAAATGCCCAATATTTGCATTGCATTCAATCACAATAGCCCGCTATGACTCAATCAGGCGCTTTGTTATTGAAAATTTATTTATGCTAAAAATAGATCGTTAACTTAATGCGATTGGCATTATTTACACCTGAACATAACGTTAGAACCAAATATTATCGCATAGTTTTTAATGCTTATTCATCTTAAATCTCTGTTTTTGTTCATTAGGTGGCCGTGTTAAGATACGCCCGTTTTTACAGCCAAATTTCGAGTTTCACTTATCGTTTAATGTATCGTTTAATTAAGAGCTAACACTTCATGAGCGCGTCCGGTTTAAATAGTATTGAAAAGAAGGCTGCATTTTCGTTAGCCTCAGTGTTCGGCCTACGGATGTTAGGCCTGTTTATGATCTTACCTGTGTTTGCCATTTATGGTGAGCAACTCATTGGTTACAGCCCTATATGGATAGGCTTGGCCATTGGCGCTTATGGTTTAACACAAGCACTTTTACAAATTCCCATGGGCATTCTGTCTGATAAATTTGGTCGTAAACCGGTAATTTTAGTTGGTTTACTGATATTTTTATTGGGTAGTGTTGTCGCCGCAATGTCTGAAACTATTTACGGTGTGGTTATCGGGCGTGCATTGCAAGGTATGGGGGCAATAGCTAGCGCAATTTTAGCCTTGGCTGCCGATTTAAGTCGTGAAGAACAGCGCCCTAAAGTGATGGCAACTATTGGCATGTTTATCGGCGTGTCATTTACTATTGCAATGATTATTGGTCCGATTGTCGCACAAGCATTTGGCTTAAGTGGCTTGTTCTGGTTTATCGCTATATTGACCATTTTTGCCATGCTGACCATTCAATTTATTGTGCCTAACTCCATTAATACCGCGCCTAAAGGTGATAATGTTGCATTGCCATCTAAGCTAGGTAGCTTAATGCGTGATGGACAATTATCGCGTTTAAATGGTGGTGTTTTTATTCTGCATATGGCACTAACTGCGTGCTTTGTGACTTTACCGAAGCAATTTGTTGCCAGTGGTTTAGCCCTTGAACAACATTGGCAGCTTTATCTACCAACGCTGATCGGTTCATTTTTCTTGATGGTGCCATTTATGATCATCGCAATGAAAAAGCAAAAAGAGAAGCAAATGTTTAGTGCTGCGGTTGCCTTGCTGACACTTGCCTTGTTATTACTTTGGTATTTACCCACAAGTATGACTTCGTTGGTGGTGCTTGTTATGATGTTTTTTACCGCGTTTAATTATTTAGAAGCAACTATGCCATCAATACTGTCACGCATTGCCCCTGCAGGTGTTAAAGGTAGTGTGATGGGTATCTATTCTAGCAGCCAGTTTTTAGGCGCTTTCGCTGGCGGTATGCTGGGTGGTTTTATTGCCGGTGAATTTGGTGAACAAACTATATTTTTGGTTACTGGCTTGTTTGGTTTAGTGTGGTTGTTATTAACGTTTGGTATGAAACCATTGAAAAAGTCTAAAGCCTATAGTTTTGCTACGAGCATCGAGAACGATAAAAAAGCACGTGAAGTGGCGCAAAAGCTTAGTGAAATGCCGGGTGTTATCGAAGCGATTATCATGCACGATGAAGCGGTTGCTTATCTAAAATTAGATGATAAAACGGCAGACTTATCGAGTATTAAAGCTTTATTGAATAGTTAGGGTAAGCATTTAACAACGGCACTTAATGAATTATCGATTAAAATAACCGTTTTTCATAAAACGGTTATTTTATCGCAACAATATAATCACATATCTTTTTAGTACCAACTGCAACAATCACATCATCATCGACTACTTTGTTTAATAACGCCGCTCCCATAGGGGATTGCGGAGTAATAACGGTAATATTAGCCAATGTTTGCCCTGTCGTTACTTGGCAGCGATAGCCACCGGCAGCAGGAGCGATAAAAAACCATTGCTGTTTGGCAAGATCTTGCTCCATTTGCACCAGTGAACCCATCACCACTTTCTCTGCCGTTAGCGAAGCTTCTAGCGGTAAAGCTGCTAAGCATTTTATTGCATAACGAATTTCATCTACCCGTCTTGATTGCCCTTCAGCTAAGTAACTTTGCTCTATGGCTAAGGTGTCATATTGCGTTTCTGCAACTGATTGGTCGTCAGTCGCGGCTTTATGAGCATTATCTGCGGCAACTAAAGCTAGCGATAACTCCTCTTGCAATTGGGCAATGACTTGAGCAACGATATTGTTTTTGTAGACGATAGTTTTGTCGATGTTAGTTTTATCCACGTTAATAATGCTCCCCTAGTGATGCTAGCTTCATTTTTTGATTTTTATAAAGTTATATTTCAAATTATATTTCGCAATGCATGGCCTATTAAACACATAGAATATGCGCATAAGTATTTTGAAAATATTAATTATACCGCGCAGCATACGGTGATCGCATAGAAAGTAAATAAATTATGTTTGCTGCCCGTTAACAATGACTTAAACGGGTAATCGGCCATCAATGAGCTAGCGAATAAATCCATCATTCAAAATGCCATCTGACAGGTGTCAAAATAAAGCTTGAGTTTTAGCTTCTCAACAGATATTTTATATACTAGCTAGTCGTGATAAAAAATATGAACTAGTTTTAAATACAATTCAATATGACAACTAAAAGTGACTTAATATGAATAATAATGCTGCCTTTCCACATTTATTAGCGCCATTAGATTTAGGCTTTACTACCTTAGCCAACAGAACACTAATGGGCTCAATGCATACCGGTCTTGAAGAAGAAAAAGGCGGTTTTGAAAAATTAGCAGCATTTTATAAAGCACGAGCAAAAGGTGGTGTAGGGTTAATTGTTACCGGCGGTATTAGCCCTAATACTAGAGGTCGCTTAGCGCCATTTGGTTGTGAGTTAAGTAAATTTTGGCAAGTATCTAATCACAAAAAAATCACTGCAGCAGTACATGAATATCCAACAAAAATTTGTCTGCAGCTATTACATGCAGGTCGATATTCTTACCATCCATTTAGTGTTTCAGCGAGTAAAGTTAAGTCGCCAATTAATCCGTTTACGCCAAAAGCTATGTCTGTGCGCCAAATTAAAGGCACTATTAAAGATTTTGCACACTCGGCTAAATTAGCAAAAAACGCCGGTTATGATGGTGTCGAAATCATGGGTTCTGAAGGTTATTTAATTAACCAGTTTAGCTGTGTAAAAGTCAACAAACGTACCGATGAGTGGGGCGGTTGCATTGAAAATAGAATGCGCTTAGCGATCGAAACCATTCGTGCTGTGCGAGCTAGCGCTGGTGACGATTTCATTATTATATTTCGTTTGTCGATGTTAGATTTAGTTGACGGCGGTAATAGCTGGGAAGATGTGGTTACCATGGCTAAAGCGGTTGAAGCGGCCGGTGCGACATTAATCAATACCGGTATTGGTTGGCACGAAGCACGTGTTCCAACTATTTCGACTTCAGTACCACGCGCAGCGTTCACTTGGATCACCGAGCGTATGAAAAAGGAAGTCACGGTACCATTAATTACCACCAACCGTATTAATACGCCTGAAGTGGCAGAAAAAATATTGTCGTCAGGCCAAGCAGATATGGTGTCGATGGCGCGACCATTTTTAGCGGATGAAAACTTTGTTGTAAAAGCAGCAGCAAATAAAAGTGATGAAATTAATACTTGTATTGGTTGTAACCAAGCCTGTTTAGATCATGTATTTAAACAACAACGCGCGTCGTGCTTAGTTAATCCAGCCGCTTGTTATGAAACAGAATTGACCTTTGAAAAAACAACAGCGAAAAAGAAAATAGCGGTAATAGGCGCAGGACCTGCTGGCTTAGCATTCAGTGTTTATGCTGCACAACGTGGCCATAATGTAGAAATATTTGACCGCAGTAGTGAAATTGGTGGTCAGTTTAATTATGCTAAACAAATACCCGGTAAAGAAGAATTTTTTGAAACCTTACGTTACTTTAATAAGCAAATAGAATTACACAATATTGGACTGCATTTAAATCAAGAACAAAGCGCTGAACAGTTAATTGCCAAAGGTTTTGATGAGATTGTTATCGCTACGGGCATCGTGCCTAGAGCGCTCGATATTAAAGGTATCGACCATGAAAAAGTTAAATCTTATATTGAAGTTATTCGCGATAAAGCACCGATAGGCAAACGTGTCGCAATTATCGGCGCAGGCGGTATTGGTTTTGACGTGGCAGAGTTTTTAGTCGAAGAGGAGTCGTTAACGACCAATCCTGATAAATGGTTAAAAAGTTGGGGGGTTGATAAAAACTACCAAGAAAATGGGGGCTTATCGGGTCAACCAGTTCATGAAGAGCCGAATCGAGAAGTGTATCTATTACAGCGCAAAACTACCAAGGTGGGTGCTGGCTTAGGTAAAACTACGGGTTGGATCCATCGTGCGACATTACAAAAAAATGGCGTGCAAATGATCGGTGGCGTTAGTTACGATGAAGTAAACGACCAAGGCTTGGTTATTTCTATTGATGGCAAGCAGCAAACACTTAATGTTGATAATGTTGTTATTTGTGCCGGACAAGAGCCCGAACGTGGTCTTTATCAACAACTACAAACACAAGGTGTGGAAGCTCACCTCATTGGTGGTGCTAGTGTAGCAGCAGAACTTGACGCTAAACGTGCGATTAGACAAGCAGCAGAATTAGCAGCAAGAATTTAGCGAATCAACCCTACTAAGAAAGATTGATACTGGTGCTAATGTTTACTTAAATAAATATTAGCACCAGTAAACCTTTAATCTTGAAGTCTTTAAGCAATGTAAATAAACACTGTAAATAACTAATGTAAACCTCCTCAGTTAAATGACTTTATATAGTTTTATATGTAGTTATCCCGCCAATAATAACGTTTTTCATCACAATAATTATCAGTCGTCGCCTGAAGATATAATGACACCACTGTTAGAAAGTTAACTCGCTATTTCAATCGTTATACCATAAGCCAGTACATCAGAAAACTACGCACTTTTCGCTTGAATATCATATTGCACTGCTGAAATAATCGACGATTAATCTTCAGCAATTGAGTGTACGAAAGGTACTGAGCTAATAATTCTCAACTCATGGCTTAACTTGCGGTACAATCAGCGCAGTTTACTTTGAAAAATAGTTATCTAGATTAAATGAATAATAATAAAAGACATAATTTAGTCAGCACTTTTACAGGAAAGCTTTGATATGGCGATTGCTAATACCATGGCTGATATAGCAGCCACCGATATAGATATTGCCGAGTCTGCCGCAGACTTTAAGCAAATGTTGTTAGCTGAAATTGCACAAGCAACAACACGCATTTATATTTCTGCGCTTTATATTCAAGACGATACAGCTGGTAAAGAAGTACTTGCTGCTTTGTACTTAGCGAAAGAAAAAAATCCAGCATTAGACATTTGTCTTTTTGTCGACTTTCATCGAGCACAACGCGGATTGATCGGCGACAAAGAGTCTGGTGGTAACCGTGATCTTTACTTAGCTCTTGAGCAGCAACATAGCGAATCTATTAAGATATATGGCGTGCCAGTTAAGCGTAAAGAGCTGCTGGGCGTTTTGCATTTAAAGGGCATGGTGATTGACAACGTGCTGCTTTACTCAGGCGCGAGCATTAATGATATTTACCTACAACAAGCAGGACGTTACCGTCTTGACCGTTATTATCGCTTAAACAGTCAAGCACTTGCCGATAATTTTTGTGAATATCTGCAACGTTGTTTTATTGATTCAGGGCTCGTTCCGCTAATAAACCAAGGTGCTCTGCCTGATGGAAAAAGTGTTAAGCGTAATATCATTCGCTTAACTAAATTACTTAAATCGTCCAAGTACCGTCCATTTAACCAAGATAATGGCGGTGATATTCATGCTGCTATGTTTGTTGGTTGTGGCCGAAGAGGTAATCAGCTTAATCGTGTGATCAGAGATTTAGTGCGCGATAGTCGTGATACTTTGGTTATTTTTACGCCTTACTTTAATTTACCGAAACCTTTATTAAGAGACCTAGACGCCGCGCTAAAGCGTGGTGTTAAAGTTACTTTGACGGTTGGCGATAAAAAAGCTAATGATTTTTATAATGCTGATGAAGCCACTTTTTCAACAGTGGAAATAGTGCCTTATATTTATGAACGACTACTAGTCGCTTTTTTATCAAGACGTCAAAAATACTTAGATAATGGCACTTTGTCATTAAGGTTATGGCAACACGATAATAATAGCTTCCATTTAAAGGGCTTGGTGGTTGACGACCGTTATCACTTATTAACGGGTAGTAACCTGAATCCTAGGGCATGGGCATTGGATTTAGAAAATGCTATTTTACTTGATGATACCAAAGGGCAACTCGCTGATAAATTTAACGCTGAGTTCCAACGTATTAGCCAGCACACGAAAGTAATACGTAAAGCCAGTGATATTGAAAGTGTACAAAGTTACCCTGACAAACCACGTAAGCTATTGAAAAAGCTTAGAATGACGCAGATTGATCGTTTACTTAAACGGTTTTTGTAACTACGGTTTACAGCCATCATTCGTGTAAAAATATGCTTTGCGCCTAACAAGACGTAAAGCATTTTTTTTCTTAAAAATTAGATCGTTTTTTATATCGTGCTATAAAAATAAAATAAAGTGATTAAAATTTCAAAAAACCTGTTGTTTAACCGTGATTTAGGTTAATTTATTCAATGATTTTTATCATGCCAATGAAGCTGCTTCATTGGTATCATGTCAATGTAGTTTATTACGCAAAACGAAGTTATGGAGAAGTATAATGGCATATGATTTTGGCTCGAAAGGATTAGGTATAAATAATCCTTTTAAGCAGGAAGGGCTGATCCGCACAATAAGTGGGGTAGTCGTCGCCGGCATTGGTTTATATAGTATATTTAATGTTACCGATATCATTGAGCAAGATATGACAACAGCATGGGTTTATGCGGTTGTTGGTTTGATATTACTTATTACCGGCTTTCAACGTGCTGGTGGTGGTATATTTCAATTATTCAAATTTTTTGTAGGTCGTTCTGTTCCAACATCACTCTCTTATAACTTAACGAAAAGTGAAACAGAAAATGCTAATATTGAGCGTAAAGAAAATGTTCTAGCTTACAAAGCTGAAACACTTGAATCTATGTTGATGGGACGAAAAAACGCTACGTTCACCGAGCCTTTAGGCTGGATGGGACGCTTTGTTCATTCGATATTTCCTAAACTTATTTTTCTACCATACCCGATTCGTAATATTTCCCAAGAAATTATTTCAGTATTAGCGACGACTATTATTGCCTTTGTCGCGTTTGGTCTAACATACTTTGTTTCTTCAAGCGGTTTAGCAGGGAAAGCAGGCCATATCATCATGCCTGTATTCTCTTTATTTATTTTAGTTTACCTTATTGCCGCTTGGCGCAAAGCAGCTAACGCCGTAAGTTTAAATAAAGTAAAACAATTAAACACTGCAGGAGCAGCCAGTGTTGCCAAAATTATTACCTTCTCTATTTTATTTCCCGTTGTTATTGGTGTTGCCTATCATTATATAACTCAAAATCTCAAACCAAGTGCTGAAATTTATCAAGTGGTTGATAAAGTAAATTTATTCTCTGCTTGGCCAAGCTTGTTAACCTTACTTGTTTTAGGTGGCATTACTGCAGGACTTGTCTTTTATTTAGTAGGTATTCGAAGTAAGCAAAGCACGAACGATACCGAAGTCAGTGAATATCGTGAGAACTTGCAAGAGTCAGTGCATCCTAATGAAATATTTATCAATATTGAAAACATTGTTTTAGCTAACCGCCGCTATAAAGAAATACCTAATCGAACATATATGAATTTTGATCCGGTATTAAAAGAGCAAAGCCAAGGAAAAGGTTCATTTTCTGGTGAATTGTTGATAGAAACTCAACCTGAGTTTGCTTCAGCAGTACAACCGGCTAACTATAAAATGGCACGAATGGTCAGCACGATTTTAGCGCAAATTCTTATCGTGGCAGGTGCATATTTATTTTTCAGTTTTGCATCACAAATTTCATCAGGTATCGAGTTTTTCCAATACTTTACGAGTAACATTGAGGGCGCTTCGCGAGCTGCAAATAGCGGTCAACTAGCGCCATTACAAAGTTTGGTTGCAGATAGCTCCGGTTTAATTGTTGCTTTTTTAAGTACCTTATTCTTTTGGCAGATAGTGACCACGATTGGCCGTATGCTAGAAAACTTTTCACATATATTTTGGGCTGAATTACGATTTGATTCATTATTAATGTATATGAAAACAGAGGGTACGTTTGCTGAATCAAAAGTATCAACAGGTATGTCTATTCATGATTCAACCCGTAGCGAAAATGTTATTGTTAAATCATCAATTACGCCATGGGTTGTTAGTTCTCGCATCAGTTCTAGTACATTTGCAACAAGCGGTACGAATAACGTTGAAATGCCAAGGTACGTTATGTCGATGTCGAAAAACGATGATGAGTTGAATGAAATTGTTGCTGAAATAAAAGCGTTTCTACGTGCACGTGAAAATATTGCTGGTTTTACAAATACAGCTGATTTGCAACACGCAGAGAACATTTTAAAAGTGAACAATGCATCTCGTTACAACCCAGATCAAATTGCGAATGCTGACGATCAAGCCGCTGGCTTTTTGCGTAACGAACAGCAAAATGATGAGCAGATAAGTGATGAAAGTGCACCAGCACAAGATAAAACATCTTAATGGTATAAGCACTTAAACAAGCAAAAAATGATAGATTTTAAAAAAGCATAATGTTTTCATTATGCTTTTTTTATTTTTTAAATAAACTCAGTTTGAATACCGTCAACAAAGGTTTCATTCATTCCACTATAAAAGCCATCAAGGCGCAGTTAACAATAGTGACATATTGTGACTCTTGTCGAATAAGACATCACCTACTTTGTTTAAATGTCCACAATCACAACATATTGAGCTATTCAGTGCTAAGTTATTTACCTGAAATATAAATTTGATTGGCCGGATTAAAACTTACCCAAGACGTTAATACGTATTTATTGGATGAAATGGGAATATTGCCTCGATGTGTATGGGTAAAACCACAGGGGGCAATGATCATAGTGCCGGCTTTTGGTTTAATGCTTTTGTCTTGGTAATAAAAATCAGTTTCGCCACCGTCCTCTACATCATTTAAATAAATGATAAATAATAAAAGGCGATGTAATGCTTTATTTTCACCTAATTGTGGATAAATCTCTGAGTGCCAATAACCGTAATTACCTTTGCCTTGTTCATAACGTTGGGCATTAATAGGGGCTAAATTGAATAAATATTTTACTAAATTAAACAAATTTGGCTTCCCGACCTCTTCAAAATTATCAGCCGTTAATACCACTGGTTGTTTAGTTTTAGGGTGTTGCACAGTTAATGATATGCCACTGATTAAACTAAAAAAATATTTCCCAATATAATCGGTAATTTGAGCGGCGCAGGTTTGTAGAATAGTTTGCAGAGCGGGCTGAAATTCAGCATGTTGATTTAAATAAATATCTTGGCTGATTTTTTTCGTCGTATCAACACCATTTCCCGTTCGTCCAGCGACTTGATGTTGGCTGTGATCAAAGTCCAGAATAAATTTCTTACAAAATTCAGGGCTCAGTGCATTAGGATATATTTCAATAAAGTCTGTCATGATAAAATTCTTATTATTAATCTGTTCTCAGCATACAACAAACTGTCACTAATTTAATTACCTTGTTGATAAATCTCTGTAGAATGTTGAAACAATTTGCATTTATTAAGAGTTTTTATGTTTAGTGAAGTGATAACCCCTCGATTTTGTGACACCGATGCGCTCGGGCACATCAATAACACTATGTTGCCTATTTGGTTTGAAGGAGCAAGAGAACCGGTTTTCAAGTTGTTCATGCCAGCATTAAACCTCAAAGAATGGCGTTTAATTTTAGCTAAAATTGATGTTAACTTTCACGCTCAAATATTTTATGGCAAAGCGGTAGAACTGCGTACTTATATAGGGCGAATTGGTAGTTCATCATTCGACGTATATCAGGAATTATGGCAAAACGACACAAAATGCGCTTCAGGTACTGCGGTGATGGTGCACTTTTGCTATGAAAATCAAAGTGCTTCAAAAATTCCATCGGATGTACAATTTGAAATGGAAAAACACTTATATTCTGTTGAGTCGTAACTTGCTTGGTGTAGGCAAAAAAAGTTAGAAAAATAACGCAAATCTAGCGTAATTTTTTAGCTGTAGTGATAGAATCTGTTTATCATTATTAAAAATAAATATTCTGAGCGAGCTGACGCTCAGAAAGTGTTAAATAGGTAAAGTAACACTTTACTGTCAATATAGGATTTTGTTCATGGCTGGTGTCAATAAAGTAATAATTTTAGGTAACTTAGGGAAAGACCCTGAAGTACGTTTTATGCCTAACGGTGGTGGGGTTGCTAACCTTACTATTGCAACTTCTGAAAGTTGGAAAGACAAGCAAACGGGTGAACAAAAAGAAAAAACTGAATGGCATCGTGTAGTCATGTTCGGAAAATTAGCTGAAATTGCTGGCGAATATTTAAAGAAAGGCTCTAAAGTTTATATTGAAGGTGCTTTGCAAACACGTAAGTGGCAGAACCAGCAAGGCCAAGATCAATATACAACTGAAATTGTTGTTCAAGGTTTTAACGGCACTATGCAAATGTTAGATTCTCGTGGTGGCAGCGGTGCTGCAGCTGGTGGTAGTTTCAACCAGCAAGCACCTCAACAGTCAGGTGGTTTCCAACAGCAAGCAGCTCCACAACAAAGTGGTGGTTTCCAGCAAGCTGCACCTCAACAAGCTTATAATAAGCCAGCACAACAAAGCGGTGGTTTCCAACAGCAGTCAGCTCCACAGCAAGCTCCGCAACAATCTGGTGGCTTCCAACAGCAGTCTGCACCACAACAATCTGGTGGTTTCCAGCAACAACAAGGCGGTTTCCAACAGAATGCGCCTAAAGTAAATCCTCAAGAACCAACTATTGATTTTGACGATGACATTCCGTTCTGATCAGTACCCTAGACCTATTTTGTATAGTTTGAAAGACTAACTGTATAATTTATAATTCTTTATATTAAAAAGTTTACAAAGAAATTCTGTTTTTTTTGTAAACTTTTTTTATACCTGAACTATAGTTATTAGATACCACTAATTAATGTATGTTTTTAGGTTTTTATGAAGTATAAAGTCCAACGTTTTTCTTTTGAATCAGGTGAACGGTATGCTCTGCTGATTAACTCAGAAACAGGCATTCCACTGATACACGAAAACCTCTATGTCACAATCCACATAAGAAATACAGGTGAGTCTATTAACACAATGGTTGCCTGCCTACGTGACTTGAGACTTTTTCATGAGATTTGTGAATATATGGATATAAATTTAGAGCAGCGCTTTGCAGAAGGGAAAGCATTGTCTAAGCCTGAGATGACATCTATTAGCTATTGGACTAAAAAGCCTAAAGTATCACTTGAGGCAGCTAAAAAGGTAAAAGGTACAGGAAATGTTGTAGCATTTAAGCCTAATCTTAAACGACTTGAAATGAGTCGTCATACAGTACTTATTGACACGGCTCTTGTCGATGTAATGACTACCTATAACCGTTTAAGTAATATTATTTCTTATACCGGCTGGCTTGCTAAAAGCCTTGCTCCCGCAAAGTCATTAGAGCAGTTAGATAAAATGGTGAAATACTTTAGGATACTAAGGCCTGTAAAGCATAGTAAAAATAATGACAGTGGCACTAGTACTAGTGTTTTTAAGTCGTTAACTGAATCTCAGATGATACGTGTATTAGATATAATTCGACCTGATGCATCAAGTAACCCTTGGAAAGACGAAGCGACACGCTACCGTAACCAAATGATTGTTAATGTGCTTTACGATGTGGGATGTCGCAAGGGCGAGTTGTTAACTATAAAAGCTACAGAGATCGAAGGTGGCTCTTATGAACTGAAAATTAGACGAAGTGCTGACGACCCCGACGATGAGAGACGGGATGAACCATTAGTGAAAACCTTAAGTCGTGATGTAGGGGTTTCACTAGATGTGTTTGACATGGTTGAAAATTACATACTCACATATCGATCCCAAATAAAAGGTTCGGGTAAAAATCCTTTTTTAATATTAAGTCATCAAAAGGGCGCAATAACAGCTAAAGCCTTATCTATCTCTGGATTAAATAGAATGTTTCAAATACTTAGTGAGTCGGCGGGCTTTACAATAGGGTCACATGCAATTCGACACTCATGGAATGATGAATTCAGTGCTGACATTGAAGCGGCTATAGATGCAGGGGATATTACTGAAGAAGAAGCTGAAGACACGCGGAGTTACCTGATGGGATGGAAAGAGAATTCAGGAACTGCAAAAACTTATACCAAAAGATACCAAAAAAAAAGAAGTTTAATTTTTGCTTTGAAGTTGCAAGAGAAGAGGCGAAAAAAATTAGATAATATTATCGGTCAGTATGATGAAGACGTTGAGGTATAGGGTGATACATGGCTAAATTGACACACACGTTAGGTTTACCTGCCACAGGGAAGGTTAGTAAAAGTATTTCTTTTAATGGGTCTGAATTCGATACTGAAGAAGATAAATGGATTCTCAGCAAAAGTGACTCGATAAATACAGGTTTCATTAGCTCATTATCTCCCTCAATCCAGGAGGATATTCGTTGCACCCTTTGTTATTTTGCTGAGCATAAATCTGCGAGCCATACATGCGGTGTTCATAGCTTGATTAAATTATATTTCAAGAGTACCAATGAGACTACTATCACCGAACATGGGCTATTAACATTCAAATCGGGCTTTACAAAAAAAGATGAGCACCGTGTAGGTGTCTTGAGAATATTTTTAAAGATGTTGCACGTTCTTGGTTTTGATGCTGTTAATGAGGAATGCCTTGAGTTGCTCAATAGTTGGAAGATTTCTGGAAATCAAATGGGGGTGGCCGTTTTGTCTCTTGATCCGGAGGATGGTCCTTTTAGTGATATTGAGTTTGAAGCCATTTTAGGGGGGCTAGATAATCGCTATGCAGAAAATAAGTTAAACGATGAAGACTATTCAATCGCTCAGTTATTCGCCGCTACAGGTCGACGGCCCATTCAAATATCATCGCTAAAAATTGGAGATATAAGAATAGACACTAAACTCCTCGGTATTCCTACTTATATTTTAAATATCCCTAGGGCTAAAGTACAAGGTCGAGGATTTCGTACAGAGTTCTCTGACTTCGCAATAGCTGAGTATATAGGGCAGGTACTCAATAAGCATATTAAACAAGTCGTAAAAAAGACAAATGAAATATTCGGGCGGCTACTTAATGAAGATGAAATTGCTTTAATTCCACTATTTCCTGATTATATGGATTTACAGTTACTGAAAGACTTACCTCAGGATGATTTGCTTAGCTGGCTTAATACTGATGCTACTCACCTCAAAAATGGTGAAATGACAAAAAAATTAAAAATCATCATAGGCAGCTTGGAAATCAATTCAGAGAGAACTACAGAGCTTTTAAAAATTACAGCCTATCGATTCAGATATACGATAGGGACACGGGCAGCCAGAGAAAATGCGGGAGTGCTTACAATTGCTACATTGCTTGATCATGCAACTACACAATGTGCCGGTATTTATGTTAAAAATCATCCTGATCATGCTAGTACAATATCAAGAATAATGAACGGCCCACTCTTGATGTATGCTAATGCTTTTCAAGGGAGGATCGTTAAAGATGAAGCCGACGCATGCGATAACCTCCCTAGTGCTTCACGAATACGAACTGAGGATAGTCAGCATAATGTTGGCTCATGTGGTACCAACGCTTTTTGTCGTGATTATGCACCGGTAGCCTGTTATTTATGTAAAAAATTCATGCCATGGCAGGACGCCCCTCACCATCTGATTTTGAAATATTTAGTTGATGAACGCGATCGTATCAATAATGATACTGGCGATTTAGCTATCGCAGCGATTAATGATCGAGCTATCATCGCTGTATCACAAGTAATTCTTCAATGTGATGAATTAAACAGAGGCAAGGAGTAGTCCTTTGTCTGATGTCATAATTTTTACACCCAAATTCAAATTAGGTGCTGATAAAAATGTAAAAAATTTCATTACATTTTCAGAAAGTCTTCCTCTTTTAAACGATGAGATGGAATTTGACTCTTATACCTGGAAAGGCATATGTACTTTTACAAAGCTTGGTACTACAGCGGGAAATAGAGATAAAGCTAATCACTTAGATATATCAATAGTACCTTTTGCTAAAGCATATTTGATTTATAACCAAACTCAAAATAGAACAAAAAACGTTCATGAAATTAAAGCATTGCGAGCAATTGAAGCTGCAATGCTTAAAAGTCATGGAACCGTCATATTAACGAAAATTAACTCCGCTGTATTAGATAATGCAGCGCAAATTGCTAGAGAAAACTATGGTATAAGGGTTGCTTATCAGGCAGGGAGTCATCTTCAAAAGCTCCAAGAGTTTCTCATGAAAAAGTGCATGATTCCTCAATTTACATGGAAAAATCCAAATAAGCGTGCACCAGATACGGTTGAAAGAGTTGGTAAGAAAGGTACTGAGAATAGAGAGAAAAAATTACCAGACGAAGATGCGTTGTTAGCAATTTCTGAGATTTTTAGTCTTGATGAAAGCAACTTGTCAAATCTCGATATTTTTACAAGCTCATCTATTGCTCTACTGCTTTGTGCCCCAGCCAGAGGCTCAGAACTTTTTTATTTAAAAACAGATTGCTTGCACTATTCTAAAGACTCAAAAGGGAATCAGGTTGTAGGGTTAATGTGGTATTCAGGAAAAGGTTTTGGTTATGAGGTTGAGTGGATACCAGAGGTGATGGTGCCAGTAGCAGAAAAAGCTGTGATGCGTCTAAAAAAACTAAGTCAATCTTCTCGTGAGTGGGCCTGTAAAATGGAAGTATTGATGGATGCGGTAAATTCTAATGAAGCACATACTTTTCCAAGGCATGCATTATGTCCTGATGTGCCATCAGACACTACATTATTGAACTTAGTTCAAACTGCTAATGCTTTGGGTTACAACACTAATCCTAATACCTCTATTGACTCCCATTCTAACACTACTGGTGCTAGAGCATTTTTGATAAAGCGTGGGATTAAAGTTAAAGGTTGGAAACAAAACGATAAAAAATATTGCTTACAAGATTTGATTCCCAAATTGATTGAGCTATTACCAAAGGGTTTCCCTTATATTAAATATTCTGTAGGGGAACATGTTAAGGTTAAGTGGTCTCAAGCTTTATTTTGCTCAAATACTTACGCATATGCCCATAAGGGTAAAAAAATGATTACAACGGAGCTGTGGAGGGCAGTACTAGGCACTTTGAATGAAGATTTATCTACAACGAAAAAGAAAAATTTAAGTACTGAAAAGTCTGTCAATGTACTCTCAATATTTGAACGTCATAACTATCTTTCTAGCTATGTTATTACCTCTCACCAGTTGCGACATATGATAAGCACCATAGCTAAAGTTAACGGGATGAAAGAACATGTGCTAACCAAATGGGCTGGTCGTGCGGATGGGAAACATAACCGAGTATATAACCACACAACTCCCGAACAATACAAAGAAAAAGCTTTGCTAATTCAACCCCGTAAAAGTATTGGTGATTTAGGGCTGAATGAGTATGAGATATGTGAACCCGAAACTTTGCAAGAAATTAATACCGGTTCTACTCAGACTGCACATGTCACAGAATTCGGTGCTTGTATTCATGATTATATCATGTCGCCTTGCTCCAAACATCGAGACTGCATTAACTGTGAAGAGCAAGTTTGTGTCAAGGGTGATGAAATCAAATTAGAGAGGCTTAAAAAGCGATTTGAACGTGAAATGATACTAATCGAAGGTGATAAAAATGCTATGGGAAATGGATTACTTAATGCTGATAGGCACTATCATAAACGTCTAGTTACAATATGTAGGTGTGAAGAGTTAATTAGGATATTGAGTGATGATAACGTTCCTGATGGTTCAGTGGTTAAATTATCTATATCAAATGAATCTCACCTTGATATGGTAATGGATAAAAATCATAAAAAAAGGCTGCCAAAAATTGAGAAGCATAAGAAAGAGCAACCTGTTGTATCAGTCAAAAAACCGAGGGCACTGAGGTTTTACAAACGAAATAAGGTAGAGTAACTGATGTCTAAACACCTTACAGATAAAAATATTAATGATATCGTTTCATTACTCGATGGATGGAATATCGATATTAAACTCACATGGGATGGGCTATGTGAATTAGCTCTTAAAAGGCTAAATATAAGCTCTACACGTCAAACTATTCAGAAACCAATACGGATAAAAAAAGCTTTTACAGATAGAAAGAAAGCCCTTAAAACAGGTTTGGGTGTACCAAAGACACCCCCTTCACTAACTATTGCAGCTAAACGTATCGAAAAACTTGAGAATGAAAATATAAGATTGAAGAGAGAGCAAAGTTCGTTACTTTCACAGTTTGTTGTATGGCAGTACAACGCATATGCTAATGGGTTGACAGTTGAGCAACTCAATAGGGCTATGCCTGCTAAAAATCACTGATGGTTTATGCTGCTTAATTCTCTATTCTACGCTTGAAATCAATTTTATACTTCTATGGCGGAAAGGGGCACATAGTGAGATAGCAATTATCACAAAAAGAAGTCAAAATTATGATGTAAATGTATCTTATTAAATACTCTGCTTCGTCACTTGAGTTAACTTCTGAATATTCGGAAAAACGTCTTTTACAATCACGGTATTTAGACTTATCCCTTTCTAATTTTCATCTTTCATAAAATGATCAATTTTTATTGTCGGGTTTTTATCTGCTGAGCTGTTATAGTTTTATAGTTAATTTATCTCTGAGTTTTAAAGGCTCATTGAGGGAGAGTACTGGTATGCCCAAAGGGCCGTCTTTAGATACGTATTTAAACGACTTGCCGTCACTTCGACGCTTTGTAGTGCGTGATGAGGACGTAGAAGATATTTTGCAGGAAACTTATGTTCGTGTATCTGGCAAGGACAGAATGCCTCAATACTAAGAGTAGAAAAGAATTCTTCAGTTAGATGATGATACATAGTTTGAAAAGAACACCATTACCGCGAGAGCGGTTTAGTTCAAAGGTGGTTTTGTTGACTATCAAGATGAAGGTAGCTCAATGTCTAATGAACACTAGAAACAGCTCGAAAATCCATTGATGCTAACGTCCGGTCGTATCTTTGCTGACCATATTGGATCGTTGACGAGTTACAAAATTTTTCTCAGGTGTAACTTAAATGTTAAATTTCCTCATCGTGTGACGCATTTCTCATTATTTGTGACGTTCCACATATGTTCATAGTGGAAGTGAAAAAATTCAAAGCAGCTTAACTATAAATTAAGCTGCTCCCTTCTATTTAAATTTCACTAGATTGCTGTTTCTTATTCTCAGAGCCATGTGCCCATAGGTATAAAACAGGTAATACAAACAAAGTTAAAATTGTGGAAGATACAATCCCCCCAATTACAACGGTAGCTAGAGGTCGCTGCACCTCCGCACCAATTCCTGTATTTAACGCCATTGGAATAAAGCCCAAACTAGCAACTAAGGCGGTCATTAAAATAGGTCTTAAGCGAATTATAGCACCTTCAATGATAGCTAAATAAAGATCACCTTTTTCATGCCAGAGATCTCGAATAAAAGCCAACATAACCAAGCCATTTAATACAGCGACACCGGACAGCGCTATAAAACCGACACCTGCTGAAATTGATAAGGGCATGTCTCTTAAATAAAGTGAAAATACGCCCCCCGTCAACGCCAAAGGAACACCACTAAATATAATCAACGCATCTTTTAACGAACCAAATGCGATGACTAAAATGCCCAATATAACGATCAATGTTATAGGTACTACCATGCTTAATCGTTTACTTGCTGACTCTAGCTGCTCAAAAGTTCCTCCATAATCAAGCCAATATCCTGCTGGAATTTCTCCTTCTTGATTAATTTTAGTTTTCACTTCCTCTACAAAACTTCCTAAATCTCTACCACGAACATTAGCTGTAACCACAATTCTTCTTTTTCCATTCTCACGGCTAATTTGTGCTGGTAAAGACTCTGACTTAAGTTCTGCAACTTCGTCAAGAGGTACGTAGCTACCATCATCAAGCGGAATTGGAAGAAACTTCAATCCATCGATATCCGTTCTTATTTGCTCAGGGAGACGAACAACTAACTCAAAACGCCTGTCACCTTCATACATTATCCCCGCAGATTCACCTCCAATTGCGGCGGCAACCCAATCTTGCAATTCAACCACACTCAGACCATATCTGCCCAATGCATCTCGTTTGGGAATAACAGACAATGAAGGTACACCAGTAACTTGCTCCATACGGACATCTGCTGCGCCATCGATGGTTTTCACAATATTTAAAATATCTTTTGCCGTAAGTAGTAACTGATCCAAATCGTCACCAAATACTTTGATCCCCAAGTCAGCTCGAACTCCTGAAATCAACTCATTAAAACGCATCTGAATTGGCTGAGTAAATTCATAGTTGTTGCCCGGAATATTCTTCAGTGCATCTTCCATTTCTTCAACCAATTCACTCTTTGGTTTTTTTGGGTCATACCAATCCTTACGTGGTTTTAAAATCACAAAAATATCGGCAATACTCGGTGGCATTGGATCGGTAGCCACTTCTGCGGTTCCAATGCGAGAAAACACTTTATCAACTTCAGAAAATGCCTTTATACGTTGCTCAAGTACCTCTTGCATTTCAACAGATTGTTCAAGACCAGTTGAAGGTATTCTTAATGCTTGTACCGTTATATCTCCCTCATTTAGCTGCGGAACAAATTCAGTCCCCAGTGTTGTTGCTAACCAAAGACTATATCCCATTAAAAATGTCGAAAATAAAACGATACCCCAACGGAATTTCAACGCCATTTTTAACAATGGTTTGTAAACAGATTTGGTTGAACTGATCACAACACTTTCTTTTTCGCTGATTTTACCTTTCATAAACACAGCTATGGCAGCAGGTACAAGTGTTACAGATAAAATCATCGCTGAAATTAAAGCCATAACTACGGTTGCCGCCATTGGGTGGAACATCTTACCTTCAACGCCAGTTAGCGTGAAAATAGGTATATAGACCACTGTGATAATTAGAACACCAAAAAGGCTTGGTCGTATGACTTCTGAAGTTGCTTCATAAACAGTATTTAAACGTTCTTTCAAATTTTGCCTATAACCGTTGTGTTGTGCTTCTGCTAATCGACGCACAGAGTTTTCAACAATAATGACAGCACCGTCCACTATCAAACCGAAGTCCAATGCGCCTAAACTCATTAGGTTTGCAGACACTCCGGTTTTTACCATACCAGTGATTGTCATTAACATTGATAATGGTATTACAGCAGCCGTTATTAGTGCTGCGCGTAAGTTTCCAAGCAACAAGAAAAGCACAACGATAACTAAAATAGCACCTTCAACGAGGTTTTTAGTGACTGTCCCAATAGCTTTGTCTACCAAAGTTGTTCTATCATATACGGCTTCAGCGGTAACACCTTTAGGAAGAGACTGCTGTATTTCGCCTAGCTTTTGTTCTACTTCCAATGCTACGGTACGAGAATTCTCCCCAATTAACATCATGGTAGTACCCAAAACAGTCTCAATGCCATTACGAGTAGCGGCTCCTGTTCTAAGTTCTTTCCCTATTCCAACACTAGCTACATCACCTATTTTTACAGGGATTTCATTATTTTTCTTGATTACAATATTGAGTATCTGATCGATTGTTGCAAGTTGGCCAATGGATCGAACCAACACTTGCTGTCCGCTTTTTTCAATATAGCCAGCGCCACGGTTATCATTATTTTTACGTAATGCATCTGAAACATCTTCGAAGCTAACTCGATGGAATAGTAATTTTTCAGGATCGGGAGTTATATGATACTGCTTGTTATAGCCACCAATACTATTTACCTCAATGACACCTTTAACCTGAGCTAATTGCGGTTTTATGATCCAGTCTTGAATTTCCCGCAAGGCAATGGCGGTATACGGCTCTCCGTTAGACATTTTAGCGTCAGGAGAAGCTTGAACTGTATACATAAATATTTCACCAAGCCCTGTAGAAATAGGACCCATTTCTGGCTCTAAGCCAGAGGGAATAACGCCTTTTATCGCAGCTAACCTTGCATTTATTAGGTTTCGGGCAAAATATATATCAGTTCCCTCTTCAAAGATAACGGTCACTTGAGATAAGCCGTATCTTGAAAGGGAGCGAGTGTGAGATAGCTTTGGCAAACCTGCTAGAGCTGTTTCTATTGGAAATGTTACCCGCTGCTCGGCTTCTAAAGGTGAATAACCAGGTGCAGAAGTGTTTATTTGTACTTGAACGTTTGTTATATCGGGGACGGCATCAATAGGAAGCTTTTGAAAACTCCACATACCAACACCGATAATAACCAACAACAAACTTAATACTAAATAGCGCCTATTTATTGCTAGACGCAAAATTGATTCAATCATATTACGTCTCCTAATCGTCGTCTTCTACTTCAGATTTCAATATATCTGCTTTTATCAGATAACTGTTTTTATTTACATATTCAGAGTTTTTATTAAGACCATCAACAACTTCTATGTAGTACTTATCTGAACGACCTAACACAAGCGGTGTAAATTCATATTCTTCACCTTCTTTCACAAATACACCTATTCGCCCCCCCAGCTCTTGTAGAGCTATTTTTTCGACGGCTAGATCAACCTCAAATTGACTTACCCTAATACTTCCTTTTAGGAGTTGACCTGAAGTTAGATTTAGCACTGTATTGTCTAATCGCACTCGCGCTAATACATAAGGTTGATCTTTAGATGGAATTATATTGGTGATTGTTGAGTTGAATGTTTGCTCGCCATGCATAATGTCAACATGTTGACCGACTTTGATTTGATTATATTGGTTAGTAAAAACCTTAAATTCGGCCCACAAAGTGTCAAAATTTACGATTTCAAACAAGCTGGTGTTTTGAGTGATACCGCCAACGTTTCCATTTCGCTGTAAAACTACCCCAGAAATAGGAGACGTAATTTTATATGTATTCAAGCTTTCGTTAGATTCAATAACGGCTAATAAATTGCCTTTTTTTACGTTATCACCGATGGTGAAATTTATCGTCTTTATTACGCCGTTATATCTTGCACCAACTTGAAATAACTGTTCAGCGCCTATCGTCGTAGCGCCGTATACAGGAATGGTCTGGTTCAATATTTTTGATGACAGGTTGGCTGTTTCAACACCAACCCTTTTTGCCATACTATCGTTAATTTTACTTATGCCTTCTTCGCCTTCATCTTCGCTAGCGAAAACACTTTGAATGGGTGACAAATACCCAACAAAAATCAATAGTGCGAGTAAATAGTTTTTCATTTTAAATCCTAAACAATTCAGTTGATAACTGAATTAAAAAATATGGTTAATCGTAAAGTGATGCCTTTTCTATAATGACAGCGCTTCGTTTGTTAATTTTTCTATTTCTGCCCCATAAATTAGAGCGGCAGAAGCAGCATCAATAAGGGTACGTCGTGCATTTAACAATTCTTGTCTAGCAGATACATAATCAAGATAGCCATATCTTCCTTTTTGATAGGCCAATTGAGTATCTTCCAGGGCTTCCTCTAGCATTGGAATAACCGACTTCCTTAATGCATTGGCAGTTAATATTGCTTGTTTTCTATTAGAGTATGCTCGTAGTAAATAATTTCTAAACCTCAGCTTAGTTACCTCTTTATCTACGACAACTTGATCACGTTCAGCTAACGCACTTGCAATTGCACCTGAATTTCGCTTTTCTGCAAATAAGGGCAAGCTAAAACCTGCTACTAGTGCGGTATCATTGCTTTCTTGAGAGCGCCTGACCCCTACAGACCATTTAATATTGGCATTAGACTCAGTTTTAGCTAACCGTATTTCGGCCTCTTTTAATCGCTGTTCATTAGCATAGATTTTAATAGCAGGGTTGTTCTCTAACTGAGCAAAAAGGCTGTTGAAATCACTATCATGACCAAACTGATAAAGGTCGCCATTCACTCTAGAGAAGGATACCGAGGTCTCTCCCCAATAGGCTGCTAATGAGAGTTTTAAATATTCTAAGCGTTTGTGTTCAGATTGAACTGTTAGGTTAGCCTGAGCAATAACTGCCTTTGACCGTTTCACTTCAGCCTCCGGTGTTGCACCTGCGCGATTGCGTTGAGATACAATTTTTAACGTTTCTTCTGCTAGGTCAAGTGCATTTTCAGACAATAAGACTCTTTGTTGAGCTGCAAGCACCTCAACAAATTTTTCAGTAACCTGAGCCATTAAGTTAAGTGCCGCAACCTCTTTCTCAGCGATGAGTAACGCTCTAGAACTTGAAACAAGTGCTATTCTCGCCGAGCGCTTATTTCCCATTTCAATAACTGAAGACAAAGCGACAGTTAGTTCCGCACTATCAAACTGATTGAATTCTCCTGAACCAGCAAAGTTTTCAGCTTCAATGTCCAGTTCATAAGCAGGAGTTAAATTTGCTGTTCTTTCACGTCCAATTAACATGTTTTGTTTGAATTCAAATATTTTTAGTTCGGGATTTTTTTTAAGTGTCCATTGAATAGCATCTTTGAGGTTTAGTTGCTTTTCAATGGCGTAAACATTGACTGTAAAAAGTGATAAAGCAAGACAAACAATATATTTAACCTGAGGTGTTACACACCTCCTAATTGCTATCTTACGATACACTGATGTATTGAGTACCATATATACTTTCCTGTAAATTTATATTGTAATTTAGGCCGTTAAAGTTTGGCCTTTCTGACTAGGTGTGAAAATCTAGGTGTGAAAATCTAGGTGTATTTAGGAGGTCGAAATGGCACTGACATGTATGTTTTTAGTTCACTAGAAACAAACGAAAAAGCGGGGAAATAATCTATTGTTTGTAGAATATTGCAGGGCGAGTCTACATTTAAAAATATGTGACAAGAGTAGCAATAACGGCAATCATCAGCCACGACAGAATCATGCATCAAATCGATATCAATAACTTCTGAAAAATTAGACAGAGAATCAGACTTAGTTATTGATGTTTTAGAATAACTATCAACTAAACGCCCTTCGAAAGAAAACAGAACGGATTGTACCGCTACCAAAATCATTATCATGTATGATATGCATGGTTTTAAATAGATTGGTTGCAATAGCTTCATTGCTCTCTAGCACGATATTCTGTAATTGTAGCCACTTTAGAATTAGGCAGAGCAATTAATGAAATTAACAAACAAATACCACAAATAATTGTTACATCAGCAAAATTAAAAGCAGGCCAATGGCTACCTTTCCAATAAAAATCTAAAAAATCGACTACATTTCCCCTAAGCAACCTATCGCTTAAATTCCCTAAAGCTCCCCCTAGAACAAATGAAAAGCCAAGTAACTCTCTCATTGACTGGCTTTTGTTAATCATAAAAATCAACCAAAGAGATGTAATTGAGGCAACACATGCAAAAAAATAACGCTGCCACCCTCCAGCATCAGCAAACAAACTAAACGCTGCGCCTTCATTACGAAAATGTACAATGTTAAAAAAGTATGAAACGTCTGTAGAACCATGTAATGGGAGTAGTAAAACAACAAAATATTTCGTCACCTGATCTAAAATCAATAAACTCAAAGCGAACATATACCATGTGTTCTTGTTCTTTTTAATATTTATACTATCAACAGATTTAATCATCGATAAGTCCCATCAATATTTAAGCTGTAAAATACGGCGAGCACCGTTTAATACTACAAGGGCAATTATTAATCCAATAACAAGATCTGGATAACGAGATCCTGTCAGTGTTACCAGTAGTCCAGCTAATATAACGCCAACATTTGCGATAACATCATTAGCTGAAAAAATCCAACTAGCCTTCATATGAGCGCCATTTTCTTTACTATCGGATATTAAAAACAAACAAGTAACATTGGCAATTAACGCAAGTGCACCAAAAATCATCATTAAATTTGATACGGGTTCACTTCCATATATAAATCGCCTTAATACTTCACTTAAAGCTCCTAACGCAAGGAGAACCTGTAACCATCCCGATATGTGGGCTGCTTTGAGTTTCATCTTAATACTTTTACCAACCGCATATATTGCTAATCCATATACGGCAGCATCTGCAAACATATCTAAAGAGTCAGCAATTAGCCCTGCGGATTGCGCAATCCAACCCGCGATGAATTCACAAAAAAACATGAACCCGTTAATGATCAGTAACCACTTAAGAATAATGGTTTCTTTCCCTTCATTTTCTTTAGCTGATGCTTTGGCTTGGGTTGCTTCAACACGGCAACTTTCTCTGGTTATTTCTAACGTAGCACCTAAATTCAATGATTGAAGCTTCGTAGTTATTTCATCCAAATTATCATCATGAAAAACTTTAACTAACCGATTAGGAATATCAAATTTTAATCCAACAGGTGGTTCAATACCGTCGAGCGCTAACCTGATCAGTCGCTCTTCAGAGGGACAATCCATCTGGGTCACTTTATAATCAGTGGTGAAACGCCCATCAAAAGCATCAGTATTTTTAAACTCTTTAATACTAGAATCAGTAACAACTGACTCACATTGGCCACTACATTTATTTGACATAAAAAACCTTGCTAAACACCTTTTTACAAAGTATAAAGCCTATAGTAACTATAGAGTCAACAAAGAAATTTAATATTATGAAAATTGGCGAACTAGCAAAATTAACAGATTGTTCAGTACAAACGATCCGTTATTATGAAAAAGAACAACTGATGAAATCCACAGAACGAAGTGAAGGAAATTTTCGTTTATATAATAAATCGTCACTTAAACAGTTGATGTTTATCAAACAATGTAGAACGCTAGATTTAACCTTATCGGAAATTCGTCAACTGCTTGAGTTACAAAGTTCACCCTCGATTCAATGCAACTCAGTTAACAAGATGATCGATAGTCATATTCAGCAAGTTGAACAACGTATTAAAGAACTTAATAGCCTTAAAGAACAATTAAATTACTTAAGTAACACCTGCTCAAATAATGGAACAATTGAGCATTGTGGTATTTTACAAAAACTTACCTGTGACGTAGCAAAAAGCATTTAGATGCCATGCTGATCTTAAATCATTATTTGTTTTTTTCTAGATCTATACATATAGACGACAAATAAAACCAATATCGTTAACTGTGCCATTATGCCTTCCCAAGTAGACCCAACACCAATCCAATCAACCTCTACAGTAATTGGCAATGGAGAAATTCCAATAACGGCAGCCTCTTGTAATGCTGAAACTGCTTTTCCCATTAATATAAATGACAGTGCTAATAAGAGATATGTTGTTGTTGAAAAGAAACGAGCAATTGGCAATTTTACAGAATATTTAAACATTCCCCATGCAATAATCGATAACACAGCTATCCCGAATAAAAATCCACCGATAACAAATGAGTATTGAGTCGTTGAGGCTTGTGTTAACAGTGATTGATAGAATAAAACCGTTTCAAAAACCTCTCGGTAAACAGCGATAAATGAGAGCACGGCTAATCCCCAAAGTGTACCTGCTTCTAATTGTGTATTAATGTGCTTTTGAATGTATGCCTGCCAATGTTCAGCATTCGTTTTACTATGCATCCAGATCCCCACATAGAACAACATTAACGCTGCAAGCATTGCAGCAATACCTTCCATGACTTCTCGACTTGCACCACTGATATTGATCATTGACTGGGCTACCGCCCAAGTAGCAAAACCAGCTAGTAGCGCACTGAGCCAACCAAAATGGACATATTTTAAGGCATCATGACGTTTAGTTCGAATTAATACTGTTATCAAAGCCAGTACAACCAGCAAGGCTTCTAAACCTTCTCTTAGCAAAATAACTAAGCTTGCAGTAAAAAGAGCCTCATTTGATAAAGTGGTTTCTGTCAGAAGTTTTTCCGCGTCATTGAGTTGCCTCACAGTAATTTCCATAAGGCTTTCAAGTTGATTAACCTGTTGTGCGTTACTTAACACTTGACGAAGCTTAATCAAGTTTCCTTCGATGCTTTTACGTAAATTTTTGTCTCGTGCATCCAAACTATTTTCAATTAATTCAAAACCATCTAGATAAGCACTCACAGCAAGTGTTTTGGCCTTCTCATACTCTTCATTTTTATACGCAATGCTTGCGGCAGCTAATTGAGTTTTGGTTATAGCTAAAGGACCACTTTGATTGGTAAACAATAATTTTGGATCGGCTCTTAACCCTTCAATTTCATTTTTCGTTAATCCCTCAGTTTCTGTAGATAATTTTAATGGACTATAATTTATCCAGTTTTGTAATGAAATTGATTGTGATGGTTTGATGAATTCGCTTGATGATTGAAATGCTAAACTTCCGACATAAAATGCAAGGGACCATTTCTGCTGTTCTTTTAATTGTGTGAATGCAGGCATGGCCGTATCATCAAGCCCATTAGATATGGCATCAAACAAGCCTAAAAGTGAACGGTTTTCAGCACGTTTTTTATCGGTAAAATCGGTAGGAGCAGGCTCTAATCCCGATGCTAAAATACCATTTCCTTGACCTGAAAGACCGTGGCAACTCGCACAGTTATTTTCAAATAAAGAAAACGTCGCGTCTTTAGACAGTAATCTTTTAGGGAGAGGTAACTCAGGCATCATAGCCAATAGTGAAATTCGTAGTTCAGAAGCAAATTGCCTGACAGTGTCTACTTTTTGTTTAGTTGAAATGGCGGTTTGTAAAGCCGATGCTTTCTCATTGAGAGAGTGCATAACATAATTATCACTTGACGTTTTATCAACTATCAATTGAGAGAATTCAAGCATTTCCTGGTATTCATCATCGTTAATAACTTGACCATTATCAACCGCTGATGCGTAATCGACCCCCACATATTCTGCCAACTGTGCTATCTGGCGTAGTTGAGCAACCTCATCAACCGTTGAAGCTACACTCAACTTCGAAAATAAAAGAATCGCCATCAACACTAAACATAATAATGATTGTATTCCTATATTTTTTTGACTTATTAATCGCACGTTCCAACAAAATTGCATACTATGGCCCTTAAATATTACAGCCCAAATGATAATTATTATCAATTGTAATACCTATAGTTGCTATAGAGTAAAGTATTAAAAAATATTTTTATAACTGGGTGTTATCAACAAAAATGTAGACAGCATTAGAAAAATCGATGACTAATGGTTTTAAAATGAACATTGAAAATATTTATCTAGCTAATTCTGTCAATTCATCCTTGACCCTATAGTTACTATAGAGATTATAGTGTTGATGTGTTGACCTATAAGCTGTTAATAACAAAATAAATAACGAGCATATATTAATGACTATTGCTCGTTTTAGCCAGCAACTGAATTAGTAAAGCAGAATCCTATGAAATCAAATATATATTTAAAGAAATCGAATATTCTAGATTACGATACCCCTCTAATTACAGACTTGATCAAAAATAGAGGCTGGAATTCTCTTGATGATTTTGAAAAAATAGGGGCTGCTTACAGTTTTGTTAAAGATGAAATAAAGTTTGGGTATAACAGTCGTGATGATATAAGTGCGAGCTTTGTTTTAGCTGATGGGTATGGTCAATGCAATACTAAAGGAACTCTTTTAATGGCTTTATTAAGAGCATTGGATATTCCTTGTAGATTTCACGGATTTACTATTGAGAAAAGCTTACAAAAAGGTGCTATACCCAATTACATTATGTGGCTTGCTCCAGAATTCATTATTCATAGCTGGGTTGAAGTGCTTTTTGAAGATAATTGGATCAATCTAGAAGGCTTTATTATTGATGACTCGTATCTAAAATCTATTCAATCTAAGTTTAAAAATGTGAAAAATAATTTTTGCGGATACGGTATTGCAACAAAGTGTTTATTAGATCCACAAGTGGAATGGTCAGGCAAAGATACGTTTATTCAAAAAGAAGGTATACATGATGACTTTGGCATTTTTAACACCCCAGATGAATTCTATGAGAAATATGGCACTAATTTGTCTGGCATTAAAAATTGGCTATATAAAAATGTCATTCGACATCTAATCAATAAAAATGTAGAAAGCATTAGAAAACTAATTAACTAATCGTTACAAAATGAAAAAAAGGGTTATCTAGCTAATTCTGAAAATATTTCTTGACTCTATAGTTACTATAGATGTTATTATCTTGCGGTTATTTTGAATATTCTTAAATTTAATTATTTTCTAAATACCTTCTCAATAAATTTGTGTTATGTATCCTTAAAGGTCTTTGCTGTGAAAAATGTGTTTTTGAATTTTACTTTAGTCATTTTGATTGTATTACAATCATTTGTAGCTATTGCAAATTCACAAGAAATTCATGAAATTGATATTCAGCATATCCAAATAGAACACTCTCATGAATCTGATCGCTTTGTAGCTGACAAAGAATTACCAACAGAAAATGAACATAATGCTAAAGATTGTCATCATTGTGGTCATTGCCATGGATCTCATATTCAGTGGCTCGTTCAAGCTCAAACCTTTACTGAGCGTCCGAATCAAATAGGACATCAGTATGGGTATTTATTTCAATATTCAAGCCCTCTTCACGATAACCCAATAATACCCCCTATAAGTTAACTCTATTAGAATAGCTCAGTTTAGCTGAGCATCTTTATATTCGTGTCTACTACGATTTCACTGTCGTTAGTTAACACTATTTAAATAAATATGAGTTTAATTTATGAAAATATTTTTTCAAAAAAATATTGGCGCTGTGCTATGCGTCAGTATGTCTTTGGCTATTTTAATTAATATACAAAGCGTAAATGCACAAACAACATCGACATCTTGGTTATCGATGCAAATAAACAAACATCCCGATATTATTGCCGCCAAAGAAGAAATGAATGCTGCTTTTTCAAATGCTGAAGGAAACAAGCAACCACTTTATAATCCTGAACTAGAGACGGGTTATGAACGAGAAGGTGACGCAAATAATTATTCAATTGGTATTAATCAAACGATTGATTTATGGGATAAACGAGAAACGAAAGAGCAACAAGCTAACTTTAGCTTAACTCAAGCAAGCAAACACTTTGACTTTCTTGTTCAAGAAAAGACAGCGCAAGCTTTACAAGCGTTAGTTACTTGGCAAGCAGCTAAAAAACAAGCTGTTATTGCCCAAGAACAAGAAAAGCAGTTAGAAACCTTACTTGATATAGTTAAAGACCGTCAAAAAGCAGGTGATCTAGGGCAAGTAGATGCCGAACTTACTTTTTTAAGTTTATCCCAAATGTTGAATGTTACCGCAAAGGTACAAGTTCAATTAAAACAAGCAGAAGCCCAAACCAAAGAGCTATTGCGAGATTGGACGCCAGATAAAGAGGTTATACCTGCGCAAGGTTTAACTATCACTAATTATCAACTTTCACCTCAATGGCTTGAACAACATCCCTTAGTCTTAGCGGCAAAAGCACAGTGGCAAATAACTAGAAGTGATGCTCAACTAGCTTTGTTAGAAACTAAAGCTGACCCAACTATAGGTTTTAACGCAGGCAAAAATGATAGGGAAAATGTACTAGGCGTAACTTTTTCAATGCCTTTGAATATCCGTAACAATTATTCAGCACAAGCAAGAGCTGCTAATCAACAAGCAATAGCTGCTGAAGCAAATTTTCGCTCCGTTATGCGCAAACAGAGATTTGCTATCCAATCAAGCACTGACACCTTAATCACTTATCAAAAAAACTATCAACGATGGCAACAATTGATGGATGGAAGAGGAAAACGTAGTGGCGATTTACTGCAAAAGCAATGGCAAAGCGGTGATGTAAGTACTACCGAATATTTACTTGCATTACAACAACGTGCTGAAGGTCTTAATGCTGGTATTGAATTACAAAGTCAATTTCAATTAAGCCAAATAGACTGGCTATTACAGGTAGGCCAAATTAAGGCCGCGACTCTGCAATTATCTCAGCTTTGAATATTAAAGGGATTATCAAGAATCAATTAATAGTCAATGAACCAATTTTGGAAAAAACATATGAATAAGCAAATTAAATTAATAACGCTGGCCGCACTTTTTTGTGGGATAACAACCATAACTACTGCGACATTTGCAAATGTTCAATCATCTGAAAAAGCCGAAAAGCATGTTGAAGAAAAAGATGATGGACATGGACATGAAGCTAAAAATGAACACAAAGAAGAAAAAAACGACGGGCATGGGCATGAAGGTAAAAATGAGCACGAAGAAGAAAAAGACGATGGGCATGGACATGAAGGTAAAAATGAACACGAAGAAGAAAAAGACGATGGGCATGGACATGAAGGTAAGAATGAACACGAAGAAGAAGGTGCGGGAGTTAAACTTTCAAAGGAACAATTAAATTTAGCTGAAATTAACATAACCGTACTAGAGCCTCAGGCGATGACTTACAGTATTTATGCTCAAGGAGAGATAAAAGCGAATGACTATACCAGTTATTTAGTCTCGCCAAGAGTAGATTCGGTGATACTAAAACGCCATGTTGCTTTAGGTGATCATGTTGAAATCAATCAACCGTTAGTCACCCTATTTAGTGAGTCAATGGCTGAAGCACAAGCCAGCTATAGGCTCGCTGATTCAGAATGGAAAAGGGTTCAAAAGCTTGGTCGAAAAGCGGTAGGTGATAAACGCTTTATAGAAGCTCAGACCGATTATGAGGCTGACTTAGGACGATTATATGCGTTTGGCTTATCTGCTGACGCTATTACCTCTTTGGCTACCAACACTAAAAAACTTGGACAATACACCCTAAACGCAGAGACTTCTGGCGCGGTATTATCTGATAATTTCCGTCAAGGACAACGCATAGAATCCGGCGGTACTTTATTTGATCTGGCTGATGAGGATACGTTATGGGTTGAAGCACGTTTAGCTCCATCAATGGAATTGGACTTACCTGAAAATTCAAAGGCGCAAGTAAATGTAGGTAACAATACATACATAGCTACGGTCACTCAAAAAGCTCATACCATAGACCCAGTAACTCGCACACGCATTATACGTTTACAGGTTCAAAATGACGGTCATAAGCTTCATCCCGGTTTATTTGCTGATATATATTTTGCCCTTGAAACAGACAAAAAAGTTCTGACTGTGCCTGAAGAAGCATTAATGCGTGGTAGTGATGGTGATTGGATGGTGTTTGTTGAAGAAAATGGCGAATTTAAAGGTGTCGAAGTTGAATTGGGACGACAACTGGGAAAATCACGTGAAATTAAGGGATTACCAGCAGGCACCAAAGTCGTCACAACTGGCGCTTTTTATGTCGCGGCAGAAATTGCCAAAGGCAGTTTCGATGCTCATAACCATTAATTGATAATTGGAGAACTAACACATGTTAAATCGTTTGATTGACTGGTCTGTCGCTAACCGATTATTGGTGATACTTGCCTTGGTTGCGTTAACGGCTGCGGCCATTTTTACTATTCCACGTTTGAATTTGGATGCATTTCCTGATGTTACCAACGTGCAAGTTGCCATAAATACTGAAGCACCTGGTTTAGCTTCGGAAGAAGTAGAGCAACTAATTACTTTCCCCATTGAAGCGGTAATGTATGCATTACCTGATGTTGAAGAAGTACGATCTATTTCTAAAACAGGGCTGTCTGGTATTACGGTTGTATTCAAAGAAGGCACCGATATTTATTTTGCTCGTCAATTGGTTTTTGAGCGATTGCAATCAGCAAAAGAATTAATACCAGAAGGTGTTGGTACGCCTGAAATTGGTCCAAACACCTCTGGCTTAGGGCAAGTATATCAATACTTACTACTCGCTGATGAAGATTCTGGTTATGACAGTATGTCACTTCGAAGTCTAAACGATTGGGTGGTTAAATTATTGTTAATGCCTGTAGATGGTGTTACAGATGTCTTAGCCTTTGGTGGAAATGTTAAACAATACCAAGTAAATATCAACCCTTCTCGTTTACTTGCTTACCAATTGACCCAAGAAGATATAGCTAACGCATTAGAAGATAATAATGATAACGCTGGTGGCTGGTATATGGATAGAGGCCAAGAGCAACTTATTATTCGAGGTGTTGGTTGGTTAAGTAGTGATGAAAAAGGTATTGAAGAACTAAAGCAAATCCCTGTCAAAACAATTGAAGGTACTGTTGTTTATCTAGCTGATGTTGCAACTGTTGAGTTTGGAAGCGAAATTAGACAAGGCGCTGTCACAATGACTAAACGTGTCGGTGCTAATGGTAGTAAATTCCTAGGTGAAGTTGTTTCCGGTATTGTTTTAAAACGTATGGGCGCAAATACTAAAGTTGCCATTGATGGCATAAAAGACAGAATCCCGCTCATTCAACAAGCCCTGCCAAAAGGTGTAACGTTTGAACCTATTTATGACCAAGCAGATTTAATTGAAAAAGCAGTTAGCACAGTCGCTCAAGCATTGACAATGGCTTTTATCTTTATTGTTATTGTATTGGTACTGTTTTTACTGAATGTACGCGCAGTTTTACTGGTTCTTATTTCTATTCCACTTTCTGTTGGTATGGCATTAATGATCATGGCTTACAATGGCTTGTCTGCGAATTTAATGTCACTGGGTGGTTTAGCGGTTGCGATTGGAATGATGGTCGATGGTGCAGTGGTGATGATGGAAAATATTTTCAAACATCTCAGTCAGCCCGATCGTCGTCACGAACATAGTCATGAAGGAATGCATGACAGTGAGAACCCTTTTGATGTCGAAAAAGATATCGATGTTAGTTTGCGTATACAAATTGCCGCTAGAGAAGTCGCTAAGCCTGTATTTTTTGCAGTAACAATTATTATGGTGGTTTTTGCGCCTTTATTTAGCTTAGAAGGAGTCGAAGGTAAACTATTTCAGCCCATGGCTATTAGTATTATGATTGCAATGGTGGCGTCTTTAGCCGTATCACTCATTGTTGTACCTGCGTTAGCCAGTTACCTGTTTCAACGAGGTTTTAAAGCTCGAACCAGCCCTTTCGTTAGTGTGCTAGAAAAGCTTTACCGTAGTAGTTTAACAAAAGCGATGAACGCTAAAAAAGTAGTTCTTATCGGGGCTGGAGCCTTGCTTGTTGGTACGTTATTTTTAGTGCCAAATTTAGGCACTGAATTTGTGCCAGAGCTTGAAGAAGGCACTATTAATTTACGTGTAACCATGGCCCCATCAACCAGCTTAGCGACTGCCCTTTTAGTATCCCCTAAATTGGAAAAAATATTACTTGAATTTCCTGAAGTTACTTATGCTACCAGTCGTATTGGCCGAGCAGAAATTGGTGGCGATCCTGAGCCAGTCAGTAATATTGAAATCTATATTGGTCTCAAACCAGTTGTAGAGTGGACCAGCGCTAAAACACGCCATGAACTACAAGGTTTAATGGAAGTAAAACTTGAGAAATTCCCCGGTTTACTACTGAATTTTTCTCAACCTATCGCAACAAGAGTAGATGAACTGCTTTCAGGTGTGAAAGCCCAGTTAGCAATAAAACTGTTTGGCCCAGATCTCGACATCCTTGCTCAACAAGGTCAGGCTATTGTTAATGCTATTCAAGATGTTAATGGCGCAAGGGATGTTGCTATGGAGCCAATAGCAGGAGAATCTCAGTTAGTCGTTAGACCAAACCGTCGTCAATTATCTCGATACGGCTTATCGGTTGGTGATGTAATGAGGTTAGTGCGAAATGGTATCGGTGGTCAGGAAGTAGGACAAGTCATTAATGGCAATGAACGTTATGACATTTACCTTAGAATAGCCAAAGAGTTTAGAAATCAGCAACAAACTATTGCTGATTTACGACTACAAGCTCCAACAGGTGCATGGGTACGGTTAGGTGATGTTGCAGATATTGCCATTGAATCGGGTCCCCCTCAGGTACGCCGAGATGATGTCCAGCGACGCGTCGTTATTCAAGCCAATGTACAAGGGCGAGACATGGGTAGTGTCGTAAAAGATATTCGAGAAGCAATTGAAAATGAGGTTGATTTACCTGCGGGATATTCAGTTGATATTGGCGGTCAGTTTGAAAATCAACAACGAGCACAACAACGCCTCACTGTCGTTGTTCCACTTTCTATTGGCATTATTGCGTTGTTACTATATTTTGCTTTTACTAGTGTTGGTCAAGCTATGCTCATACTCGTCAATTTACCTTTAGCCATGATTGGTGGAATTGTCGCCTTGTATATTTCTGGTCAATACTTATCTGTCCCAAGTTCAATTGGTTTTATTACCTTATTTGGTGTCGCTGTTCTCAATGGTGTGGTTATGGTTGAAGCGATTAATCTACGCATTGAAACAGGTATGGAAAGTATTGCCGAAGCCGTTTACGAAGGCGCTGTATCAAGACTTCGCCCTGTACTGATGACAGCGATTACTTCCGCCCTTGGTTTGATTCCTATTATCATGTCAAGCGGTGTAGGCTCTGAGATACAACGACCATTAGCCACGGTAATTGTTGGTGGTTTGGTTACAGCAACGTTCCTTACTTTATTTGTCCTCCCCGTACTTTATGGTTGGTTTTCTAAAGGTCGGATTGAAGAAATGAGAAGGTAGTTCTGCTTGGTTAAAGTAAATATAACTGTTTGCTTTAACTAGATATCCCGTAGGTATTCGCTACGGGATATCAATTTATAGGAGAAAGTAATGTCCGACAATTTACATCAACACTCAACTAGCCATGGACACAGTCATATTTCTAAAGATATGTCTTCAAGTCGTATTGGCTGGGCATTTATATTAAATGTTTGTTTTACTATTATCGAATTTATTGGCGGCTGGTTAACCAACAGCACCGCAATAATGGCGGATGCGGTTCACGATTTAGGAGATAGTTTATCCATCGGTCTCGCATGGGGATTAAATAAACTCAGCAAGAAAAGCCATGATGAAATGTTTAGTTACGGCTACCATCGTTTCTCTTTATTAGGCGCACTTATTAATGGTGTTGTCTTAATAGCAGGGTCGATTTGGGTATTAACCATTTCATTCCCTCGATTGTTATCGCCAGAGATGCCTGATGCTCAAGGAATGTTATGGTTAGCGATATTAGGGGTGATTGTTAATGGTTATGCTGCCTTCAAATTAAGTGACGGGAAAACACTTAACGAACGTGTACTTAATTGGCATTTATTGGAAGACGTTTTAGGTTGGGTAGCCGTATTAATTGTTTCTATCGTTCTAATATTTATCGAACTGCCAATACTTGATCCGATACTTTCAATCGGATTTACCTTATTTATTCTTTTTAATGTATTAAAAAACCTCCGCACTGCAATACGTCTGTTTTTACAGGCAACACCAGAGCAAGCCATTCAAGAAAAAATAAAAATTGAATTATCAACATTGAAATTTATTGAAGATATTCATCATTTCCATTTGTGGTCCCTTGATGGTGAAAGGCATGTTCTTACTGCTCATTTAGTGTTGAATCATTACTGTGAACAACAAGAATATATGGCAATAAAGCATGAAATATCAACACGACTTAGCCCTTTTCATCTTGAACATACAACACTGGAATTTGAGTTCGTAGACGAAATATGTAGAGACTCAAAAAACAATTAGAAATACTTTCAAAGATGAAAAGACATTTTAACTAAACCTGTTACAGGCTCGTTGTTTTGAGAGAACATCTTCTCTTATTAGTGTGGAAGACTTTAGAGCTACTACAGTAGCATGCTACGGATTTATTTTATGTACGCTCAAATCTGACGGATGACTATGATGGTTAGCTATTACAGCAATATTGTCCTTCTTGAATTGGTGGGCATTTAACAGTTCCATAAGAACAGAAAACGCAGCAATCACCTTTTAAAGGCTTTAATAATACTTTGCATGATTCACATTCATAGAACCACTGACAGGCATTGGTTGGCATTTTTTCTGTTTTACTATGACCACACTCAGGACAAGTTATTGTTGAGTTTAATTTTATACTTTGCATATTCGCTCCTTTATAGGTTTTACAATATCTAATACTGACATTACGACCATTAAACTTATGCCAAAGTAGAATAAATAGGTACTCCAGCCATATTGCCAAAGAGGATATAGTGTTAGTAAAACAGCTATAGGACCAAGAATACTTAAAGCACCTCTTAAATGGTTTTTATTGCGATACCAATTATATATATTTACGAGTAACGCAAGGGTAGCGAAAATAGGTAGTAATGTATTTACTGCAATACCTTCGAAAGATGAAAGGAATCCCAAGCCAAGTACTGATGCCAACGAGCCTAATGCAGGAAAACAGGCAGTACAACTAAGAGCTGCTATCCAAACCCCACCAGAGCCAACTTTATCGAGTAATTTGTTTATCATATAGAATCATTCCTAAGTAATTTATAACCATGATAAACTCCGTATATAGATACGGAGTCAACAATTACTTTAATGAGTCAATAATAGGGTAAGAGTATTTGTCTTGATTGGTTTTACATGAATTAGTAATTCTACTAATAACGCTCTCTAGACGCTGTAAATCAAATATTTTATTTCGAATTATATCTAATTTTTGCAAACCTAGACTTTCTACTTGGGCGCAGTTATTTTCTATAGACATTAATGAGGATATTTCTTTTAATGTAAAGCCAAGAGCTTTTGCTTTAGCGATAAACCTAAGCTTGTCTGCAATAGCACTACTATATAAACGATAGCCATTTTCTGGCTTTATTGGTTGAGAAATAAGCCCATTTTTTTCATAAAACCTTATGGTCTCAACATTTATATCTAACTCTTTAGCGAGCTTGCCAATTGTCTTCATACCTATAGTCACTTATAAATTTAAATGATTTTACAATCTGTGAAATGAAGTATATTAAACGATTGCTTATCGTTCAATTAGATCATTATTGCTAATAACGGTGAGTGTCTGTTTTGAGCTCAGGCTGTGTGAAAACTCTCAGCTTACAATTTTTATGCAACGCTACGTAAAATCAAAGGTAGTTTGACACCAAGCTTACTACAGACTTAAATCTACAGAGCCTTTTTTCGTTGCTATTTCTGAATTACGCAAGTTCAAAATAGTTTTCACACAGCCTGAGCTTGAAGGGGACGCTAACTCGCTTGGGGGGCGAAAGCGAGTTAGAGTTAATATTCTAAATTTATTTAAAACTTACATGATTCAATGTCCACTTTGGGGGTTTGTGATCTAATTCCGTGCAAAGATTTTCGGCACAATCTCAATTGTGGTTGAATGTGAGTTTTAAGTGAAAAAGGAAGCTTTAGGATCTCTGCTCGACTGTTATTAACTGAAAAGCTAACTTCCGCTTTTGGCTAGGAGCCGAAGTATCAATTTAGCCACTCGAAGCTTCTGCTTAACGCATGTGGGTGTTAAATAAAATGGTTTATTCTTCTTGAACTATAATAAACTTATGTGTATTTCTATTTTATAATAGTCACTATATAATGAGTATGATGGTCGAATTTTCAGTTTTATTTAAAGTATTTTGCTGACAGACAATCTCTTGTAATTGTGTGGCTTATACTTCCTTGATATATCATTTAGTTGCTGTCAGTTTCGTTACTTATTCGATTCAATGCATGGCACTTTCTTGCCACAGCCCCTGTTTAACTTCAGGTAATTCTTCTTTAGTCATGAATACTCGTATTTTGATAGTTTCACCGTCTTTTTTTGAGCATTCACAAACCATCAGACCTAAGGTATCCATTGATGCTGTTTCCCAATTCATAAAGCTGCCATGGGATTTTTTCTTTCGCGTTAATCGCTTATCATCAGCTCTTAGTTTTATCATTTGCAGAGCCAAGTCAAAACTAACATCACAGGCCTTTGCAAGGCGATAAATCCTCGTGTAATAAGTTTTATGTTTTCTGATGATTTTATTCATATTTGTTAGTCTCTTGCTTTGAGTTACAACTAGCTATTTTCTTATGTTCTTATTAGAACCTCAATTGCGCTTAGCTTTATAACTAGAGCTGGCTAAGCTTTTCAGCCAGTACATTATCTTCAATATGAAAAAGCTCTGGGCATGGTGTCTGAATATTTAGGGCATTTATTAATAACTGACCCAGTCGTAATTCAGGATATTTAGCCTGCACGTTGGTAATATTTTTTAATAGGTTTTGTTTGGCACCATCAAGGTAGCTGTTTGCCAAAGCCGAATCTCTCGAACTCTCATCATCAATGTTTGTATTGATAGATATGCTCGATAACATACCACTCGCGGTTTTTTCTTCGTCAAAAGTGAACTTTGATTTAAAACTTAACCTGCCGGGCATAAAATCATCATCCGCCAAGGGCGCTTCTTCAAAAAAACTGTTCCAATCTTTTTTCTCATAAGCACAAATAAGATCGGCAAGTTGATGAAGCTCGTTACCCTCAGCTGATTGGTATTGTGCATCCCAAAGTTGTTCTACACGTTTCAACGCAGTAGTTAATTCATTTTGATCGACTATTGCATTTTTCGACAATATGTCTCTTGCGGTCAACCTTAGGTCACTGCTTTCTTTAAGATGCTGTGCCTTCGCTTTTGATTGGCAAATCACATCAAAAATATTGCTATATTCAAGCTGTTCTTTATGACTACTTTCACTATATTCAGTAGGGGCATTGCTTTCACCCGTTACCCTGAGAGTGTCGCCACACATATCAGCAAAACATTGTTGACATAAATCAATATCAATTTGTCTGCCATCACCATGAATCGAGCCATAGCCGCAATGACGCCTTATTGAAATAAATTCATGAAACTCATAGTCACCGTCAACACTTGCTTGTATGCCACAGCCATCACAAATCAATTTAATTATCTCTTGTCGCTGCACTGCTTTTAGCTCTCTCATATTCTGCTCTCGTGAACTATTGTAGATACTGTTAAATAATGAACTAAGGTATTTCTATCGAGTAGGAGATTTTTCTTTTCATCCTTAATAAGTTCATTTGAACTAATCATGTTAACTACACATTTTTTTATCTCAGGAAGGTAACTTTCAATAGGCGCGCTTATTGTGTTCCCCATACCGCCATTGCCAACAATATAAAATTGGTTTGCATTATTAAAATCAACCGCGACATGTAACCAATCCGAACGGTTAGATTGCCCTAACCGTTCTTTAAATTTTTTAACAGTCAACATAACTACCTCAATTAAATTACCTTTTATTAAACAGCCTACTTAGCTTCAAATACCTTCTGTGTTTACGGAAATAAAACCACTACTAGTAACACATTGAATCAAAACAACTAACCCCGTCATTTGGAATAGACCAATTTCTGGTAATGAAAAAATGTCGGGAATGATCCAGTTCCAAAGAAAATACGCAGGAATAACGGAAATCACTAAATTCAAAATTTTAACCGGTAGAGTTAGTAAAATCACTTCATATAGTTTCATTTAAACCTCCAATTTTTAACATACAGCATAACTACCTCAACTCACTTAACCCCAAAGCGATAGACTCTTGCTGAAATCGACCAAAAATATTAACGACTTTCTCATATGAACTTGTCAAAAAATGCTCATCAGTTATTTTGTTAGTTCCATCAAACGTCGAAGGTGGAATAACACTATCAAACTCATTTAATTTAAGCTCTATTTTGGGCTTGCTTGCCATTGTATTATCGCAAGTAAAAGTGTCGGAGACTTCACCATTAATATCTTCTTCAATATTAGCGCTCACCTTTTCAAACTTAACAATATCAGCTTCAAAGGGTACATCTTGTTTAACTCGATAAGCATATTCCAACAGCTTAGGCTCCGCAGGCATATACATAACCGCTTCTTGGTTCCTTGAACCAGTCATTCTGAGAATTCGTCCCAAAATCTGTCTAAAATGCATTTCTGTTTTGATATTGGTCAAGTGGCAACAAACCTGCAATCGGGGGATATTCGTTCCCTCGCTGATCATCCCTACCGAAATGATCCATTTACTTTTAGCATGCCTAAAATTTCGAATAATACTTGTTGGATCATTCTCTCTATAGGTAACAACAACCGCCTCTTCGTTAAAACAGGCTTTCATTAACGTTGAAATCTGTTTTGCATGCTCAACAGATGACGCAACAATTAATCCTGCCGCGTCAAAGTTGTTAGTTCTAATTGTACTTAGTTTTTTTTGAGCCGAAGCAATAACGTATTTAATTACCTTTTCATTCTCAATAATTTCCTGATACGGAATGATTGATTGCGATAATAAATATTTAAAGCTGGTAAACGTTTTGGTCTCATCGTCATCAACCACTGAAATGTTATTGTTATCCACAGCAATTATTTGCGGTATACGACAAACATTGTCTTGAATAGCCTCAGCAAGCCCATAAACGTAATCACAGGATATTTTGTTGCTAGGATGCATATAGTTTGAAAGAACGATAGGAGCAGCATCTGATCGCCAAGGAGTTCCTGTTAATGCTAGTGTAAATTTTGCCTTATCTTGAATGTTAAGGATTATTTGCTCACCCCATGCATTAGCATTACCAATGTTCGACCCTGCGCAATGGTGTATTTCGTCAAATATCACAAAAACACGATACCGCTCAAACAGGTGCCAAAAACTTGTATCGAGATACTGCAAGTTTTGATAAGTCAGCGATCTACCTTTAGCGCCAATCAAACCATCAAAGCGCTCTTGAGTTCTCAAGTGTAAGCTTTCGCTAAAGTCTTTTGCAACGATGGAAGAAGGAGAAAAGCAAACGACTAAATCTACGAGGTTATTTTTTAATAACTGATCAGCCAATTCAGATGCCATCAAAGTTTTACCTGCTCCCGGTGTTGCCAAGGCTAAAAAGTGATTATGGTGATTTTGGTATTGTTTTAATGCTAAAGCGATACACTCACTTTGCCATTGTCTTAATTTCATATTTTACCTAGGTGCTATCTTGATCCATTAAGCCTTCAATGGCTCTTATCTTCCCTAGTATTCTCGTGTTATTGTCTCTAGCTTTGTTGTATTTAGGTTGTATCTCATTAATCAATTCTGGGAACTCTGAATAAAGTTCTTTATAAGCCTCAGATTCTCCCATGTTCAATAACAAATCGGCCTTATAAATATTCAACTTACCCAGTAGCTGTTCCTTTTTTTTATCGATATCTTTAATGACTTCGATAGGTTCCAATTCAGTTTGTAATTGAATTTGTTTAACATCAAAAAGAACTGTTTTACTAAAACGAGTAGCTCCTTTTTTATTCTTCGGTATTAACTTCTCAAGCCAACCTTTTTTTACCAATTTTAAAAGTTCTGCGTATATCTTTCGCCTAACACTCGTAGGCTCTAAAGAGATATCGTTTTTTAAAATCAAATACGTTGATCGGACATCGCTTGTAGTAAAGTTATCAAAACTCGTCACGACAATAATTTGAGCTACAAAAGGGTCTAATTTCAAAATAAATTCTAATCAACTCAAAACAATAATGGGTATTATAGGGCGTGGTGTCTTGCCACTCAACATGAAAATCTAATCATTTTGCCTGAAGGAAAAATAAGGTGAGTGATTTGGTTAAAGAATTTGGTGAAATGTTACGGTTAAAACGTAAGGCCGCTGGTTATTCTCAAGAAAGTTTTGCCGCTTATGTTGGTATTGAAAGAGGTAATTACGGCAAGATGGAAAGAGGAGGCGTTAATATTAAATTAGAAACTTTATATAAATTAGCCAATGCTCTTAATTGTGATTTTGAAGACATAATGCCCGACAGGTTGAATTATAAAATTGTTATAGATTAAATTTATAAATCTTGTATTTATTTTAGATGTAAATAAAACGGCCGTTTGTTTTTCACACACCAGATTATCAATATTCACATGAAAACAACTTGTTTCTGTGTAAATAAGCCCGTAAAGTTTTCTACGTAAATCAAACCTACCTTTGTTTATGGATATCTAATGAAAATTGGTTATGCGAGAGTCAGTACGGATGAACAATCTGATAACGCTCAAATCGATGCACTAAATATTATTGGGTGTGAAAAAACTTATCGTGAAATATATAGCGGTAGATCAAAGTCACGCCCTGAGTTAGAACGTATGATCGATACTTTACGTGAAGGTGATGTGGTTGTTGTTCAACGACTTGACCGACTTGGCCGAAGCTTAAAAGATCTAATTGAATTGCTTGATAGTTTTAAAGCCAAAAAAGTGCAGTTTATAAGTCTTAATGAAAGTATTGATACGACAACTGCAGTCGGCGAATTAGCGTTTCATATGATTGCTTCAATTGCTCAGTTTGAACGAAGACTTATTTCAGAACGGACTAAAGCTGGGCTAGATGCCGCTCGTGCAAGAGGCCGTAAAGGTGGTCGAAAAGCCAAGTTAACCCTCGCGGATATCAAGAAAGCAAAAGCAATGCTTAGTGATCCAGATATGACTAAGTCAGAAGTGGCAGATCATTTTAAAGTTAGTAGACCAACTTTAAATAAGGCGTTAAATCGAAATCCGTAGAGTGGATAAATAGTGAAATATTTATTTTTTAATTACTTTTTATCGTAGGGAAACATCAATGCATATATCCAAATTATCATTAATTAATTATCGGAATTTTTTAAATGCTAAGCTATTATTTTCAAAAGGAATTAACACTCTTATTGGTGAGAACGGGTCAGGAAAAACCAACTTATTTAAAGCAATTAGATTGTTGCTTGATAACTCAATGCCACGTAATGCCATTCGCTTAAAGCAAGACGATTTTTGTAGAAAACTAGGCGATTGGCGTGGTCACTGGATAATTATTAGTCTGGAATTTGATGATATTAAAGATGATGAAGTCAGCCAGTCTCTTTTTATACATGGCGTAGGAAATATTGAAAATCAAACAGTAGCTAAAGCAACTTATAACCTTATTTTTAGACCAAAAGCAAACATAAGACAGGCATTAGGACTACTTACGGAGAATGATGATGTTTCATTGAATGGTATCCTAGATGATATAACTATAAATGACTACGAAACAGTCATTACAGGAAAAAGTAGTGCTGACTTTAATAGTCCTGAAGTTTATAGAAGAATTGTAGGTGACTTTGAGAGAGTGATTTTTCCAATGCACCTACAGTCACCTGAAACTGGGAGTCCAATTCCAAATATCTTATCTATGTCTGATGAAGTATCTTTTACGTTTGTTAAAGCATTAAGGGATGTTGTTCATGATTTTCGTAATAATAGAACAAACCCTTTATTAACATTATTGAAGCATAAAAGTGGTGAAATCGACCCTGCTGATTTTATGCCTATTGCAGCTCTGGTCGAGTCATTAAATTCTACCATCGAAAATTTACCAGATGTAAGTGATATTAAAGTAGATATTAAGAATACAATTGATGATGCAGTCGGTGATACGTATTCTCCCAATACTATTTCAATAAAATCTGGTCTTTCAAAAGAGGCGGAAGAACTTTTTCAATCTTTAAAATTATTTGTAGATGAATCAGACGATGGGCATGAAGGGAGTATTGATGAAATGAGCCTAGGGGGAGCTAACCTGATTTATTTGACATTAAAATTACTTGAATTTAAATATCAAAAAGCAAATCAATCCATCGGGAATTTTCTTTTAATTGAAGAACCAGAAGCTCATATCCACACACATATTCAAAAGTCATTATTTGATAAAATTAATTATCCGAATACGCAAATAATTTACTCGACTCATTCATCTCATATATCTGAAGTCAGTAGGATCAAAAATGTAAATATTATAGGAAAAGTAAATGGGCTGTGTACTGTTTTTCAACCATCTACAGGTTTAACTCCTAAACAAGTTGGTTTTGTTGAAAGATATTTAGATGCTATTCGAAGTAACTTACTTTTTTCTAAAAGCGTTATATTAGTTGAAGGGGATGCCGAGGAAATTCTAATCCCCATATTAATTAAACAAGTATTAGGAGTTAGTTTAGATGAGCTTGGTATCACCTTAGTAAATATGAGAAGTACAGGTTTTGAAAACATTGCTTTGTTATTTCATGATGAGAGAATAAGAAAAAAATGTAGCATTATCAATGACTTGGATGCTTCGTTTTTTGATGTTACGGAAATTACTACAGATAGCGACCCTATAAAAGTACGAAAAAAGAAAGCACGAGGCTCACAACAAAAAGGAACAGAAAGAAAAATAGCTCTAGATGCCTTTTGTAATGGGAATGATTGGATATCACCTTTTTATGCTGAGCACACTTTCGAAGTCGATTTTATAAAATATGGAAACCGCACTTACCTCCAGAACATTGTTGACGACGTCTATAGTGATGCTTTTACGATAACAACTTCAAAAAACAACTTGAATTCAAGTGATATTTCAGTGTGTGGCCAAAGGGCGCTTACAATGGCAAACCATCAGGGTAAAGGTTGGTTTGCTATAACTCTTGGAAAAGCAATTGATTTCAATGTATACATTCCTGAATACATTATTAATGCAGTTAAATTTTCTCATGGGACATTTAGTAATGATATTTTGTTAAAAATCATTACGTATAGGTTTAATAGACTACAAAAATTTGCAATTTCAACAAGAGAATCTTTAGCATCAAACCCTGCGCAAGGCGATGTAAACTTTCATGTTCAATGGGATAACTATTTGCTTCCTTTGGAAAGAGGAATGGCAATATTTCAACCTAAATTGATTCAATTCATAGAAAACGGCGGTGATATCCAACTTCTCAAAGCGGCTATGATTTCAGATATTATTTTAACAAGTTCCAACATGATTTTAGAGAGAATTTAATTTATGTTTGTTTGGGACAAAGATGATTTAAATGATGAGCAAGTGGAAGCTATAAATGAGCCCGAAAGTATATTTTTAGTCGCTTGTCCTGGTAGTGGAAAAACAAGGACTCTAACCTACAAAATAGCGAAAGAACTATCTATTTTAGCAGATAAAAATAAGTGGGTTGTGGCTATTACCTACACACACCGTGCTGCGGATGAAATTAAAGAACGAATAGAAAATTTGGGCGTTGATATTTCCCAGCTTTGGATTGGAACTATTCACTCTTTTTGTTTGGAGTGGATTTTAAAACCGTATAGCGGTTATCACTATGCGTTAAAATATGGCTTCAGAGTAGTTAACTCTTATGACACGGAGGAGTTAATTACACAATATTGCCAAGCATATAATCAACCAAGGATAGGTTATTTTGATTGCGGCTATCATTTTACGTCATCTGGTATTAGCTATTCTTGTACACCAAATAAAATAGGGCAAGTCACTGATATTATATCTCAATATCATGCTAATTTGATTTCAAATAACCAAATAGATTTTGAGCAAATTTTGTTTTTCGCATATGAATTGATTAAACGGCAGCCATCTATTAGCAAAATACTAAGTGGATTATTCTCGTATGTATTAGTCGATGAATATCAAGATACAAAAGAAATTCAGTATGTGATTTTTGGAGAGATACTTAAAGCCGGCTTGGGAAGCGTTAAAGCCTTTATTGTCGGAGATCCAAATCAAGCTATTTATGGCTCGCTAGGTGGCTATGCCATTACTATCGACGAATTGAGAGCGATTACTAATATTACTATTAGAGAAAAAGAATTAACAAAAAACTATCGAAGTTCATCTAGAATTATTAATCATTTTAGTTATTACAAAGTTCATAATTCTGGAATTTTTGCCGCGGGAGAATTAGAACATTTTCCCAGTTTAATATCTTATGATCAATTATTACATAAAGATGAATTGTCCGATAAGTTAGCAAATATAATAAGGAAAAGTATTGAAGTTTTAGGTGTTTCTGAGAATGAAATTTGTATCATTGCTCCTTGGTGGATTCACTTAGCAAGCATTACACGTAGTTTAAGTTCACAGTTACCAAATTATAACTTTAATGGCCCAGGGATGACCCCATTTGCTAGAGATGAAGATAATTTTTGGTATAAATTAACTAAAATAATATTAACAGAACCATCTCCAAGTCTGTTTATTCGTAGATTAAGGTGGTCAACAGAGATAATTAATTGCCTTATTGATGCAGGGGTTGAAACAACTCATATAACCAATAAGTCCTTATTACGTGTAATTAATTCAATTAAGATTGATGAGCAAGATGGTCTAGCTTTTTTAGGCATAATGTTTAACGAGTTATTCGTTCAGTTAAATATAGATTTTAAGTTATTCCCCACATTGAAAGAACATCATGATACTTTTTTTGAAAGCTCTAATAGGCGAATTAACAAAATACGAAACGAAAATACTGTATACGCAGGAACTATAACTGACTTCCGTAAAGTTTTTAAAAGTAAAAGTGGTATCAAGGTATCAACTATACATGGTGTGAAGGGGGGAGAATATGATGTTGTTATAGCCTATGGACTATTAGAAGGTATAGTCCCTCACTTTAACGATTCAGATATCTGTAGTGCTAATAAATTAATTTATGTAATTGGTTCAAGAGCTAGAAAACACCTACATCTAATATCTGAACAAGGGCGTGGAACCCAACGGTATCCCAAAGTGCCGACAAATATATTGAATGGGCATCAATTTAATTATGATGTTGAATAGTCTTAAGGTAGTTTAATTTTACTAATAACTCATCACTAAATATCAGATACATCTAACTTTAATGAATATGAAGGATTATTAATTGATGAACCTTTCCAATTCGTTAGTAAAATAGAAACGGATCAACGAAAACTAAATATTTACGAATATGTACAATACTGCGAGTTTTTGGATTTAGATCCTAGTAAAGGATTAGCAATTCTTTCTAAGAAAAAATTAAGACAATAAAAAGAAGAACGATTTTTATTAAATTCCCCTCCTCATATAGAAATTACTGACATTTCAGAGCCAGGTCTAAAAGATCTTCGAACGCGTTTTAGTTTTGTTCGAAAAGGCAAGCACCACAGGCTGCTAGTCAATAAAGCTAAAACTATTTCTAATAATAATATTGATTATTTAGGAGAGTGGCATACTCACCCTGAAGCTAACCCTTTTCCTTCATCAATTGACATTTTTCATTGGAAAAAAAATTTAAAAGGAAGACATGCCGTTCTAATTATAATTGGAATAGAGTCTATTTGGGTTCGGATATTGGAATGGTAAAAAAGTAATTCATTTACCAAAATTAAAGCTTGATACTTCTATAAATTTTGATGAATAATTGACTAAAAGCTATTTTTAAAAATAGTCGATGTTTTGTATACTTTTAAGGTCTTTTATAGTGATTTTCCATTAAACTTAACAAAAAACTATACAGTTAAAATAGGTTCTTTAGTCATAGTTAACTGTAAACCTTATACTGAAAGGGGTTGTTCACTCATCTCTACATAAAAAATACCTTGATGGTACGTATAACCTTACTAAATGATAGAAACGCTTAATTGAAATGTGAAAAAGGTGAGCTTCGGCTCACCTTTTTTGTTTAGAATTTTTGCAATGATATTAAACGCGTGCTTCACCCTTAAGGTACTAACACAATAGGTATGCCCGCTTGATGAGCCAGTTTATTTGCTACGCTGCCCAATAGTATATCAGCGAAGCGAGATCGTCCTTGGCGGCCTACAAATAACATATTAGCGTGCAGTGCTTTAATGTGTTCTCGAATGACTACTGCTGGATCTCCCCAAAGTAATTCGCTTGTGATTTTGACATCTAAATGACTGTATTTTTCTACTAATGGTACTAATACACTATTTATTGTTTCTTGCTCTTCTGCCGCTTGATCTCGTATTTTGGGAGCAACACCATCGAGTATCATCGGTTGTAAATAAGACCAATCTTTTACGGTTAATAGCGCTACCGTTGCCTTAGTTTGAAGCGCTAAATTAACAGCACGATCCGCGGCACGTAAACTCCATTCACTGCCGTCTACGGCTACAAGGTATAAAAGTTTTTTCATTTTATTCTCCTGAAAGTAAAACCAGTTTTCCACAACGTTTGACATCATTAGTCGCTGCCATTCAGTGCGGCCTATCAATCGTATATTTCCTTAAAATCTTACTTTACCATAATGAAAATGGTGATTGCTTTCAAGGCCATTCAGCGCGCTAGTTGATTCATATCAAGGTAGTTAGCCGGTGTACAGAATAATGCGCTTAAGTTGATTTATGTCACTTAAAAAAAAGAGCAACTGGTTATGCTATGACGATATTACCGAGTAATAGCCTGACAAAACTGATGAATAATGACCGAATAAGTGGCTCTTTAGGTATTTTTCCTCGCTCGTGGAGTGAAGACCGTGCTGGCAGAATTCCAGGTAACATTCCTATTTGGGTTGGCATATTATCCGAGCTTACAGAGTTTGCTATTTTTTTTGTTGCATATTTTGTTGCAAAATATCATTACCCTGATGTTTTTTCAAAAGGTCCTCAAGGCTTAAATACTAGCTTAGGTGTGGCGAATACGATTATTCTCTTATCGAGTAGCTACTTTATGGCAAAAGCGATGACGTATATTCGTTTGGATGAGCGCGATAAATGTCAACGCTACTTATGGCTAGCACTGAGTTGCGGCTGCCTTTACCTTATGGTTAAAACCTGGGAGTTTTATAGTAATAACTTACAAGGCTTAAGTACAAACACTAACCAATTTTATACCGTTTATTACTATATGACTTTTAATCACTTTCTTCATGTAGGCTGGGCTTCATGTGCAGTTTTATGGGTGATATTTCGTTTACGGGCAGGGCAATATTCAGCTAAAGAGCATAGTGGTCTTGAAGCGTTGGCCGTTTATTGGCATATGATTGATCTGATGTGGATTCTAATATTCCCGTTGCTGTACGTATTACGTTAGAGGTTAACATGAGTAAATTACTTAGTTTAGAATGGTACTGGGTTATATTAATCGTCATTACTTTATTTAATACTTTCTTAGGTGAACAATTTACATCTACAGCATTTGTCAGCGTCTTAATTGGGCTAACGGTTATGTATAAGGGGTTTGTTGTTATTGACCATTTTATGGAATTAAAGCATGCGAATAAAAACTTACGGTTACTAATGCGCTTATATTTTATTATTTTTCCAGCGATGATTATAGCGACAATATTTTTCTAGCAAGGCTAAAAATTAATTAGCTATTTATATTGTTTAACAAGGAGTCAGTGATGAATTTACACGCAAGAATACAAACTAAAGAACAGATAAAACAAGCATCTAGTATTGCCTTATGGTCAATTTTAAACTTAACTTTTTTACCCCTATTTGCATTTATTATGCTGCTGCTAAAATTGAATAAAGTTGACGATAATAGTCTATCTGACTGTCATTTGAAATTTGCTATTAAGCTGAATTTACTGGCTGCGGGAGCGTTGATTTTAGTTAGTATACTGATGATTATACTCGGAGGCTTTGATTCTGGCTGGACTTGGGTTTTTGTTATTACTTACTTCGTACTGGTTCACACAATGTTTATTGTTATGGCTGTTTGGGCATTAATACGTGCCTGGGCAGGTAATACTATCTTTAATAAATAGTAAGCAATTTATGATTTTTACAAAGGGACTAATATTTTTTGCTTAATTGTTCTATTAACCAAGTGTTAGCAGCTTTTGAGCAATCAAATATCTTATTTTTAACTCCAGCTTGATCATAGACTTTCTTGAATATAGTTTGCATCATGTATGGTGTATTACTCATGGCAGAGTTAACTGCAATGGCTTTTGATACACCAGCACTCACTAATTTGAAATGGTATTCTAAGCCATCTTGAGTTGCCAATGAATCGCCTTCTAATATTAGCAATATAGCAAAATTGTTAATATCAACTTGATGTAAAACAATCTCACTAAGTTCAAAGTGCATTTGCTTAAAAAACTCTAAATTCCATGGCCCAATGGCATTTATAGTAATGATGTTGTTTTCTACGCTATAACTACATTTTCCGTGAGGAATGAATTTTGTTTCCAAATGACTTCCTAGATGAGGTTATTTATATTTTTTTTCTCATTTAATTAATAACTGCTTTAAAGCTGACTGTAAAGTAGGATAGTGAAACTTAAAGTGATTATCTAATAATTTACGGGGTAACACGTGTTGTCCATATAGGATTAAATCAGCAGATTCTCCCATTAATATCCGTAACATCAGGGCTGGAACTCTAAACTTGCATGGACGCGATAGTACCTTACTTAAGGTTTCTGAAAATACTTGATTAGACACAGGAATAGGTGCTGTTGCATTTATAATACCTGATAAGGATGGTTGATAAATTGTCGCTAATAGCACATTAACCATGTCATCAATGTGTATCCATGACATGTATTGTTTACCATCGGCTACTGGCCCTCCAAGGCCAAATTTGAATGCTGGCAGCATTTTTTTTAATGCGCCACCATTTTTGTCCAAAACAATACCTGTTCTTATAATACAGGTACGAGTACTGACAGAACTTGCTTGCTGAGCGATTGCTTCCCATTTTTGACAAACTTGATGGCTAAATTCGTCGTGAATATCTTGATAAGTTTCATCGATGGCTGATGCGTCTTGGCGACCATAAAAGCCAATAGCACTGCCAGAAATAAAGCTATGTGGTGGGGTTGTTGCCGCGCGTATTTTATCAACAAGGGCCTGAGTTATCTGCCAGCGACTTTGACAAATAATACTTTTTTGTTTGTTAGACCATTTTTTATCAACAATAGCTTCGCCCGCTAAATTAACCACGACATCAATGTCATTAAAGTTAATGTCGTCTAGTGACGTTATCAATTCAACATTATCCGGCAATACTTTTACCGATCTTTCAGGGCTACGCGTTAAAACAATAATGCGATCTACATGTAAGTGCCGAATCAATGCTTTTCCTATAAGCCCGCTGCCGCCGGTAATAAGAATGTTCATTCTCGCTCCTTGGGTTTATCCCACTCACTAATAAGCTGTTACTAGCTTATTTTAGTTACTAGTATCAATACATGTAAATTCAATTTATGGATCACTTTTGATAAAAAATAATATTTTAGGCAATAAAAAGCTCCCGTAGGAGCTCTTAATTAAAAGGTAAGTCAGATTAAAATGACTTAGTAATAGGCGTCTTCTTTATTGTGCGCTTGAGGATCTTCAATAATCTCTTCAAAGTCTACTTCAAAGCTATTATTGCTGTCTGAATTAGCCATGTAAATAGTGCGGGTCGAGCCATCAATCCAAGTAACCGTACCGCTACCTTTTTTACTGCCGCATTTCATGCCAATATGTATGTCGTTAAATTCCATAATATCCTCCTCGTTTGTTGTTGAACATCGAACAGTGCATTCGATTAAGCAAATACTATTATTTACTTAGAAATACCTTTGTGAAGATAGTTCAAATATTCTGCAAATAACGTGCTTTTTTTCAACAGGAACGGATTATTATAAACATAAAATTATTCAGATCTACTGATATTTAAGGATTAACACTGATACCTAAAACAGCCGGCTTGCTAGCCCCCGTTACGGCTGGGATGTTGCCAAAAATATTTTTATCAAATGCGAAAGCTAACCAGGCAAATGCCATTGCTTCAAGTGAATCACTATTTACATTTTTTGTATGGGTATTCACTATGGAGTGATTGTTAAGCTTTTGATTTAAAAGTGAAACTAGGAAGTTGTTTTCGATACCGCCACCACATATATATACGTCTGACTTCGTACTTAGTTGGTTGATTTCTTGTGCGATAGTTTCGGCTGTTAGTGCGGTTAATGTTGCTTGAATATCGGCAGGTAGTAAACGGCTATTGCCAGTAAACTTTGTTAGCCATTGAGCATTAAAATACTCTCGACCAGTACTTTTTGGGGCGGGTTGAGTAAAGTAAGGATCTGTGAGCATTGCTTGCAGTAGCACAGGGCAAATTTCACCGGAATTAGCCCACTGACCTTTTGCGTCAAACCGTCCTGATTGATGCTGTTCAAACCAGTAATCCATTAAAGCATTACCCGGACCGGTGTCAAAACCGGTCGTATTATGAGGAGCATTTTTGGGTAAAAAGGTAATATTAGCAATACCACCAATATTAACGACAAAAACATCTTTTGCAGTTGAACCAAAAATAGCTTGATGGAAAGCTGGTACTAATGGAGCTCCTTGGCCTCCTAAAGCAATATCCTTTGTTCTAAAGTCACCAACGACACGAATCCCTGTTAATAGTGCTAAGGTTTGTAAACAGCCTATTTGCAAGGTAAAAGGGCTTGTTATGTGTCGGTTCTTTACGGGACGATGACGAATAGTCTGTCCGTGAGAGCCAATAGCGGTGATATCTTTAGCGGATAAATTTTCTTGTTGTAAAAATTGTAAAATGGCTTGAGAAAATTGCTGGGCTAATTCTCTATTTAAGCTGCCAGCGCGATCAATTTCATTATCGCTGGTGTTATATAAGCTCATTATTTTTTGCTGAGTTTCGTTGTCGTAGGCTTGATAATAGCTCGCCACTAACGTTGCACCGTTGGCTTGTTGCTGCTCGCTGTGATCGAATTCAACTAGTGCGAGATCAATGCCATCAGCGCTGGTACCAGACATAAGGCCGATATAGCGAACTTTGTTACTCATATTATTCTGCGCTTGGCTGCATGCTAAGCATGATACGTCGTGAACCCGACAATTCAGCTAAACGTTTTTTTGCAATAACATCAAAAGCTTGTTTGTACTTTTTACTAATAGGTTTGGCGTCCGGCAGTTTTACAGTTCTAGGATTACGATGAACGCCATTAAGTAAAAACTCATAATGTAAGTGTGGCCCTGCGGCTAAGCCTGTAGAGCCAACATAACCAATGACTTCACCTTGCTTAACTCGTTGGCCTTTTTTAACGGCTCGTTTTGAAAAGTGAATATATTTGGTTTCAATGCCGTTGCCATGCTGAATAAATACATGATGACCATTATATTTATCATAGGTTGCTCGTACTACTTTACCATTACCTGCGGCCACAACTGGAGTACCTGTTTTAGCAGCATAATCTGTTCCACGATGTGCCTTCCAGCGTTTCTGTACAGGATGAAAGCGTTTACGTTTGAAATTTGAACTAATATATTTGAAGCTTACTGGTGCACGTAAAAAAGCTTTACGCATGCTTCTGCCATCCGGCGAATAATACTCATCGTCGGTAAATCGAATCGCTTGAAAAGATTCACCCTGATTCACAAACTCAGCAGCAACTATTTTCCCAGTACCAATAAATTCACCTTCAACATATTGGTTTTCATAAACTACATTGAAGCTATCGCCTTCGCGAATATCTAACGCAAAATCGATATCCCAGCCAAATACATTCGCTAAGCTGATAATTTGTCCATCATTGAGGCCTGCTGATGCCGCGGCATTCCAAAAATTAGACTTAATAACACCATGAGCTATGGCTTCACGTATTTCAACACTTTTACTTTCTGTGTAGGCGTGATATTGCTCGTTTTGTAAATTTACGAATAAGGTCTTATTTTTTGACAGCGGATACTCTAAAGAGACTAAGTTTCCTTTATCATCCTTACCTATGCGCATAACATCGCCGACACTAAGCTTTTTTAGTAATTGGCTACCTTCACCTTGAGCGGTGATAACGTTATGGGTGGTAGTGGCACTGAGACTATTACGCTTGAATATTTTTGCTAGCGAATCGCCACTTCTTACTTTGACTGATTGCCACTGTAATTGCGCGGCACTTTCTTCAATATTACTCGGCAGATCGCGTACAGGAGCTTGCGTGGTATCTAAAATATCTGTCGATGTTATAGGTAATGGAAGGCTGGGAACTACCACAGTGTTAGTGGCTTGTTCTGGCATAGCTACTTGATAGCGCTGACCTGCTTTAAATTCGCCATCAGTACTCGATGTTACTTGCTTACTACTTTTTAACGGAACCACTAATAAAAATAGCACTATAAAAGCGCACGTTATAATAATTATTTGGTGCTGTTTTGGTAAGGCAAAATATAAGTTTTTTATATTTTTCAAAAAGCTAAGACCTATAGATAATGTTTTAATACGACAATTGTCGTTTACTATAACAAAATAATATCCCTCTAAACAATGATAGGGTTTTCACCACAGTGAAAATTGCAGTAGAATTCGTCAATAAATTATATATAGCAAGTGGGCTAATTTATTGTCCCGTTTGATTAACATGCCTTTTGGAGCCTAGTAAATGTCAGATGTAAGCCAAGCGTTTGAAGAAATTAAACGCGGTGCGGAAGAAATTCTGTTAGAAGATGAGTTATTGGAAAAGTTGAAGAAAGGCAAACCACTGAAAATTAAAGCGGGCTTTGATCCAACAGCACCAGATTTGCATCTTGGTCATACGGTATTGATCAATAAACTGCGCCAGTTCCAACAGCAGGGTCATGAAGTTATTTTCTTAATTGGTGACTTCACTGGCATGATTGGTGATCCGAGCGGGAAAAATGTTACGCGTAAACCGTTAAGTCGGGCTGATGTGTTAGCGAATGCTGAAACCTACAAAGAGCAAGTGTTTAAAATCTTAGATCCAGCAAAAACTACAGTTGCCTTTAACTCAACCTGGATGGAAAAACTGGGTGCTGCAGGCATGTTAAAATTGGCTTCGCGCCAAACGGTTGCTCGAATGATGGAACGAGACGACTTTAAAAAGCGTTATGCAGGCGGTCAAGCCATTGCTATTCATGAGTTTATGTACCCGCTTGTGCAAGGTTGGGATTCGGTTGCTTTAGAAGCTGATGTTGAATTAGGCGGCACCGACCAAAAGTTTAATTTATTGATGGGTCGAGAGCTACAAAAATCAGAAGGCCAACGCCCACAAACGGTACTAATGATGCCATTATTGGAAGGTTTAGACGGCGTACAAAAAATGTCTAAATCATTGAATAACTATATTGGTATTACGGATGCGCCAAACGATATGTTTGGCAAAATCATGTCGATTTCTGATGATTTGATGTGGCGTTATTATGAATTGTTGAGCTTTAAGCCCATTGAAACTATTAATGGCTACAAAGAAGCCATTGCTGCTGGGTCAAATCCTCGTGATGTAAAAATTGACTTAGCAAAAGAGTTAATTGAACGTTTTCATGATGCTGCCGCGGCAGAAGCAGCACATCAAGAATTTATTAACCGTTTCCAAAAAGGTGCCTTACCTGATGATATGCCAGAGATGGAAATCGTTGTTGAAAACGGTGAAATTGCCATTGCTAATTTATTAAAAGAAGCGGGTTTAGTGACCAGTACTTCTGATGCACTGCGCATGATAAAACAAGGCGCAGCAAAAATTGATGGCGATAAAGTAACGGATAATAAATTAGTAATTAGCGCAGGTTCTACTGCTGTTTATCAAGTAGGTAAGCGTAAATTTGCCAAGATTACGCTTAAGTAATAACTTGGTTAACAATTAACTACAGCATTTATTAAAAAAGCCAGTCATCGAGACTGGCTTTTTTTATTACTATTCATCGTGTTTTTATCAGCAACTAACCTGCCTTCGTTAAATAAGTAAATTATATAGCGATTAATTTACTTATTTAATACCGCTATAACCTAATAAAAAATCAGCTAAATTAACTGTTGGATATCCGTCTAAGAGCATTACTTATTAACTATGTTTAGTGAGTTAAGTATCAAATATCCTTACAAAAAGTGTGTGATTATTGGTCTGGAAATAGCCTCGCTTTATTGATCTAAGTCATTATTGGAAATTTTGAGAGGCGTAATATGTGCGACATATTGTCGCAGTTGACTAAGTTAGAGACTACTCTGAACTTACGACTCATTCTTTACGTGAAGGTATCACACTACAATGCTATTTTTCTTGTCGTATAGTAAAAAGCAGTTAACGTTATTTACCGTGTTACTGCTTTGCCTAGTGCAATTTTCTGCTCATGCATTATTTGTTAGTGAGCCTAGAGATCCGCTGCCACTGATCAATGAAATTTTCCCGCAAGCGACTAAAGTTTCAGACAAAGCCGGTGACCCGTTGGTTTGGACTATCTATCAACAAGAAGAAATTATTGGCTATGCATTTGAAACTAATGATTTAGCCCGAATTCCAGCCTACTCAGGCGAGCCGGTCAATATGCTCGTCGCCATAGACCCTAAAGGCGTTTATGTTGGCGCAAAAGTTTTAGAGCATCATGAACCTATTATTCTGGCGGGTATTCCTGAGAAAAAATTATGGGCTTTTTCAGATCAATACTCAGGCTTAAATGTTAGCGACCGCTTAAAAGTTGGTGGTAATAAAAAAGGTAACACCATTCACCTTGATGGTTTATCTGGTGCGACAGTAACTGTAATGGTGATGAACGTTGCTATTACTAAATCAGCCACCATCGTCGCACGCTCATTGGGTATTATCGAAGCAGCGGAAGAAATTAAACAACCTATGGCCACGGTGTTGCCCGAGGTTTATAAGAAAGCAGACTGGCAAACACTGGTGGGTGATGGCTCGGTTCGAAAATTATATTTAAATCGTAAAACTGTTGATGAAGCTTTTGTCGGTACTGAAGCCGAAACTATTGAACAAGCAACGCCTGAGCAAAAGTCAGATATGTTTGCCGAGGTTTATTATGCGCAGGCAGATATTCCAACCGTAGGACGAAACTTACTTGGCGATAGCGAATACCAATGGCTGATGAAAACGTTAAAGCCTAGTGAGCATGCCATTATTGTTTTAGGGAATGGCTATTCGTTTAAAGGCTCTGGTTATGTACGTGGTGGTATTTTTGATCGTATTCAAATTTTACAAAACGACGGTGCTTTTGCCTTTCGCGATTTAGATCAAATTCGGGTCACTGACTTATTTATCGAAGGTGTGCCACGCTTCAAAGAAATGTCATTATTTATTGTCCGTGAACATCAGGAGTTTAATCCGGGTGTTGATTGGCAGTTCGAATTGCTAGTTCGTCGCCAAATAGGTGCTGTAGATAGTGTATTTACTAGCTTCAAAGGCAGCTACCACGGTTTAGAGCAATACTTAAACCGTCCGCCACTTATTTTGCCTGAACCTGAACTGACACTAACCCAGCAAGTCTGGCAGGATAAACGCACGGAAGTGGTGGTCTTATCTATTCTGATGACGTTGTTACTAGCTTCATTATTCTTTCAAGACATTTTGGTTAGACACCCAACCTTTATGCACAATTTCCGTCATAGCTTTTTAGTGATAACGGTTGTATTCATCGGCTGGAGTTGGGGCGGACAATTATCAATCGTTAACGTCTTTACTTTCTTGCAAGCGCTGGTGTCTGATTTCTCTTGGGACTTATTCCTGCTCGACCCGGTGATCTTTATGCTGTGGGGCGCGGCGGCTGTAACCATGTTGTTATGGGGACGCGCTGTGTATTGTGGTTGGTTATGTCCTTTTGGTGCCTTACAAGAGTTGATCAATGTGTTCGCTCGTTACATAAAAATCCCTCAATTTGAATTACCTTGGGCGGTGCATGAGCGTTTATGGGCGATTAAATATTTAATTTTACTCGGGCTATTTGCCTTGTCGCTTGACTCATTAGCATTGGCTGAGCAGTTTGCTGAAATTGAGCCTTTTAAAACCACATTTTTACTGAAGTTTGATCGTGAATGGCCCTTTATTTTATATGCCCTGATCTTACTGACCATTAACGTCTTTAACCGTAAGTTTTTCTGTCGCTATTTATGTCCGCTAGGTGCTGCTCTTTCTACCAGCAATAGTGTGCGTTTATTTAGCTGGTTAAGACGTCGCCCTGAATGTGGTCAACCTTGTAAAACCTGTGCGAAAGAATGTGAAATTCAAGCGATTAATCCTGACGGTGAAATCAATATGCGCGAGTGTCACTACTGCTTGGACTGCCAAGTAACGTATTTCAATGACGACAAATGTCCACCATTGAAAAAGCAAAAGTACAAAAAGAACAAATATAAAGAACAAGAAATAGCGGCAGTCAATGTCGGTTAACCCTCTATCAGCACTGAAAGAATAAATTAACGGAGAATGCAAATGATTAATGATGATAACAATATTAACGCAACAAACGATGCCAACAAACCTGAGTTGGAAAGTGAAAGCAGACGTAAATTTTTCGGTAAAACAGCCTTAATTGGTGCTGGTGCCGTTGCTGCGCCAATGACGGCCGCTATGTTCACCTCAATGGCACAAGCAAGAGCTTCTGAAGCGGCAAACTCGCCACATGTAGCCCCTGGCGATTTAGATGAATATTACGGCTTTTGGTCGGGTGGTCATTCCGGCGAAATACGTGTGATGGGTGTACCATCAATGCGTGAATTAATGCGTATTCCTGTGTTTAATCTTGATAATGCTACGGGTTACGGTTTAACTAATGAATCAAAAGAAATCATCAACAGTGAATATTTAACAGGTGATTGTCATCATCCACATATGTCGATGACTGACGGTCGTTATAACGGTAAATATGTTTTCATTAATGACAAGGCCAATACCCGTGTAGCGCGTATTCGTTGTGACGTAATGAAAACCGATAAAATTTTGCATGTACCTAACGTACAAGCTATCCACGGTTTACGTGTGCAAAAAGTACCTTATACTAAATATGTTATTTGTAATGGTGAATTCGAAATTCCGATGAATAATGATGGTAAAGGTGGCATGGAAGACGTCAGCACTTATCGTTCATTGTTTAACGTGATTGACGCTGAATCAATGGAAGTGGCTTTCCAAGTGATGGTCGACGGTAACTTAGATAACACTGACGCTGACTTTGATGGCAAATATTTTGCGTCAACTTCATATAACTCAGAAATGGGTATGACTTTAGGTGAAATGATCACTGCTGAACGTGACCATGTTGTTGTTTTCAGTCTTGCTCGTTGTGAGGCTGCGGTTAAAGCCGGTAAATTCAAAACTTATAATGGTAATGATGTTCCTGTTTTAGATGGTCGTAAAGGCTCTGAACTTACGCGTTATATTCCAATTCCTAAATCACCACACGGTATCAATGCTTCACCAGATGGCAAATACTTCATTGCTAATGGTAAATTATCACCAACGGTTTCTATTATTTCTATTGCGAAATTTGATGACTTATTTGCGAATAAAATTAAACCTCGTGATGCTGTTATCGCTGAACCAGAAGTAGGTTTAGGTCCACTACATACTGCCTTTGATGGTCGTGGTAATGCTTACACTACACTATTTTTAGATAGCCAAGTGGCGAAGTGGAATGTTGAAGATGCGATTAAAGCGCATAACGGTGAAAAAGTTAATTACCTACGCCAAAAAGTAGATGTGCATTACCAACCGGGACACAACCATACATCACAAGGTGAATCACGTGATGCCGATGGCAAATGGTTAGTTGTTTTATGTAAATTCTCTAAAGATAGATTTTTACCTACTGGCCCACTTAAACCAGAAAACGATCAATTATTTGATATTTCTGGTGACGAAATGAAATTGGTACACGATGGCCCAACATTCGCTGAACCGCATGATTGTATTATGGTACACCGTAGTAAAATCAAAACGAAAAGAGTTTGGGATCGTGATGATCGTATGTTTGCGACCACAGTAGCAACAGCAAAAGCTGATGGCGTTAACTTAATGAGCGACAGCAAAGTTATTCGTAAAGGCAAAAACAAAGTTACTGTTTATATGACTTCTATTGCACCAACTTACGGTTTGTCTGAATTTAAAGTCAAATTAGGCGATGAAGTTACCGTGGTTATTACTAACCTTGACCAAGTGGAAGATGTAACACATGGTTTTTGTATGACTAACCATGGTGTACAAATGGAAATTAGCCCACAGCAAACGTCTTCTATAACGTTTACGGCTAATAAGCCAGGCGTACAATGGTATTACTGTAACTGGTTCTGTCACGCACTTCACATGGAAATGCGTGGCCGTATGTTAGTTGAAGCTTAGTTTTTAAACTTTAAGCTATTTCTAACTGAAGTTATCTCGTCTTAGTGTTATTACTAAGGCGCTTAACTTAATCAGCGTAAATCAGCGGTAATAGCAATTTTGTTATTACCGCATTTTCAATTTTAAAAGGTCAAACTTTTGATAGTAAAATTGACAGTGCCATTGAGAGTGAAATGGATAGTGAAATTGAGAGTAAAGTGGATAATGCAATCATTTAAAAAACTCCTGATAGCGATGCTTTTTCTACCGTTTTCGTTCGGTGTTATCGCTAGCACTATTTGGGTTTCTCCCGAAGACAACCTACAGCAAAAATTAGACGCTAGTGTTGATGGCGATATCGTGCAATTAACTGCAGGGCGTTATATTGGTAATTTTGTTATTAACCATCAACTGACTTTGATCGGAACGAAAGACGTTATTATCGACGGTAATGGTCAAGGCAATGTTCTGCTGCTGAAAAATTCAAATATTAGTGTTGAAAACCTGAATATCATCAATTGGGGACATGACTTAACTGAAGAAAATGCAGGTATTTATTCGTCAACGAAAGCTGAAAACATTCAGATAAAAAATAATAAACTCACCGGTGATGGTTTCGGCATTTGGCTACATAAAATTAAGCACGCCAAAGTGATTAATAATATCGTCAAAGGTAATTTAAGTATTCGTTCTGCTGACCGCGGTAATGGTATTCAATTATCGAGTATCGAAAATGCACATATTATCAATAATGAAACCAGCGAAGTGCGCGATGGCATTTATGTGATTGCCAGTAAAAATAATATTATTGAAGGTAATACCATGCACGACTTGCGCTATGGTATTCATTATATGTATTCGTACGACAATGTTGTTACGAACAACACGGCTTATCGTACTCGCGCAGGTTTTGCGTTAATGAGTTCACGTCGATTAACCATTACTGGTAATAAAACAACCGATTCAGAAGATTATGGTTTTTTACTCAATTTTATTACCGAATCTACTTTTGAAGATAACTACATTAAAGATGTTTGGACCAAGCCGGAAAATAAGGTGCTCGGTCGAGACGGTAAAGGTCTATTCGTTTATAACTCTGGCTACAACACCATCAAAAACAATCGAATCGACACAGCAGAAATCGGTATTCATTTAACGGCAGGCTCTGAAAATGTCAAAGTGTATGGCAATAGCTTTATTAATAATCCGGTACAAGTGAAATATGTTTCCAATAAAAAACAAGAATGGAGCTTTGAAGGCAGAGGCAACTATTGGAGTAACTATTTAGGCTGGGATATGAACGGCGATAGTATTGGTGATGTTATTTTCGAACCTAACGACGGTATCGACCAACTTGTTTGGCAATACCCTGAAATGAAAATGATCATGGACAGTCCCGTAGTACTCATTTTGCGCTGGATACAAAAAGAATTTCCGGTATTAAAGCCACCGGGCGTTAAAGATAGTTTTCCACTGATGCAATCATCAGCAACAGCCAAAATGGTAGGTCATATTGCTTCATCGCTGAAAACAAGCGATGAATATTCCGCAGTTAAAGTGAATAAGGTCGAGCAAGCACAATGAAAACACCTTTAGTTTCTCTTGAAAATGTCAGTAAGCATTATAAAAATTTACAGGTTTTGTCCGCCATTAACTTGCAACTTGCACAAGGTGAAGTGCTTGGTCTATTTGGTCATAATGGCGCCGGTAAAACCACCATGATGAAGCTTATTTTGGGTATTATCTCTGCTGATGCCGGCAATGTTTCGGTTATGGGCGTGAAGCCTGACGATAAGTCAGCATGGCATATGCGGGCAAAAATGGGTTATTTACCTGAAAATGTTATGTTTTATGAGCAATTGACGGGTTTAGAAGTTATCACCTATTTCGCACGCTTAAAAGGTCAGTCAAAAGCACATGCTAAAGCGCTATTAGAACAAGTCGGTATTGCCCATGCGATGATGCGACCAGTAAAAACGTATTCTAAGGGTATGCGCCAACGCTTAGGTTTAGCACAAGCTTTTATTGGTGAGCCGAAGTTATTATTGCTTGATGAACCGACCGTAGGGCTTGATCCTAGCGCAACAGCAGACTTTTATCTCAGTGTTGATCAGCTAAAAACGCAAGGCACGAGTGTTATTTTATGCTCACATGTACTACCCGGAGTTGAACAGCATATTGACCGCGCAATGATCATTTCAGGTGGTAACACACTCGCTCTTGGCACCATTGCCGAGCTTAGAGAACAAGCTAACTTACCCACTAAAATTAAACCACAAGGTGTAAGCACAGCGCTAGCCGACGACACTTTATTGCAACCCTATTTGGACGCATTAGGTAACTTACAAGTACCAGAGCAGGATAAAGTTAAGGTTTTACGCCACTTACTTGCTGATGAAAACTTACATGATATTAGCGTTGAATCAGCCAATTTAGAGCAGGTTTATCAACATTACTTAGCGAAAGCAGAACAGATGAAAGTTAAACCTGAAAATAATAATAAGACTTCAAGTAAAAAGGTAGGTGTGTAATGAGAGAAATTATTACCGTTGCCAATAAAGAATTTCATGATGGTTTGCGTAACCGTTGGTTATTATCAATAACGCTAATTTTTGCCGTGTTGTCGGTAGGATTAACTTATTTCGGCGCTGCTGCCTCAGGGACAGTCGGTATTACTTCGCTATCTACCACCATTGCCAGCTTAGCGAGTTTAGCGGTATTTTTGATCCCGCTAATTGCTTTACTGTTAAGTTATGACAGCTTTGTGGGTGAGCAAGAAGGGGGCACTTTACTATTGTTACTGACTTATCCCTTGAGTAAGAATCAATTATTACTCGGCAAGTTTTTCGGTCAGGGCGGCATTATTGCCTTGGCAACGTTACTGGGTTTTGGCGCATCAGCTTTACTTTTATTTATCCAATACGGTGATTTCGCTATTATTGAAACCTTTGCTTATTTCATTATTAGCGCCACGTTACTGGGCTTAAGTTTCACCGCTATTGCTTATATGATCAGCCTAGTGGCGAGTGAAAAATCAAAAGCGGCGGGTGTGGCATTGATCACATGGTTTTTCTTTGCGCTAGTTTTCGATCTTGCTTTACTGGCCTTGTTAGTTGGTACTGATTCTAGCTTAAGCCAAGGCGCATTAACGCAATTAATGATGTTAAATCCGGCTGATATTTTCCGTTTAGTTAACCTTGCTGGTTTAGACAGTGCCGATGTTAATGGCGCACTGGCCGTTGCTATTAATGCAAACTTATCGCAGGCGCAGTTATTCGCTATTTTGTTGGCTTGGGTTATCGGGCCCTTAGCAATTGCATCTGTTATTTTCAAAAACAAAAAACTTTAAAGGTATTCATCATGTTCCGTAAGATTTTATTTTCGCTTCTCTTTGTCGCTATCGTTGGTTGTTCAGAGCAATCAGAGCAACAACAAATTATCCATCAAGCGGTGGCGATTGAAAGTGCTGATGAATGCCATTTATGTGGCATGTTAATCAGTAATTTTTCAGGTCCAAAAGCCGAACTATTTCGCAAAGGTATTACGCAAGCAGATGGCGATCAGGTAAAAAAATTCTGTTCAACACGTGACATGTTTAGCTTTTATCTCGATCCAGAAAATAAACGTAACGTAACCACTATTTTAGTGCATGACATGAGCAAAGCACCATGGGATGCGCCAAACGATGGCTACTTTATTGATGCGCGCGAAGCATGGTTCGTGGTCGGTTCGAGCAAAACAGGTGCTATGGGCAAAACCCTAGCGAGCTTTTCAGCGAAAACGGATGCTGATGCCTTTGCGACAGAGTTTGGTGGTAGCGTTATCGACTTTGATACAGTTAATTATCAGTCTTTACAATAACGTTTATCGGATTTAAATGCTTATTTAACGGCATAGTTGTCGCGAGATTAAAGACAAGCTAAAGCTAATTAAGATGATGAAATGTTGTAATTTAAAAACAGCTAGGTAATCTAGCAGTATTGTTTTTTGTTTGAGTTACCATGATAAGTATTCGATTAGTTAGCTGTTTAGCGTTGATAATCAACCTTGTTGCTTGTTCATCTATTTATACTGCCACCACGTCCTTTCGTGATAGCTTTGATTTTTCGACCGTTGAAAGTTATAGCACTTATGGCCGTAACTCAGCTTTTGGAGAGTTACAAAACCTCAGTGATATTACTCGTAATACCATTGAGCTGGCAATTGAACAGGGGTTTGATGGTAATGGCTTTCATTATAAAACGCTCAAAAAAGCCGATATTGTTATCGCCTATCATGTACTCAGTCATAACTTTAAAGAATTAAACGAATACAATAAACAAGTGAAGTATTGTGGCTACTGTTTAAAAGCAGGTGAAGCAACACGAATTGATCTAGAAAAAAAACTACGACCAGGTAGTTTGATCCTTGATATTATCGACCCTAAAAATCAGCGTTCAGTATGGCGTAGTATTTACCCTTTGGGTTTTAAAGCTCAAGATAATAGTCAAGAAATACAGGAAAAAATTAATAACGCAGTCGATAGTATGTTGCGAGATTATCCGAAAATAAAACAAACTAGCCAAATTAACATACTCCCAAGTCACCTAACATCATGATCAAATGGTTGATTATTACTTTAGTGGTAATAACTGTTTTCATGACAATTTTATTAGGTTTAGGTTACTTATTATCGGAAAATGAGAAATCCAGCACAGAATTGAAAAATCAATTAGAGCAGGAGGCATTTGCTAAGCAAGAAGAAGTAAAACAACGCCGTAATCTCAGCCACTATTCGCAAGACTTATCAGTTGACGATACCGTTAACTCAATAGCACAAGCAACGGAAAATTTAGCGCTACAATCAACGTCTACTGAAATTATTGAGCGTTTCGAAAAAACACTTATTAACAACCTTACTTGTGTAAGCATCGCACAATGCCAAGTGGTTACGGTTAAGTTTAAAAATATTAATTGTCAGCTCGCTAGTAATATTATCGGTGTTTCACAACTAAAAAAAATAGCGACTAACACGGTGAATTTGAATACTTGTCCATTCATTAGCGAGCAGAGTCAACTTGCATGTAAGCAAAATATTTGTACGCTCATAAGTACAAACGAATAGTTTTTCATTACCCTTTAATCATGTGTTTTTTAATTATCACTCAAACAAGCATCTTGAGTAATTTTGGGTATATAATAGCGTATTGTTTTTAATAATTTGTATGTAATATGACCTTTCCTGATGACGAAACTGGCCAAGTTTTAACTGAAATGCAAGCTGCAGGCATTAATTTAAATGAAATGCACAATGTAGTATTTTTTCAGTTGTTTGAACAAGAGCAACAAGCAAAAGCTATGTTTGAACATTTAGCTGAAAAAGCACCAGATATGACCGTAACACTAACACCTGATGAGTTGCCAAATGTATGGGATATAAACTGTACAGTAGCCATGGTACCAAGCTATGACGCTATTGTTGCACAAGAAGCTGAATTTGAGCTGCTAGCGGCAAAATTTAAAGGCTTTAATGATGGTTGGGGAATTGAAGCTTAGCGGTTATTTTAAATGAGGCATCACAATAAGATGCCTTAAGCTAGATTATCGTTTTATTCTCAGCTAAATATAAATCTACTCATTACTGAAAACAGCACAGTCGCGGCCGTTTTCCTTAGCAATATAGAGTGCTTCATCAGCGCGTTGTAACCAAGTATCTGCGGTTGTATCTGGTATCCAGGGAGCGACACCGAATGATACTGTTATACTTTTGCCACTCGGTGTTTTCAATTCATTTTTAATCGTGTTTCTAATATTGTCGATAAACCCATGCTGTTGATCGCCAATGTCAGAAATGAGTAGTATAAATTCTTCACCACCAAAGCGGTAAAGCCGATCGGATTTACGAATGTTTGCTGTGGTAATTTTAACAAAGTCTTTCAATACTTGATCACCAACTGCATGACCATAGTTATCATTTACAGCTTTAAAATAATCGAAATCAAGCATAGCCAGTAGTGATTTATTACCGTTGCGTTCGGCATTGGAAATAGCCACGGTCATATCTGAACTGAGAGCTCGACGATTAAATGCACCTGTTAGGGCGTCAACCGTATTAAGTTTTTCTAATAAGCTGAATTGTTTTGCACCATGGCTGGCATAAACAAAGGCACTCATCGAGAGCATTAAGGTTGTTACAATGTATGAATCCAAAGAAATTGTGTCAAAAAGGCTAGACATAGTGACTAATGAAACAACGGCAATAACATTAATAAAAAAAGCTTCGGCAGGTTTTACCAGAATGAAAGTACTAGCGAATACAGGATAAGTCCATAAAAAACTATCTATACCGTTAGCTACAGTAATGACAACGGCACCCGCATTAATAAATATGGCTATTGTTGCGCTTACAGTACGAATTTTTTTGGAGTAATAAGCATAAGCTACTAAGCTGGTTATACCTAATATCAGTGTTATATCAATTATTACAGCAGTAAAGTTTCCGGCAATATAACGTACAGCTACAAAGGGAAGTATGCCTAATACAGCTACAAATCCAAGTAATAGTAATATCGAAAGTTGATATTTCTCCTGTAGTTGATTGATCATAATATTACTCAAATAAAATGGGTTGTTATGCCAGTCAAACTGACCTATTAACAAAGGATAAAATTTGTTTACTGAAGACAATTATATCCACAACGTTAAACACATTAACCATACCTGCTATGCGTTATTATTATCAATATATGCTTTTAGCGCTACTACTTCTTTCGAAAAGCGTATTTTGTTGGCACGTTAAGATGTAACATTATGCTTACTGCTTGGAGTTTTACACTGGGTCCTAGTTTCTCTCCTAAGCTATTATTATAATTTGGCGATATATGCCTTTCATTATATGGAGCGGGTTAATGGATTTAGGATATTGGATAAACTTTATTATTGTCTTTGCTCTAGGTGTAATTCTTGTTCAAGTCTCTCATGGAAAAATTTTAGATCGAGATAAACTCAAGCTAAACTTTAGTGCTGGTTTTTTAAAAACCATTAGGTACATAGGATTATTTATTATTATTTATAGTTGTTATGGGGTCATCATAGATTTTTTTATTTTTGCTTGAACAAGGTTTAAATAATATGTAGAAATAGCCAGTGATTGTTCGGAAGAAAAATAACGGCCTTTCATCGTGGTGAAGTATCTCGAAAATCAATAATCAATAATCAATAATCAATAATCAATAATCAATAGCTGAAGCTGAAATATTAATTTAAGGTTACTTTTACAGACGCGATGGCGAAAATTTGCTACAGACCGAGTATTTAATGACTAAAATTTGAATGTACTTTAAAATTGACCTGTTAATGATGTTGGTAAGTTAGTTTTTCATTTTTCTTTAGAGCTCATTTTCTTTACAATTTAGCTGGCTTTCACCTCTGCTGAGGTATTGATAATTTACGAGTATTTTAATGATTTCGCGCAAACATCACAAAACGGTATTTTCTTTTTTTATGGCATTGCTTATGTCATGCATTATGTCTTTTGTTATTAGTATTTTTAACGTTGGTTTGGTGACCAATATCGTAACTATTTGGTTAAAATCATGGAGTTTTGCTTTTGTCTTTGCATTCCCAACCATATTGATAATTTCTCCTCTTGTTCAAAAGCTCGTTAGTCTTGTTTTACATGAAGAAGACAAAACTAACGAAGGCGTTTAAACGAAAAAGCCGTTAACTGCTTGCAGACTATTAATATTAGAGCCAATCATTACTTTGCATTATTAATACATGGTAATTGATGCGAGGATTTCCATGTTTGAATATAAAACCATTGCTCTTTTTGCCATTACGGCAATAGCTGAACTTGTTGGATGTTATCTACCTTACCTTTGGCTAAAGCAAGATAAGAGCATATTACTCCTTATTCCCGCCGCTTTAAGTTTGGCACTTTTTGCGTGGTTACTCACGCTTCATCCCACAGCAACGGGTCGTGTTTATGCGGCTTATGGCGGAGTATATATTTTTTCGGCCATACTATGGCTTTGGATAGTTGATGGTATAAAACCAACTGTGTGGGACTTAGTTGGTGGTTCGGTCGCATTGATTGGCATGGCAATTATCATGTTTGCGCCAAAAAACGCATAACATCATTGAATAAAACAAAGCTTAGATCAGTAATTGTGTGTTAATGAGTTACGGCTATAAATCTAACTGATGAATTACTTTCACTTTAATAGCGCTTTCTTCTATTAACTCAAATACTTTCGGGCGTATTTTTTCAATCCACCAAGTGTTATAGGTTAAAGCGTAAATTTTTTTGCGTGCACATTCGTCATCAAATTCACGTAGCCATATAAAATAGTCAGTACCATCAGGATCGTGATGTATATAAGTGTTAATTATCCGCATTCCTTTTGATTTTTGATACGGAAGCAACTCTGTTTGCATCCAGCTTAACCACTCATCCGTTTTCCCCGGTTTTATTTTATATTCACGCAGTTCAATTATTGCCAAAATAGTACCTCTTTATTCGCTGTATTTTACCCTAGCTCTTTGTTACATTTGCTATCTTATCTGTTAAATGTCGATGATTCTACAGCCGTTGATTTTACTGAGTTAATATGAGTTTTCGGCTAATATATTAAAGGAATGAAATGAAAAATTTAAAAGCGCAAACTATCGCCAAGATTGAAGAGTCTCGACAAGCTAATCCTCAATTTATGAAAAATGTAGAAGAGATTCTTGCACAAGAAAAAGTGTTTCAGCGAGGTGGAAATGCAACTGAAACAGGCCAACAGGCACCTAGTTTCGAGCTACCTAATCCTGATGGAAAATTGAATTCGTTGACTGACTTACTGCTGAAAGGTCCCCTTGTTGTCACTTTTTATCGTGGTAGCTGGTGCCCTTACTGCAACTTACAACTTAGAGCTCTGCAAGTACGACTAGATGATATACATGCTTTAGGTGCTGAGCTAGTTGCTATTAGCCCACAAGTGCCAGATGGCTCAATGACAAAAAATGATATTGCTGAAATGGACTTTACTGTATTGTCTGACCAAGATGCCAAAGTGGCATCAAAATATGGCGTAGCATGGGAAGTCCCAGAATTTCTTCTAAAACATATGAAAGAGGATCGTAAGCTTGATTTGGAAGCTATCAACAATGGTAATGGCAGTGTCTTACCTATTCCAGCAACATTTGTTATAGGCCAAAGTGGCATTGTTGCTTGGCGTTATGTCGATGTAGATTATCGGACGCGCTCGGAACCTGACGATATTATTGCAGCCTTGAAAAAGTTAGTTTAATCCAATATTAATTGCTCAATGGTCATCATTGAATTTGAAAACTGAAAATAATATGAAAAAAATATTCGAAGAATATAAAGCATTTGCACTGAAAGGGAATGTTTTAGATATGGCTGTAGGTATTGTCGTTGGTGGCGCTTTCGCTACTATCGCCAGCAGTTTAGTCACTAATGTTATTGCACCCGTAATCGGTCTTTTTACAAGTGGTGTCGATATGGCCGATTTATTTTTTGTATTAAAAGACGGTGTGCAAGGAGCGCCATATCTAACCTTAGCGCTTGCGAATAAAGATGGTGCTGTAACATTAAGTTATGGGCTATTTGTTAATAGTGTTTTCAGTTTTCTTATTGTTTCTTGGTTTGCATTTACCTTAGTTAAAGGCATAAATCGGATAAAAGACGCGGAATCAAAAAAAGAAGGGAAGGCAACTAAAAGCTGCCAATTTTGTTATTCGGTGATCAATATTAAAGCATCGAAATGCCCGCAATGTACCGCTAACGTAGAAGAAATTAAATCGTGATTTTAAGGATCTTTATTGTTTGTTTCATCATCAATAATATGAAATGCAGGCAAGGTTACACGCCAATAAATAGCGGCTAAACGTAATGCTAACGCACCTAATATTGCACTGATAATAGCAAACTGTTGAGGCATGCCGAAATAACTGAATAAAGTAAATAATGCACCACCTAAAATAGCGGCAGTAGCGTATATTTCTTGTCGTAAAATCATAGGGATTACATTACACAATACATCGCGAAGCATACCTCCTACGACGCCTGTCATCATGCCCATTAATATGGCAACAGGGACGGGCGCACCTAAACTTAGCGCTTTTTCTGTACCTAATACGGCAAATAATGCTAAACCAAAGGCGTCAGAAACTAATAAGAGTCGTTTGGGAATACGCTTAGGGCAACGAATAAAAATAATCGTTAGTAGCGCTGTGGCTAAAATCACATAGAGATAAATAGTATTTTGTACCCAAAATACGGGGGTTTGCAAAATAACATCTCGCATGGTGCCGCCGCCAATAGCGGTTACCGCAGATAGCACAACAACACCAAAGGGATCCAACTTATAGCGTCCTGCCATCAATGCCCCTGAAAAAGCAAAAACAGCAACACCGAAGAGGTCAAGCCAATAAAGTAATTCAACCATTTTCGTTAAGGCTATTTTACGAGTGGCAAGTCAGCAGCTTGCCAACCATTCATGTCACCATCAAGATGACGAAGATCACTAAAACCTACAGCACGCAAAGCGTCTTCCGCTTTAACCGCTCGTTTACCTGAGCGACAATGTACGATGACAGTTTGATCCTTAAAAGCGATTATTTTATCGAGATTAGCGTTGATCTGCTCATGGCTGATATTGACAGCACCGTTGATATGTCCGTCTGCAAATTCTTCAGCTGTTCGCACATCTAAGACTAAGGTTTTATTCGTTGGTGATGCCATTAGGGTGAGAAAATCTTGCTGTGAGATAGTTGTTGTTTGTTCTGCAAAAGCAAAAAGTGAACAAATGCTCAATATAATAATAAGTGTCGATTTAATAAAGTTCATGATAGATCCTTATGATGTTTTTAAAATAATTTTTTATTTGGATTTATAGCGTTAAAGATACTTTTATTGAAACTATTTTTTAAGTCAATAGTTTACCTGAATTTCGCTGATATCAAAGGCATTTAATCGAAGTGCTATTGCCCATAATTTGAAAATGTATAAGACATAATAGCAAGCATCATGATCAGTAAAACCAAGAGGTATAGTGCATAATTTATTCGTTTACTTGCATGAATAATATCAGTGGCTTGGGGTTGTCTTGCATGATCATTAAAGCTAACTTTTCGAACTTTATCACCACTATATATTGCAACACCGCTGAGCCTTACTTCTAAGCCTAAAGCGAGTACATGTAGTAATAGGCTGTTGTCAGTTTGAAAAAATTTACCACGTGTTAAACGCCAATAAAGTAAGGTGTTCTGGCCAATCGTACCGAGTAATAATATCAAAGAAAATAATCGTGAAGGTAACCATTGCAGTAGTTTAGTCAGATGATTTATCGCAGCACCAAAGTGAACAAAACGTACCATCTTAATGTTCCAAGCGTAGTGCATTTCTAGTAATAAACGAAAAGTTAGCGCAGCTAATGGTCCGAAAAGTAGATAATAAAATCCTACGCAAACGAGTAACTGTGAACTACGTAAAAGCTGCATTTCAATACAAGCTTTACTAATGCCTAACGATGATAGCTGCTGAGTGTCTCGCAACAGGAAAGGTGCTAACGTTTGTTTTGCCTGATAATTATTATTAGCAACCAAATCGCGTGCCACCACTTTACTGGTTTTACTTAAGCCAAAGCTGCCTAATGCAAAATACAGCAATAAAGCATGCCAAAGCCACTGGACTTCAATAAACACTTCAAATAGCCATAAAATCACGATTAACGGTACTAGGGTGACTAAAATAGCGATGAGACCTGAGATATTTTTTTGGCGAGGGCTGTTGCTCAGTTTATTGACTTTATCAGCAAGTCGCTGACAGTAAAAATTGAAAAAAGCTAAAGGTTGCTGAGTAACAAACTGACCAATTAATGCTTTTAAGGCTATCAGCAATAACAGCGTGACGGCAGCAGAGTACATATGTGGACTGGTGAGGATATTACTCAGATGTTCCATTAGCTTAATGTTTTCCCTTTTAATGCATCCAACATACTTGTTACTAGCTTAGAAGAGTTAACAGAGGCAGTTTCTAAGTAAGCTTCAAATGAAGTCGGTGATTCTTTACCTGCAATATCCGACATTGAACGAATAACAACAAATGGAGTATTAAATTGATGGCAAGTGTGAGCAATAGCTGCACCTTCCATTTCTACCGCTGCCATGGTTGGAAAATTAGCGCGTGCTTTGGCAATATCTTCATCTTTCGTCATAAAGGTATCGCCTGTAGTGATTAAACCCACTAACGTTTGTACATTATCAAGCGAGTTTATGCCCACTTTTGCTGCGGCAATAAGTTCAGGATGAGGAATATAAGCTGACGGATTAGCAGGAAGTTGACCTATTTCATAACCAAATGCGGTTACGTCAACATCGTGATAGCGTACTTCTGAACTGATCACGATATCGCCAACCTTAAGAGACTGCTCAAAACCACCGGCAGAACCTGTATTAACGACATAATCAGGTTGGAATTTATCAATAAGTATTGCTGTTGCTAGCGCAGCGGCAACTTTACCAATACCTGATTGAACAATAACGACGTCTGAATCGTTCAGTTGCCCTTGATAAAATGTGTATCCAGCATGCGTGGATGTTTGGCAATTGACTAACTTTGCTTTTAAAATTGCAACTTCTGGCTCCATTGCGCCGATAATACCTGCTTTCATTAACTTTAATCCTGTAAAAAATTTTTGGCGAACGCATTTCACCAAAGGAATGCGCGGATTATAGCGCGACTTGCGTGTAAAATCTTTTATCGGTATCAACAAAAAAGCAGACGATAATGTCTGCTTTAAATTTTATTGCATTGGCTTTCAACAACAACTTAGTGCGGAAGCGCTGCTACTTGCGATGACGGTAGTTGTCTAGACAAAGCCGGGCTGCCTTTTTGTAGTTCTGCTTGCGCCGCTGAAGGTGATAATACTGCTGCTGTTCTTCTTGGACGAGCTTTTACTAAAGGAGCTGGAATAATGCGTCCTTTCACTTGTGGTGATGGCGCATTGTTACCTAATATTCGAGTGTTAATACAGGTGCGAATTTCTTCGATTGTGTAGTTAGCTTTTACTTTTATACGAATATGCGGGATAGACGCAGCTTCAAGAGTGCCGCTAACAAACCAATCTTTTTTAATTTTATAGCCTTTACCTTGTGTGTCGACTAAATCAATTACACCCAATAATCTCATGCTATCGCGATCGCAAATAACAAAATCTAGATACTTGCTATTGGCGTTATTAGTTGCTGTTTGACCTGCTCGATTAGACACACCATTACGAATGTTAACAATGTCAGCAAGCTTAACGCGATTTATAATACGGTATTTTCCACCCATTGCTTGCTCAACAAGGTTCTGGAAGTTTTTTTCTGCGGGAGTAAATAATGTTGTTTTACGCTCGAAAGGAAAGGGAAAACTATTATCGTTCAAGCGGCTAGCAAGCATACCAACAATAACAATTAGGCTGATCATGGCAAATAGAATGAGTTCCATATACATCTCCGGCAGTTCAATTTTTTGACGTTTATCTTCGTTAGCTAGATAAAGCAAAAAATGAGCCAGAGATATCATTATGGAAACAAAGATTAAAAAATACTAATAATCTTTGCTGAAGAGCACCTTAATATATTGATTATTAAGGTGTTGATATGTTTCCTATAGCGTTACTATTTTGGATATTTATCTTCTAATGCAACGTAAAGCTGCTGCTGAAAGTCATCAGCGCTAGTATCAAGGGTAGTCACTAAATTGGCTAGTACTTCGTTATCTTCTTCACCATGCCACATTTTGATATAGCTGCCTTCTTTATAGCCGTGGTCTTGGCGGAAGAAGTTCAAGGTGTTTTTACCAACATATTGACGGAAAAGTTCATCTAAATCCATCGACATTAAGCGCATGCAATCAGCTAGTGCTAAGGCGTTAAAGGCTTTATCAGTAACAGCTGCCGAGGCAAGAGCTTCTAAAGCAATTTTGAAATCTTGCTCACCGCTATTGTGAGTCAATTCATTCGCTAAAGTTTCGGTAATCGCTTCAATTGACTCGCCAGTCATTAAACGTAAGCTTAGGCCAAAATGAAAAATATCGACTAATTCTAATTGTACTTGAGCGACATCAATTTCTTGGTGTTTCCACCATTTCCAACCGTGGTGATCTAACATTTCTGCACATTCAACCCAAATGGCACGGTACCATTCATAATTATTATCACGCCAAGTTTCACTCACACGTGAATTCATGGCATCTTGCATTGAAAGCATTTGTGTAATTTGGTTTTTTGCTGTGCTCAGTAAATCGCTCATGGTTTTCTCTATGCTATTGGAGTTTTGTGTCAATAAAGTCGTTGCTCATCGTTTGCTGGTGCAAGAATAAACTAATAAGCTTTATGGTTAAAGTCTTGTGCTAATAATGGCATTATATAATCATTAAATAATAATGAAGGGAATTAGTTTTGACAGCTCAAGTTTCAACCGAAGTACAAAGTGAAGCGCTACGCATTGCTAAAGCTACGCAGAAAAAAGCGCAAACTAAAGAGCAAACAAAACTGATTGCTCAAGGTATCGAAAAAGGCATTAGCGAATATAAAAAACAGCAAAAGGTTAAATCGCGAGAGCGGGATAAACAACGTAAGAAAACTGTTGCGGCAAAAGTGAAAGTTGAATCAACTGATACTTTAACGTCAGAACGTGTGAAACCAGGCAGTTCTGCAAACAGTGCAAGAGCACTCTTAGCATTACCTTGGTTATTACTGTTGGCGAGCTGGGGCTATTTTATTTTCCTTTAAAACGCGAAACAAGATACTTAACTTATCGGTATTTCTATGATGAATTATTAACTGATTTATACCCAAGCCACTTTGGGTATATAACTTACTTTTTGGCATTCAAGTGCTAATCTAATATTGATAACGTACACGTAACCAAGCATTGCTGTTGTCTTGATGCTGGCCAAAAAATGAATAGTCATTGTCTCCAAAAAATAAATTAGCACCCGTGCTAAATAACCATTGGTCGTTATATTGATAATTGAGCGATGGCTTTAAGTAGCCATCTCGATCGCTAGGCGAGTAAAAGGCAAACATAGAATAAACCAAGGTTTGTCGTAAGGCACGATAGCTTAAGCGTAGCGTTAATAACTGACGGTTCTCATCAACTAACCGTTCAGGTGTTGCACTATGCTCAAGTAGTGCTTGGTAATGCTTAGTGCGCTCAAGATAATATTGCATACTCGCGGTGAGGTTTTTCGCGAGTTCCCGTTCATAGCCAATCAATAATCTATGTTGGCCATTCGCTATGTTATCGTTTTGTCCATTACTATCCTCAGTGCTGTTATATCTTGCGTATTCAATGTTAATAATACCGCCTTGAAATGGCGTTAATGCACTTATGCCCCAAGAGTTTAACTTTGGAAAGTAGCCTTGGCTTTGCCCTAATGTACTATTTTCTGTGTGCTGCTCTATTGATGGTTTACTGCCTACAGGTGTTGGCCATGAACCTTGATAGCCATATAGCGACACTTCAACATCGTTAATGCGAGTATTTAAGCGTGCAGACCATTGTGCTTTACTGGTTTTATCAACAGAAAAACGCTGTGCAGGTGCTATTATTTGTTGTGCTTGTGGGGAGTAGAATGAAAAGCGCTCGCCGTTAATATAATTATCGGCAGTAAATTCAGGCGTCCATACTAAAGTGAAATTCATTTCGTTAAAAAACCAGTTAGTTCTGACACTGGTTGACGGGGCTTTTAAGTATTCATCAGCGCGACCCGAAAAGAATGCTTGCCAGTCTTTAGCAAATAGATCATTGAGGAATAAATAATCGCCTGTACCCCAAGTTAATACTTGTCTACCCGCTTTTATATCGAGGAAACTAAAAGGGCTTGCACTAATACTGAGTTCTCGGGTTTGGAATACTGTTTTTGCTAATACAGCGTCATAGTAGCTGTCTATTTTACTGCTAGCGTCGAATAACTCATGGCTATAGTCGAGATTAATTCTCGCTCTTAGCTCATTTAATGAGGCGCTGTTTTTGACAATGTTAGTTTGTAAAAATTGCCCATAGCCCGCTTCGACAAAACCGGTTAATTGCCATGGTGATTGCGCTTCTTCTTCAACCCAATCTTCTGCCCAGTCATCTGACCAATTTTCTGCCTGACTATTTTCACTACTATTTTTTTCGCTCCAATTATCATTATGAAGACTCTTAGCGGTCGCAAGTACTTTATCTACAGAGCTATTTTTCTGCTTTGCATGATGAGTATTTTCATTGCTAGCAATAGCTGATGCATTTGTGACAAATAATAGCGTGCACAGTAAGGTTAATATGAGCACAGACTTAGCTGCCCTCTGCTGATGTAGCGATGGTTTATCTGCTGCTTTATTTCGTGGTGCTTCATTTGAGGCAAGCGTTCGAGATAAAGGCGATATATTGATATTTATCATTTAAGATGACCAGTTCAGGCTATTGGCTATTATTTAGTTTAACCAAGCTTTAGGTGGCGTACGCATACTACGCTCACTAAAAATATTATCAGGTAAACCAAGATTGTATTTAACACGTCGAAATTGCATTTCGGTATAACTGTTATTGGTTAAATTACTAATGCGTGATTTCATCACTGTTGGTATACCGTCAATACTTTGCACCTGCAGTACAGTCATTTTGCGTATCGCTTGCTTACTTTGATCGAAATAAGTGGTTTCCATCGGTAAAAAATTACTTTTATCGATTTTCACGACGTAGCGACTAAACTCGACACTTTGTTGATCTTTTGGTGTCGCGCTAATAACGTAAGTGTCTTTATCTTCGCTGACTAAGGTGAAGTTATCTTCTGTCGGGTTACGGCCAGAAACATCTTCATAGTAAAAATGTGAGCCAACAAAAGATGTGCGCTTGTCGCCAGCAGAAATACGCTTAACAAGATCGAGCGCGGGTAAAAACAACCAGCGATTATCGTCTTCTGCTAATTGTTTTTCTACACGGAAAACGGTGTCTTTGACATTACTCGGCTGAGAAAAAAACACCAGCATATGTTGATCACCGAGATCTTTTTCATCTTTACGTAGAATCGTAAATTGTCGCATTTGGCGATTACCGTTTTCATCGACAATAATCATCCGTGCCTCTGTGCTGCCGTCTTCACCGGCGTAATATGAAGCAAGGTTAGCTTGATCAATAATATCTCTGACTTTATTCGTTGTGTTGTCATTATTCTTGATCGAAAAATCTTCAGCATGCAGGTTAATATTAGCGACTATTAACAAGACGAACGATAGTGCTATTTTTTTGCTGTACTTATTTAAGTTACTCATCATGATAGCTTCCTTTATACGGTCAAATTTTCGTTGGGCTAATGTCATTGCCACGGGCTAATAGCGTTAATATTGCTGGTAGTAATACTAAGGTGACTAGTGCCGATAAAATCATGATACTAGCCAAGAAAAAGCCAACGGTGATGTAGGGCATCAGTGGCGACAATAACAAGGGGGTAAAACCAATGGCAATAACAATGGCATTGCGAGTGATTGCACGGCTAGGTTCTTGAAACATCGCTTTTAGTGCTAAGCGTAAGCTTTTTTGCTCAACTTCTAATTCACGTACTCGTTGCAGAAAATGAATAGCAAAATCAATCGACAAGCCTAATGTTAATGCCGATAAAACAGCAATAGGCATGTCATAAGCTTTGCCAAACCAGCCAACTAGGCCATAAATCATGGTGATGGTAAAGGTAAGGGGTAGCATAGCTAATATGCCGTATTTGAGCGATCTAAACAGTATCACCATAATAAAAAACACCACAACAAATGAGGACAGTAGACTGTCGACCATTCCACTAACCATCGCGTCTTGCCACACAACATTGAGGTAGGATTTACCTGCCCACTGATGTGTAACGTTAACTGGAGGCGGATTTTTGCTAATATAGTTATCTACCCAACTGACCACGTCAGCCATATGTTGATTGTCGCCACTGTTCATTTGCAGCCACAAAAGTGTGCGTTGATAATCTTGGCTAACAAAGTGCCACAAATCTTGCGGACGATGAGAAGACTGAAATTGCAATAAGGTTTGTGCAACTCCATTGCTGCTTTGAGGGATAGCAAAGTCTTTATCGTCACCAGAGTTCAGTTCACGGTTCACGGTGCTCACAATATCGGTCAAACTGTTGATCTTGCCAACATCACCTTGATTAACAATCGCGATTTGCAGTGTCGCTAGCCAATTGAGCATGTCAGGATCAGTAAATATTTTTTGGCTGTTGTTCGCTTGTTCACTGACTTTATAAAGTTGTTCAAGCCAAGGTTGCTCTTCTTCGCTGGCGCTAAAACTAAAGTCGTCAATTTTTATTAATAAATCTTGAGTGAAAAAACTAACTTTTTTATTTTCATCATTTATTAGCCATTGCTGATATAGCTGTGAAATAGCGGCTCTTGCTAGACTATCATTGGCGGCATTGAGGATCTTGGTAAAATCATCAAGGGCTGTTTGTTGTCGAGGATTGTTATTACTAAAAACCAACCATGCATCATAAGTCCCGGCAAAATGCTGATTAAGAACTTTATCGGCGAGGCGAATTTCATGATCGGCCTTGAACCAATTTACCGGGTTGTCATTAATGATAATACGATTAACGCCGACCAGGCTGATGGCAAATAAAGCGATAAAAGCGATTAAAACAAGTTTAGTACGCTTTACTGAAAAGGCGCCAAGCCGCTCTAATATGGCCGCTAATCGACCTTTTTCTTCCATCAAAGTGACTGCGCGTTGCAATTTCGCTAATGTTTCTGGCTTCATGCGTGCAATGTAGGCAGGGATATAAGTGATCGTTAAGACAAAGGCTAATAGAATGCCACTGCCAATAAAGGCGCCAAAAACTTTTACCGGCGGAATAGGGGTTAACATTAAGGAATAAAAACCCACGGCAGAAGTTATTGAGGTAAATAACATCGGTTTATATAAATGGCCCATGACTTTTTTAATGGTTTTAGCTGCATCGTCACCACTTTTAAAACGATCGGCAAATTCAGACAAAATATGCACTGAATCGACCACGGCGATGGGCATCAGGAATATCGCGATCATCGAAGACATAATATGAACGGTAAATCCTAAGCCGATCAAGCTGCCCATAATGATCACAACCGTTGCCATTGCAACGACCATTGGCGCAATGATTAAGGCAAGATTTCGAAAGAATAACCACAGTAATACAAATATAGCTAAACCGGCTAATGGTGCAGCAACGCCCATTTGTACAAACATTTCATAGCCAAATTGGTCTTCAGCGACAGGTAATCCTGTGATATGAAAAGCTAAATGATTTTGTTCAATAGCCGGTAGCTTAGTCGCCAAGGCACGAATTTTTTCAGCGATGATATAGCTTTGATCTTTGGCGATAATCGGTACATAAATAGCTATGGCTTTATCATCTCCAGAAACCAAGGTGTTATCGAGCATAGGCAAGCGCTTAACCGCTTGCTGAATTTCATCACTTGCTTGCGTTGTTGTTGGCGCAGTTTTCATGAGGTATTCAAATAAAATACCCTGGTTAACCCCTTGTTCATCGGTTAACTGGCTAATATTGTCGACGACATTGAGCGAGAGTAAATCTTGTTTGATGACACCATCAATGAGCAGAATATTATTGGTTAATTGCGCTATGGTGGTTAATGTTTCGGGTGTAAAAACACTGGTGTCGCTCACTAAGCCTACAACGATCATGTCACGCATCAAAAAATCAGTTTTTATTCGATTATGAAATACGCGTGCAGGAGCATCTTGGCTGAGCATATTTTCGGGATCAGTATCGATAGCAATTTGAGGTAGCATCGCCAAACTAGCGAGTACAGCGATCAACACTAGGCTATAGATGACTTTTGGCTTTGTGATGGCAAAGTTTAACAGGCGTTGATAATTCAAAATGCTTCCTTGTGTATCTGTTGGCCTGATGTATAAGCCATGGCATTAATTTGTTTGTCACTTTCTATCTTATATTAGAAAGTTGTAATATACTTTTATATTAGCAGTATCTAATGTAAGATCCAACAGAAATAATTTCCTTTTGAAATAACTTTAATTATTAATAATAGAGAGTGATGCATGACTGAGTTAGCCACGATTGATATCAAAGAAATGCGAGAGAATGCTTCGCAGGCTGCTGACTTATTAAAAGCCATGAGTAACAAACATCGATTATTGATTTTGTGTCATTTAGGGGAAAAGGAAATGTCGGTTAATGAACTGAATAATTTTGTCGATTTAAGTCAATCGAGCCTTTCGCAGCATTTAGCGCGCTTACGCCAAGATAGTTTAGTAAAAACACGCCGTGAATCTCAAACCATATTTTACAGCATTGCCAATCCTTCAGTCGTGAAGTTGATCAGTTTTCTACATAGCGAATTTTGCGCGTGATTTTTAAATAAACTAAGCGCTAACTGCTATGTTTAACCATTGATTTTTAATTGTTAGCTGTTGCTAAAGAGCTTCTTTCGCACCATGGCACGATAGGCTTTTGGCGTTAAGTTCAGCATTTTTTTGAATAGCCGAGTAAAGTTCGCTTGGTCTTGATATCCAACTTGAAAAGCGACTTCTTGAATTGATAAGTTACTGGCCGCGAGTAAATCTTTTGCGGTTTGTATTTTCAATTTCTGCCAGTATTGTGTGGCATTAATGCCAGTGGCAAGTTTAAACCTGCGGGTAAAAGAACGCTGACTAATGCCAAATTGTTGCGCAATGTCATTTAGTGTTAATGATGAATTTACATTGGTTTTCAACCAAAATTGAATTTGGCTGATTAATTCGTCGGGATGACGATCAACAGCTCCTTCCAAATAACGTTGCTCTTCGTAAGGCTTTCTAATTTCGTGTGAAAAATTTCGCTCTACTTGTTGGGCGGCATTTTGTCCGTAAATTTGAAAAATAATATGCACAACAATATCAGCTAAAGCATTTAAGCTAGCGGCACAGTAAGTACGCTCTGATTGGGTGATAAAAAAATCTGGTTTCAAATCTACTTTCGGATAGTCACGCTTAAATTGTTCAACATAGTGCCAATGCGTAGTGGCAGGGTGATTATCTAAAATACCAGTCTCGGCCATTAAACACACACCGGTACCACCACCAATTAAAGTCGAGCCTTGAGCCCATATATCACTTAACCACTGTAACATTTTTGGTTGTTTGGCTATGGTTGGCCTAGGGTTACGCCATAAACTTGGAATAAAAGCAAAGTCAGGTCGCTGCGCATGCATAATATCGGTGTCGGGCATTAGCTTAATTAATGAACGGGTAGAAACGGGCTTAATACTCTCGGCCACCATTTGAATTGACAAACGTGGTGCATATCGGTTTTCTTGTAACGCTACCGCTTCACCCGCTCGTAACATCTCAACTGGCAGGCTAACACTTGTTGCCAACATATGATCGTAAAGCATTAAGGCAATATTAATTTTTTTGTCTTTATTACGCTTAAATTTGGTTTTCATATGCTAAATATTACTTTGTTATATATATATGGCCATTTTGACATGTTTTATGGCTACATATGAATATTATTTTTTCAAAGTAACTCTTACACTTAGCGATATAAACATTTAGTTTGAATTTAAAGAGATTTTTCATGACTGCGTTACCGATTATAATTGGCATGGGTGGCATTAATGCTGCTGGTAGAACATCATTTCATCAAGGCTTTCGCCGTATTGTTATCGATAAATTAAATGCTGAAGCTCGTCAAGAAACCTTTGTTGGCTTGGCGACACTGATGAATTTATTAACCATTCAAGAAGGCTTGTTGGTTGATGCTGAAGGCAATGCAGTTGATAAGTCAGAGGTTGAACAACGTTTCGGTGAAGCGGTTTTAGCCGGTACTTTGATCCGTAAAATTGAAAGTGAACACTTTGATCCTGATGCAACACCATGGCAGCAAAAGTTGACCATGGAGACCGGTGAAGCAGGTATTAGTTTTGAAACTCGTGCCCGTGATTTACCTAAGCCACTGCCGCGCACATGGAAAGTAACGGAACTAGAAGATAAGCGTGTTCGTGTTGATATTGCCGGCGAAATTGAAGTTAAACACGATTCAACGCGTGACAATCCTATTAAAGCAGCAGGCCAATTTCCTACTGGCTTTAAGCCAGCAAGTTTGTATAACAGCCGTTATCAACCGCGCGGCTTACAAGCCACCATTTTTGGTGCAGCTGACGCTATTCATTCTACTGGTTATAGCTGGAATGAGATTGTTGATAAAATTAATCCAGATGAAATAGGCACGTATTCAGCGTCTGTATTTGGACAAACTCAAGCTGAGGGTGTTGGTGGCATGATGCAAAGTCGCCAAAAAGGCGAACGCGTATCAACAAAAAATTTAGCGCTTGGTTTGAACACCATGTCGACAGATTTTATCAATGCTTATGTTACAGGTAGTGTAGGAACAACATTTACTTCTACAGGTGCGTGCGCAACTTTTTTATATAATTTAAAAGCGGCAGTTCAAGATATTCAAGCGGGTCGTATTCGATTAGCTATTGTCGGCAGTAATGATTGTGCGGTTACTCCTGAAGTTGTTGAAGGCTTCGGTAACATGAGTGCATTAGCCAATGAAGAAGGTTTGAAAAAAATTGATGGTAACGGCATTGCCGATCATCGCCGTACAAGTCGTCCGTTCGGTGACAACTGTGGTTTTACTATCGGTGAAGCTGCGCAGTTTATTATTTTAGTAGATGATGCTTTAGCGCTTGAACTTGGTGCCAACGTTTTAGGTTCAGTTGCTGATGTATTCACTAATGCTGATGGCATTAAAAAGTCGATTACGGCCCCTGGTCCGGGTAATTATATTACTATGGCTAAGTCTGTTTCTTTGGCTAAATCGATTGTCGGAGCAGAATCAGTTCAGCAACGTAGTTTTATCTTAGCGCATGGCTCTAGTACGCCACAAAATCGTGTTACTGAGTCATTAATTTATGATCGTGTAGCGAAAAGTTTTGATATTAATAATTGGCCAGTAGCAGCACCAAAAGCGTTTGTTGGTCATACTATTGGTCCGGCAAGTGGTGACCAAGTTGCAATGGCGTTAGGTATTTTTGCGCATAATATTATGCCCGGTATTACCACCATTGATAAAGTCGCTGATGACGTACATAACGAACGTTTGAATATTGCGACTGAACATTGGCACTGTCAAAATATGGATATAGCTTTTATTAACTCAAAAGGCTTTGGCGGTAATAATGCAACGGCCACTCTATTTTCACCTGCGATAACATTAGCTATGATGGAAAAACGCCATGGTAATCAAGCAATGGTCAATTATCAAAATAAGGCTGAAGTGGTTGAGCAGGCAAGAATTAAATATCAAGCTCAAGCCGATAATGGTGATTTTCAAATTATTTACCGATTTGGTGATGGTACCTTGTTGGATGATGATATTACGATGACAGATGAAGATATTAGTGTGACAGGTTTCACAAATAAAATTGTGCTACCAGCCAAAAATCCATTCACCGATATGGTTTAATCCCTACATAACCAAGACCGTCTTTCACAAAGCCCTGCAATAATATTGACAGGGCTTTTGTATTTAATGCAATATGGCATATCGAAAGTCTTATAATTCGTATTTTTTGGAAATTTGCAGCTGAACAGCAGCTTATAAATAATCTGTGTATCAATATTGCAGTATGTTGTTATAAATTTTCAACGGTTAGTAAAAGGATTTTACTGTCTCAGAGTGTTTCTCAAGCTCAACACTGTAAACCTTAGTAATTTCATAACGATTGAAGTGGTAATTATCTATGGCGACCTCACCATTCAAGATAGCTGTAAAACTTGATAATGATATTGTTGAGGACAAACCTAGTCAAACCCGCTCACTTCTATTAGCCTTGATTTTAGGTGTGCTAGGCGCGGTACTTAACTGCTTTCCGATTGAACTTGCCTATAATATTTCATTAATTATCGGTAATCTTGCCTTTATTCTTGCTGCTGCTTATCTTCGTCCCGCATTAACATTATTGTGTGCATTTATTTGTGTCGCTCCCTTGTTAGTTCTGTGGGGGCACCCTTATGGTTTTATTACCTTTGGCTGCGAAGCACTTTTTGTATCTTATATGCGTACTCGTGGTTGGTACTTGCCAACGGCAGATTTTTTGTATTGGCTGGTTATTGGCATGCCACTAACCGCAATAATTGTGTGGCTTAATGCGACAGGGACACAAGAATATTTATTATTCTCGCTGTTCAAACAAGGTATTAATGCCGTTTTTTATACAGCCTTAGCGGTTATTTTTATTTTTGTATTCGGTGATAAATTAAATCGTTTAGTAAAGTCACAGCAGCCAGGTTTAGTTAAAAATCTTAAGGAATACCTGCATTATATTTTATGGGTTATGTCAGCATTCTTTGTTGTTGGTATTTGCCTGTTTTTAAGTAAAAGCTTAAATGATATTCAAGAGCAGCAATTTGAAGATAAGCTCGATATTAGCAGCCAATATTTAGGGCGAATTATTGAAGATTATCTGGAGAATCACACAAAATCCATTAATCAAATGGCATATATATTATCAAATGTTGAACCAAGCAGTTACGACGATGCGCTGATAAAAGGGCATAAGCTTTATCCTGGCTTTCTAACCATGATGATTACAAATCAAGACGCTAACATCGTTAGTGCTTCACCACAGACATTAATGGATAATATGCCTGACAGCGGTTTTAGTGTCGCCGACAGAGCCTACTTTAGCCAAGCCTTCTTTCATCAGTCACTTTATGTTTCACCTGTGTTTCTTGGTAGAGGCTTTGGTGCGGAGCCTATTATTGCTATCAGCTCGCCAATATATGCGCCCAATAATGAAAAACCAGTAGGTATAGTTGAAGGCTCTTTAAATCTTAACTTATTTGAAGAAATTAGACCTAATACTGAGAATAATCGAGCATTTGAAGTGGTATTAACTGATGAAAATGACAATGTTATTTATGCTGATGCTAAATTAGCACTCACTACTTTGTCTAAGTTTAATTTTTCGTTTAATCAAGCCAAGTTTGAAGATAAGCTGATGATGATTGACACTTATAGCTCGAGTAAAAAACATTATTTGTATCGTAAGATGGGTTTGAGTAATGGCTGGAAAGTGTTTGTATTAATTGAACATAATCAATTTTTACAATTAATTGAACGTCAATATTTAACAATTTTCATGTCATTAACATTAATTTTTATTTTTGTGATTATATTAGCTAATCAATTTGCTAATACTTTAAATCGACCCTTGGCATTTGCATTAAATGAGCTTTCTAACGATGATGCTAGAGATGGTTATAAGCCGATTCCATTTGATGCCCCCACAGAATTCTTAACACTCTATCAGCAGCTGCAATACGCAAAAGACAAACTTTTAAAACAGCAGTTTATCCTAGAGGAAAAAGTGGCCAAGCGAACGGTAGAGTTAAATGAAGCCAATAAGGCGCTGAAAAAACTAGCTAATATTGATAGTTTGACCGGCTTATATAATCGCCGTTATCTTGAAAACAAATTTGGTGAGTTTCAAGCCATATTATCGCGAAATAATGCCACTATGGTGGTGGCGATGTTAGATCTCGACCATTTTAAAAAGCTCAATGATCAAAACGGTCATTTAGTCGGAGATTATTGTTTAGCGTCTGTTGGTAAGTTAATTAAAGACAAATTTGATCGCCGTAGTGATATCGCTGCCCGTTTTGGTGGTGAAGAGTTTATTATTATTGCCCAACATGATGAACAATCAGGTGTGCTACAAAAGCTAGAGGAATTAAGAAAAAACATTGAAAATTATACGTTTTCTTATGACGAACACGAGTCTATTAATATGACTATATCGATTGGTGCTTTGACTACTTGTGCAACCTTTTCAGAAGATATCGATGATTGGATAAGACTTGCTGATGAACAGCTATATCAGGCGAAAAATGAAGGGCGAAATCGATTATCTGCCAAGCATTTAGCGACACCTCCGACATCAACGTAGTAAGTTTTGAATTGTAACGTTAAACAATAATATGCTTATTTTTAGCTTGAATTTTTCCCCTTCGAGATACCGAGTAAACAACCTTAATGTTACCTTGTGGGATAAACAGAAACATAACTAGTTAAGTCCAAGGTTAACTTCAAGTACTGAGCTACCAGTGATACCCCATCTCAGAATGCTAGACTTTGCCACAAAATAGTTATTAAGAGCTAACGTTGACATGGCTTTCAGATTAGACTTTGTATCGACGCCATAGTCTCTCGTTAAGCTACAATTGTGCTTCTGTTAAATCTATTTCATAAACAGTCGTTAATGTGTCATTTTTAGTGCACTTCATGATGATTCTTTTTGACATCCCATTAGTGGATTTCCTACAGGTGACATGTTGCGCTTTTAAGCCAAATTTTGATTTATAATCTTTAATAATAATATCAAATTTTTCCTTATCTTCATTTGAGGCTTTAGAGTACATGTTTTGAAGGAGAGTATCCCATTCTTCTCTACCTGATTCTGCAGCTACGCCCAACCAACCCATACCAATTAAGGTCGATTGCTCTACATATTGTCCTTTAAGAAACATAAAGGCTAAAGCATATTGAGCGTCCTTGTACCCCCAAGCAGCTAATTCACTTAACTCATTAAACGCACCTTCATAGTCTCCTCTTTCATATAAAGTAACGCCCCATTTCTGTTGTTTATCAATAATATCAATATCTTTTATTAGAATACCTGTAGATTTACATGAGATTAACAATAGTGAAACTAGCAGTAGAAATAGTATTTTCATCGAAACTCCATAATTTGGCTTGTAGCCTAGCACCTCACCAAGAGGCTTTAATAGTTGGGTAAAATCTGTAACGAAACTGAACCTAACCAACTGTTCAGTGTCCATTTACTCATTACACTTCCCTTGTAACTAATCATTTAATAGTGCGTAACTTGCGAATTTTAGTTTTCATATTATTTGCAACAAATAACAAATAATATGAAACTTTGTGAACTGAAGATTTTATTTAATGAAGTCTACGCTTTTATCGCATGAAAATGATCCATTTTCGAATTTATTTGAATAGGATGAACTCAACGGAGCGGTAAAAATGCATAAATATTTATTTGTGATTAATGCTGAAAAATTTTAAATACAAACAAATTAGTAAATGCTTGATCTCGCTATAGCCCAAGGTATTATAATTTTACATACGATTTCGTTGTTTTGAGATAAAATGGGCAATTGTATCTAGTCCGTCGAAAGTGGCTTTTTGAACCAAATATATTGAGGTGAATACAGATGTATAATCGTGAAAAACAACAGGGTTTCACCTTAATTGAGTTGGTAGTGGTAATCGTTATTTTGGGAATTTTGGCCGCTACTGCTGCACCAAAATTCATCGATATTAGCTCAGATGCTAATAAGTCTGTATTAAAGTCGATGGGAGGGGCTATTTTATCTGGCGCTAAACTCGTTTATACCAAAGCAATAATTCAAGGTGTGCAAAGCCAAGAGTTAACGAACATTGATATAGATGGTGATGGGAATGATGATGTTGAAATTATATATGGTTACCCTAGTGGCAATAGAGAAAATGGAATAGCCAATGCAATAGAATTAGGAGACGATTGGGCTTATGGAGATAGGTTCAATGGTGGAGCTTTTATCGTAACTCGTGCGTCTCTTGCTGGTTTTGATGGCATTACCAATAATAATATTCCTATCACACGGACTAGTTGTTATTTGACTTACACGCCACCAACTGCCATTGGGCTATTACCTACGGTGACATATACGACAAATGATTGCTAAAGAACCTAATACATTCTCAAATTAAGCCAATTGTTTCATTTAGCGAGTAATTGCTCTTAAAGTAAATGACTGTCATTGATGTAATGGGTAGATGTTAGTTCGATTATTTTATGATGAATAATCGAGTTGGTATTAGAAGTAAGACATGTTTAGATGCGATCGTTTTTAAACCTATGGCGCTTAAAAATCGTACAGGCAGTGATATTTAATTTATTAACGGCACTTAAAGCCTTAAACCGTCATAAACATAAAACCTAAAAACTGATTCTCAATACCAATGAAAAATTATACTTTGATGTATTAATTAGATTTTTTATTGCGTACAGAATAATTCATCAGTAAAATCTTCCTCGCGGTAATATTAACCGCATACATAATGTTTTAATCTCAGGGCGGGGCGAAATTCCCCACCGGCGGTAACTTAACAATAAGTCATTCCCGATTTGTTTTAAGGTAGCCCGCGAGCGCTCTTAGTTGTTTTATTTAGCAATAGGAGGTCAGCAGATCTGGTGTAATTCCAGAGCCGACGGTTAAAGTCCGGATGAGAGAGTTTAAGACAACCCATTTTTTTAGTTATCAGTAGATACGGTTTTACGTACTATCACTGAGGGCTAAACGAATTGTTTGTTTACAGAAAATAATTTTCTGTATCTCTTTGCGCCCTGATTCTGGTAACTAAAGAGGAAATTTACCATGAGTCAGTCACTACTTAGTCAATTTGGAACAGCCTTTGAAAGAGTCGAATCTGCAATAAATGCACTTCAATCTGGGAAAGGTATATTGTTAGTAGACGATGAAGATCGCGAAAATGAAGGTGATCTTATTTTTTCAACCCAACACCTTACCCAACAACAAATGGCGATGATGATCCGCGAATGTAGCGGTATTGTTTGTTTAGTTTTAGAGCAAGATGATGTGGAGCGGCTTAATCTGCCGCAAATGGTATCAGTGAATACCAGCCGTAATAAAACAGCCTATACTGTTTCCATTGAAGCTAAGCATGGTGTTACTACCGGCGTCTCGGCAGCTGATAGAATTCATACAGTTCAAACAGCGGCTAATCTTGATAGTAAAGCCGATGATCTTAACACTCCCGGACACATATTCCCCTTACTTGCTAATTCAGGTGGCGTTCTTGCTAGAAGAGGTCATACAGAAGGGACTTTAGATTTGATCAAACTCGCAGGATTGAATTCGAAAGGAATTTTATGTGAATTGACCAATAAAGATGGAACGATGGCAAGGTTACCTGAAGTATGTAAGTTTGCTGTAAAGCATGAAATGATAGTTTTGAGCATCGAAGATATAGTTAAATATCTTTCTTTAAATCTGAACCGTTAGTTAATAATCAAGCCACTGGAAACAGTGGCTTGATTCATTTTAAACCATAAAGTTAAATATTTATTAGCTTGTTATATTAGCTTGTTATATTAGCTTGTTATATTAGCTAACCTGATCGAAAATAAGGATTGGGGTGAAGCTAAATCAAACACTTAGCATGGTATAGAGAATTATTTTTCTCATCAATTTACGGGATAAATGAGAATCTCAAAATTAGCTCTATTTCATGAGAATATACTTAATCATCAGTCGTCTTTTTCTTTTTCATTAAAGAACGGAGGACATTTCTTATATTCGATGTATTGTTCTTATTTTTACTATAAACAGAAAGATATAGGGCGTCTTTGATATTCTTTAAGTTATTAATGTGATCGGGAATGTCTTTTACCTCAACTATGTTATTTATCGACTTATAGTTGTGTACGGTTATAATTTTATTACCATTTTTGGTGATTTTTCTACTGTAATCGATAGCATTATCCTTGACGACAATAGGGGTATAATCGAGCGCCCAATTAACCTCTTCAGGAAACAAAAAGGACATTTTATGCTCAACCTCAATAGGGTGGTATAGAGCCAATGGTAATGTCCTACCTATAGTTTTAGGTAATTGAATATAAGATGTAATAAATTCGCCGAAAAAGTCTGTGTGTAATTGAGGCTTAGTAAGATCCCAATATTTGGTAATAATATACTTCCCCTTTATGGTTATTTGATTTTCCTTTCTATCATCAACTATCTGAAGATCGCTGATAGGTTCAATGGTGGGAAAGTGTCGCCCATAAAAGTTTAGATAATTAGTTGATAATTCTTTTAGTGACTGATTTGCTATTATACTTCTTGCATATTCGGCTTCATGGCTACTCATAACCACCTGAAGCTCCATTCTTACTGGTTTTTCATAACCTTCTTTCGCGGTAAATTTTTCCAATACTCTAATACGGGATTTATGTTTTTCGATTAATTTAACATTAATCAGATCCCTTTCATTTTCACGTATCAATAACGCTTTTCGAAAATCACCAATACCAATGTTACTGAGTTCGCCATATTGGTATGATCTAGTACCATCTATCCAATAAGGCACATTTTCTAATTCAAAGTAACTAACAACATGATTAAAGCTTGCAGGGCTAGGAAGATGGTTAACAATAGCATCGCCTTCATATGTTGATACTAGTGCCGGATATGCTTTAATACCTACCTTACTGAGAAAATAGTTGAGCAGCATTGTTTTATCTTTACAGTCACCAAACCGCCTAGAAAATACAGTGTAAGGTAATGAGGGGGTATGACTATTTACCCCTGTTTCTATGCCAAAATAACGAATTTCATTCTGAACAAACTGTATGGATTTTTCTATATATTCATGAGTGGATTTGGAAGTGGTTTTAAGGTTTTGGATATAATTATTCAATTCATCTGAGTTACTTGGGTTAATTGAATATAATCCTTTAGCCCACGATACAACTTCCGCCCAGCTTTGGTATTCTGAAAATTCAATGTAGGGATAAGGGTTATATAAATTCGGATAGTCATGTTCATCTATGATAGGGGCAATATTTTTTTGTGACCAAGTATATTCTAAATTATCGTTATCCCTACTTGTAAGAATTTCACCTTTTGCATTGTGCACTTTAGAGTTAAGAGCTCGATCAGAGTCTGTTATTACCCTTACATAGTTTTTTAAAACAGGTACCTGCCAACCCACTGAAAATTTTGCGAAGTTTTTATTGCCTAAAACAGGGTTTTTGCCTTTCACTGTGGCCGAATATTCTATTATGTCGCCTACGCGAATATCAGGGATGACTACGACTAAATCTACATAACCATTGTAAATGTTATTGCTAATCTCCTCCTCTCTCCTGATTAACTGAATATTAGCGGATGAAGTAATATCGACAGATTGGCCGTTCCTATATACCAGTATTTCATGAAGAGTTATTGACTGGTAGTCAGGCTGAAACGAGAACGAAAATTTAGAGGATTGCTCCAATCCACCTTCCGAAATAACTTTCTGAGCGTTATGTACAAAATGTTCGTAGCGCCCTTTGGCCAGATTGAGTTGTTCATCATTGAGTAAATATTGCACACTCTGATCTACAATAGTTTCGTCCATGGGGAGGTTGATTTTTATTATCCATGATTCTTTATCTTCAATGTTATAATCGAAGCTTTCTGATGTAGTATTTTTGGCATTTGCGCTATAAGAAAGCAGTACTAATACAAGAAATAAGAGTAAAACTTCTGGAGCCCTCAAGAGAATGCTCATTAATTCTGCCCTCTCATATACTCGATAGCAGGGTCAAAGCCATGCTCAGCACTTTCCTTGATTAGCTTAACACCATAACTTTTATCTTTCGGGATACCATTTCCAGCTATAAGGTTTTTCCCCAGAGCTAATTTGGCCGCAAGATATCCCATATCAGAGGCTTTTGCTAACCATGAATTGGCTAAAGGTAAATCAATATCAGTTCCTACCCCTTGTTGATACATTACGGCCACCTGATACATTGCATCCAAAAATTCTTTATCTGCTGCTTGTAAAAACCAATCTAGAGCTTCTTCGGTATTGACCTCAACACCATGGCCATCTCGGTACATTTCCCCAAGATTATATAAAGCATGTAATGAACCTAACTTTACTGCTTGCTTGTATAAAGATAACGCTGATTTATAATCTACGCTTCCTCCTAAACCTAACCGATAGAGCTCTGCTAAATTGTTTGTTGCGCCTCTATTGTTAGTTTGAGTACCTTTTTCATAATACTCACGTGCAAGTTTGTAATCTTTATTCCCATATTGACCTAAATGAAAAAACTGACCAATATAAAAGTTGGGATTCATTTTTTTAATAGTGGAGTACTGTATTAACAACTCAATTGCTTTGGCTTGATCTCTAAGTTCATCATGAGAAGCTGTCCAGTAAATTGAAGCTAAAATGGGTAACGAACTTGTATTGCTTAATGCTGCACTTTTTGAGTGCCAGAATACTGCTTTCTCCATGTTTACAGGTACAAATTCATCTGTTCTATATATTTCCCCAAGGTAATGGGGGGCATCTATATCGCCTTGTTCTGAAGAAAGAGTGAAATACTTAATTGCTTTATTTATATCTCTAATCTGTCCCTTAGCAGTGAGGGATATTTCACCAAGGTAATACGATGAGACAGCATAACCTTGCCTAGAAGTTCGCATTAAATATTCAATTGCCTTAGGATCGTTTACATCAGTACCTTGTCCTAAGTGGTACATAACACCTGCCGCTTCAATGGCTTCTGAAAAGCCAAGTGTTGCGGATTTTTCAAAATAATCTAATGCAACAGTATAATCAATTTCTACACCAGTTCCGTCTCTATAAGCTTTCCCAAGGTTATTTAGTGCAAAGTCATTATTGAGTTCAGCTGCTCTTTTATATAAGGATATTGCTTTTTTCTTGTCTTGTTTTGCTACAATTCCGTGCAAGTAGAATGTACCAAGATTATTTAGTCCTTGAGCATCATCTTGCTCGGCCGCTTTTTTATAGTGCTTAAATGCCATCTCATTGCTGACTGATACACCTTTGCCCGATTCATACATGAACCCAAGATTTGCATGTGAAGTAGCTTCATCTAGGTTGGCACCTAATTGATAGTATTTAAATGCCTTTGCATAATCTTGTTCAACTCCTTTGCCAAAGTCATAAATAAGTCCTAAGCTGTGATATGCATCTCTATTATGCTTATTTGCTGCAGACTCGTACCAGTAAATTGCTTGTATATAGTCATTTAGCGTCTCACCATATGTCAAACCTAACTCCCACTCACACTTAGAAAGACCCTTCTCGGCACCGAGAGAAAAATAACGGATTGCTGCGTCTATATCATTTTTCTCTCTATAAATTCTCCCTATATGGCAGTTAGCCTCATCATAGCCTGCCATGGCAGATTGCTGATAATATTGAATAGCCTTATCTAGATTTTTTTCAACACTTTCGCCATTTGCATACGCATTTCCAAGATTAAATGCTCCTGCTTTATTCCCCATGGCAGCCGATTTTCTGTATAACTCTAGCGCTTTTGCATCATTTTTTTCAACTACAATTCCTTTGGAGTAAAAAAGTCCTAAGTTAGTCATTGCTCCATCATGGTTTTGCTTAGCCCCTTTTGCATAGTATTCATGTGCTTTTATATAATCTTGCTTTGTTCCTTGTCCAAACTCATAACTTCTACCTAGATTATTATGAGCTGTGGCACTCCCAAGATTGGAGGCCTTTAAGGTGTATTCAAATTCTTTTTTAAGGTCGATATCGACTCCAATACCGTGTCCGTACATATATCCAATGTTAGTCATCGCCATTGAATGATTCTGACTTGCTGCTTTTTGGTACCAATTTAACGCTTTTTGCTGATCATTAATAAATTCTCCATAGGTATACCCTAAACTGAACTGACACTCACTTAATCCTTTGTCAGCTCCTTTTTTATAAATCGCTAAAGCTTTTTTAATATCAAAGATATTTTCATAATCTCGGTATAAATTACCTAAATTACAATAGGCATGCTCATATCCACCTTTAATTGCTTTGTTGTAATATTCAATCGCAAATTCAAAATTTTTCTCCACAGATTTGCCATATTCATAGAAATTGGCAATATTATTTAGTGCAATTGCATGTGATTGCTCTGCTGATTTTGAATACCATTTAAACGCCGTATCATTATTTCTTTTGAGTCCTAGCGAGCCAGTTTCATAGTAGTAGCCCAAATCTAGTTGAGCACTAGCATTTCCTAGCTCGGCAGATGCACTATATAGCTCAATTGCTTTTTCATTACTCTTCTCAACTAAATGGCCGTTCTTGAATAATCTGGCTAATGCAAACAACGAATGAGAGTTACTTTTTTCTGCTGATAACAACAACAGCTCATACTCGGTATTGTGATTACTTCTGTTAGAGCTATGTACATATTCAGCTAAAGATGGAAGTAAGTCCCAATCAGCCAAGTCATTTGATCTTTCTAACAAACCCTTTATCAATTCAACACTGTTTTCATATGTGCTGAGTTTTTTGGCAAGTAGCAAAGTTCCTGTACCTGGCGATGTTAAAGTATCAATGTTTTTTAATATGTTCTGAACTTCTTCAAATTCATTCTCATTTTCTGCATTGGTTTGTATGAATTGTGCTAAGAGTACTTTTGCTTCTATTAGTCCTTTGTTTGAAAGGAGTTCTAGTGACTCAATAAGATTATAAAATTCATCTGTATTGCCTGTTCTTAGGTACGCTTCAGCAAGCAAGGTAATCACAATGGCGCTTTTTTCTGGCAATGGTGACAACAGTTCTATTACTTCTTGGAATTTATTTTTTAAGAGGTGTTGTCTAGCAACTGGTATTAACGCGGCGGAAAACTTTTGTTGTACATATGTTTTGAGTGATATGCCTGTAGTTTGCTCTGTGGTCAAATGTTTACCACTTAGGCTACCATACATTACTTTTAGTAATTTTGAGTTTTTAAAGTACCGATATTCAAACTTATCTACTTCTGTATCATATACGTGAAATTTATAAATGAAGTCACCGTAATTTTGAATGATTTCCAAATCAAGAGGTTGTAGCCCACTAAGCTCCAATATTATGTGTACCTCATCAAGTTCTCTGACTTCTATTGCTTCATCAGCATCTTCACCGGATGACTTTTTAAGTATAGCTTCAGCAATTCCTTGTACATTTTTAATGTATCTTTCAGCGTCAGCTGTTCTGCCTACTTGGTAAGCACAACTATACAATTGTATATATGCAAATAAACTCGAAGGGTTTAACTTCAATGCTGAAAAAATTTTATTGTTACTTTCTATTGAACAATACTCATCTTCCTTTGCTTCATCAAAGCTTCGAACCAAATTAATATAAGGAAGAATAACTGTTTCCGCATCTGAAATATAAAACTGTTTAATTTGATATGCCCACGACTGTGAATCGATATTTTCAGGTAATAAAGTAATTGCATCTTGCTTACCACTTTCTGTTGGCACCGATGAAATGTTTTTAGTCGTAGATTTGCATGAAATCAATAAGAAAAACAATGATAGATATAATGCATTCCTAAGCATAACAGTCCTTTTATGGTAGTTGTTTGTACTATAAATTAGTAATAATTTTAGTGACATATAATTAAATGCAGAATAAATATTATTCTTAAACTGTTACCTTGTACAATTCTATTCTTAATAACAAGTATTTTTCCCCTAAATGAGTACCACTTCTTCAATATTTGTATTGAGTTCCCTTCTTCATCTATGAATACAAGTTCATCACCTCATTCACCACGAACTGAGCCAGTTAGTTAGCAGTTTTCTACTTTTAATGCGAGTTCAGGCACTTGCTTTATTGGCGTTCTAGTCTCAATCATGTTTGATAAATTAACTTTAATAATTTCTTTCTCATAAAGTCGTTGGTCATATTTGCTCAGTAAAATTAAGCGAGAATTTGATGCTTTAAAAAAAGCTCTCCCCAAACATTAAATAACATTTAAATCTCAAATATTGAAGCGATCGATTTTTTACACCTTTTTAATAAAAAGTGTTTTTGCTGCAAGATATTTTTCCTGATGAATATGATGAAATAAAATTATTTTGCAGCTTTCTTTGTAAAATGTTTATTCGCTGGAGCTGGATTGATGGTTACAGAAAAGAAGGTTTTTTTGAAAATTGATTAATGTCATATAAAAATATAACAAGGTCTTTAAACAGGCCTCATATAGTGATGGTAGTCTCAGAGATTATGCGCAGTTACACATGATAATATCGAGGATACTCTCATTCCAGATGAGATTAACCAAATTCAATCTACCATTGCAGAATTAAATTTTTTTGACATAGTAGAACGTTTACTCTACCTTGGTAGAGTGAACACTCTACATTGAATCAATCATATGCTCAGAGAAAGAATTGCAGCTGACCTCGAAGACGCTTTTAGCAAGTTTGGATTTGCGCAAGCCAGTGTCGCCCAATTAAAGTCCGCCTGTAACGTTAGCTTAAGAACACTTTACAAACATTATCCATCCAAGGAGGCGATGATCATCGCAGCTTTGGAGTACCGTCATAAACGATATATTGCCTTCTTGTTAAGCGAATCACACTCCACAGGTATTGAAAGCGTTTTGCATATTTTTGATAAACTCGAACAATGGATGATTGAGTTTGCACCTAACGGTTGTTTGTCGTTAAACGCGGTTGCTGCTTTTCCTGAAGATATGGGGATGAAAGTAACCGTTCAACACCATAAAGAAGAAGTACGCGAGCTTTTAGATCAACTGAGCCAAAGAAATGATCTGTCTACTGAGCTTTTTTTACTTCATGAAAGCGTATCAAGTGTTTGGCCCACGATGGGAAAAGCATCGGTAATATCTGCTCGAAAAATTATCAAGCAATTATGGAGATCACAAAAGCATGTTTAAAATTCCTGAAACGATGAAAGGTGTTCAACTTACAGGCCACGGTGGTGTGGAAGTACTTCAGTACCGTGATGATATTTCAGTGCCAATCCCAAAGCATAACGAAGTACTAATACGTGTATCAGCGGCAGGGGTTAACAATACTGACATCAATACAAGAACAGCTTGGTATTCAAAAAGTGATAGCTGTGGTGAAGATGCGAGTTGGTCGGGTAATGCCTTGGTTTTTCCTCGCATTCAAGGAGCTGATGTTTGTGGTGTTATCGTTTCAGTCGGCGATGGTGTAAATAATAAACGTATTGGTGAACGGGTATTGCTTGAACCTTGTTTACGTGAAGCTAATGGCCAGCAGCTTGATCCGCCTTGGTACTTTGGATCTGAATGTGATGGTGGCTTCGCAGAGTACACCGTTATTTCTTCTTGCCATGCCTACCCTATAAAAAGCGAGCTATCTGACATTGAGCTAGCTACCTTTCCATGCTCCTACTCAACAGCTGAAAATATGCTTACTCGTACAAAAGTTACGAGTAAGGACAAAGTATTAATCACTGGTGCGTCAGGTGGTGTTGGCTCTGCAGCAATTCAACTAGCGAAAGCTAGGGGAGCATATGTTATTGCTGTGACCAGTCCGACAAAAAAAGAGCAGCTTATTGATTTAGGTGCTGATGAAGTAGTCTTTAGAGATGCACAGTTAGCAGAAGTTCTTAGTAACAACAGTATTGATGTCGTCATTGACCTTGTTGCCGGTACTCAATGGCCACAATTTTTAGACGTATTAAAAGCCCAAGGACGATATGCGGTGTCTGGTGCAATTGGCGGGGCTTTGGTTGAGTTGGATGTGAGAACTTTGTATTTAAAAGATTTAAGTTTTTATGGTTGTACCGCACTTGAGCCTGGAGTCTTTCAAAGTTTGATTCACTGTATTGAGCAACAAAAAATTATTCCTATTGTTGCACTAACATTTCCTTTGGAAGAAATTTATACAGCACAGCAAGTGTTTCAGGAAAAACAGCATGTAGGTAAAATTGTGTTAACGGTAATGGATAAGCGTTGATCGTTGCACTGCTATCTTGCTATTACAAAGCTTGATTTCTTGAGGTAGAAGTCATCGACTTCCATTATTTATGACAGAGTATATAGATTTAAATTTAGTTATTGATGTTTATTGAGTAGTTTTAGGGAGAGTACTTTTAGAGTAGCACTTTTAGGATTAGCACTTTAAATATCATCAAAAACGACATTTAAAGTGCTACAAGTACAGTTTACGCTTTCTTTTCTTGTGGAGTCAGCACAAAATCAAGTATACCCATTGCGGCTTTTCGCCCTTGGTCTATAGCGGTTACGACAAGATCTGAACCCAATACCATATCACCACCAGCAAATATATTTTCTTTGCTGGTTTGTAAGGCAAAGCTAGATTTATCAGTAGCTACTACACGTCCACGAGCATCAACTTCAACACCGGCATCTTTCATCCATTGTGGTGGACTAGGCATAAAGCCAAAGGCAATAACAACGGCATCAGCAGGCATAATAAACTCAGAACCTTCAATAGCTTCAGGATTTCTTCGGCCATTTGCGTCTGGTGCACTTAGCTGTGTTTTGATAAATTTAACACCGCAAGCATTACCTTGATCATCTGTGGCTATATCAATTGGCTGGATATTAAACTGAAAGTTTACACCTTCTTCTTTCGCATTTTGTACTTCTCGCGGTGAGCCAGGCATGTTTGCTTGATCACGACGGTAGGCACAAGTCACATCTGTTGCACCTTGGCGTATAGAGCTACGTACGCAATCCATAGCAGTATCACCGCCACCAAGAACAATAACTTTTTTACCTGAAAAGTTTACGTAAGGTTTAGCGTTTGCATTGCCGTCCTCTTGTGAAAGTTTCATTAGTTTTTGTGTGTTAGCAATTAGAAAGTCTAGTGCATTGTATACGCCAGGTGCTGATTCGTGCTCAAAGCCACCCGTCATATCAGTATAAGTGCCCAAAGCTAAAAATACGGCGTCAAACTCATCACTAATATCGGCAAAACTAATATCGACACCCACATTGATATTCAAACGGAATTCAATGCCCATGCCTTCAAGAATTTCTCGACGGGTTTGAATAACATCTTTTTCTAATTTAAAAGACGGGATACCAAAGGTGAGTAAACCACCAATCTGGGCGTGCTTATCAAAGACGACTGTTTCAACACCATTTCTTGTCAATACATCAGCACAAGCTATACCCGCTGGACCGGCACCAATAATGGCTACGCGTTTACCCGTTGCGATAACTTGTGATAAATCAGGTTTCCAACCTTGGGCAATAGCCGTGTCGGTAATATACTTTTCAATGTTGCCGATAGTGACGGCACCAAACTCATCATTGAGAGTACAGGCTGATTCACACAGCCTGTCTTGGGGGCAAACACGGCCACACATTTCAGGCAAACTGTTGGTTTCATGACAAAGATCTGCTGCCTCCATAATTTTACCGTCGGTAACCAATTCTAACCATTGCGGAATATAATTGTGCACTGGGCACTTCCATTCACAATAAGGGTTACCACAATCTAAACAACGGTCGGCTTGGCCTGCACTTTGTTCATTACTTAATGGTTGATAAATTTCTACAAAGTTAATTTTACGTTGCTCTATCGCCTTTTTTGGCGGGTCGATACGTTTAACGTCGATAAATTGATATATATTTTTACTCATGTAATAGCTGCTCCACTCGTGCTCTCATTATTGCGCTTGAACACGTAGTTCTGCGGATGAACGGCTGCGATGCCCTAATAAGGTTTTAACATCAACGGCTTTTGGCTTAATTAACTTAAATAGTGGCGCATAAGTAGAGAAATTAGTTAGAATTTCTTCTGCTCTTAAGCTGCCCGTTTCGTCTAAATGCTGGTTAATAATGCCACGTAAATGTTCCTGATGAATATTGAGTTCGTCTATCGCTAACATCTCAATTGATTCATTGTTAAGGCGGATCGCCAGATCGTCACTTTCATCTAATACATAAGCGAAACCACCGGTCATACCTGCACCAAAATTGATACCTACTTGGCCTAAAATAGTCACGATACCGCCGGTCATATATTCACAAGTGTGATCACCTGTACCTTCTATCACGGCGTGGCAACCTGAGTTTCTTACGGCAAAACGTTCACCTGCACGACCACAACCGAATAATTTACCGCCTGTTGCACCGTATAAACAAGTATTACCCATAATCATAGTTTTGTGACTTAAATATTCTACACCTTTTGGTGGTTTGATGGTCAATTTACCACCTGCCATACCTTTACCGACATAGTCGTTAGCATCACCGGTGAGTGTCATTTCTAAACCACCAGCATTCCAGACCCCAAAACTTTGACCTGCAGTACCAATAAAAGCAACTTTAATTGGGTTGGCTGCCATGCCTTGATCGCCATGATGACGCGCGATTTCACCTGATAGTGATGCTCCGACAGAACGATCGGTATTTTGGATCGTTAAGCGATATTCACCGCCGCTACTATGAGCAATAGCGCTTGAAGCAAGTGAAAGTAAGCGTTGATTTAACACTCCCTTATCAAAAGGTTCATTGGTGTCCGTTTGATGTAAAGCCGTATCGCTACCGGCAACAACAGGTGCAATAATAGGGCGTAAGTCCAGTTTTTGTTGTTTTGCGGTAATACCAGCCAAAGGAACAAGCAAATCTGTTCGGCCAATAATAGCGGTTAAGCTTTCAACCCCTAAGCGAGCTAAAATTTCGCGAACATCCTGAGCGATAAATTTAAAATAATTCATCACTTGATCTGGCAAGCCTTTAAAAAATTGTTCACGTAACACTTCATCTTGCGTAGCAACGCCTGTAGCACAATTGTTTAAATGACAAATACGTAGAAATTTACAACCTAAAGTCACCATTGGTGCGGTGCCAAAGCCGAAGCTTTCTGCACCTAAAATTGCTGCCTTAACAATATCGATACCGGTTTTTAAACCGCCATCAACTTGTAAACGTACCTTGTGTCGTAAACCATTAGTTACCAGTGATTGATGTGCTTCAGCTAAGCCAAGCTCCCACGGGCAACCGGCATATTTAACTGAGGTTAATGGGCTGGCACCTGTGCCGCCGTCATAACCAGAAATAGTAATAAAGTCAGCATAGGCTTTTGCAACGCCTGAGGCGATTGTGCCGACACCTGGGCCAGAAACAAGTTTTACTGAAATAACGGCTCTAGGATTGACTTGTTTTAAATCGAAAATTAGCTGTGCTAAATCTTCAATCGAATAAATATCATGATGAGGCGGAGGTGAAATTAAGGTTACTCCAGGTACTGAAAAGCGTAACTTTGCAATTAAAGGAGTAACTTTATCACCAGGCAATTGCCCACCTTCTCCTGGTTTTGCCCCTTGCGCGACTTTGATTTGTAGCACATCAGCATTTACTAAGTAATGCGGTGTAACACCAAATCGTCCAGAAGCAATTTGTTTGATACGAGAATTCTTTACTGTGCCAAATCGACGCTCATCTTCACCACCTTCACCAGAGTTTGAATAGCCTCCTAAGCGGTTCATGGCGATAGCTAAGGCTTCATGTGCTTCAGGACTTAATGCCCCTATAGACATGGCTGCACTGTCAAAGCGTTTAAAAAGTTCGGTCTCAGGTTCAACGGCTGATATATCAATAGCCGTTTGGTCGTCTTTTAATGCGAGCAAGTCACGCAATGCTGCGGCAGGACGATTGTTAACGTGATCAGCAAATATTCTGTAATCACTATAACCACCGCTGCGAACAGCTGTTTGCAGTGTGCTAACAACATCTGGGTTATAAGCATGGTATTCACCACCATGAACATATTTTAACAAACCACCATGGCTCATCTTTTGATGTGGCATGAAGGCCTTGCGGGCTAAATTAATATTATCTTGTTCAATGTCGGCAAAATCAGCACCTTGAATACGACTAGGTAAATCAGGGAAACAAATATCCATGATATTGCTATTTAGACCAATAACTTCAAATAAGCCTGCACAGCGATAGCTAGCTATCGTCGAAATACCCATTTTCGATAGTATTTTTAATAAACCTTTATTAATTCCTTCACGGTAATTAACCACCGCTTGACGAGCCGTAAGATCAAGTTGCTTTTGCTCTACCAGCTGTTCAATAGTTTCATAAGCTAGGAATGGATAAATAGCTGTTGCGCCTAAACCTAACAGCACCGCAAATTGATGTGAATCACGTACCGATGCTGTTTCAACAATGATATTTGAGTCACAGCGAAGTTGCTGTTCAACTAAGCGCTTTTGTACTGCACCAACAGCCATCGCAGCTGGAATAGGCAGCATACCTTGGTGTATTTGGCGATCCGAAAGTACTAAGATAACAGTATTTTTATCTCTAACGAGTGTTTCTGCTTCGTCACATAAACGTAGTATTGCAGCCTCTAAGCCTTCTTCTTGATCATAGTTCAAGGTTAAGGTATCTGAGCGATAATGCTCAGGATCCAATTCACGTAATTGCTTTAATCCAGTGTACATAAGTACCGGAGTAGCAAATAGAATACGATTAGCATGGCCCGTTGTTTCGTTGAAAACATTATGCTCACGACCAATACAGGTACCGAGTGACATGACGTAACGCTCACGCAATGGATCGATTGGTGGATTTGTTACTTGGGCAAACTGTTGACGAAAATAATCATAAAGTGAACGTGGCTGACTAGATAATACAGCCATAGGTGTGTCATCACCCATTGAGCCAGTAGCTTCTTGACCATTTTCAGCTAATGTTTTGACTACTTGATGAATTTCTTCATAGCTGTAGTTAAACATTTTATGATATTGGGCTATTTCTCGGTCGTTGAATATTCTTTGACCGATTAAGCTTGCATCTAATTTATCAAAAGGCACTAAACGACGAATATTATTGTCTAGCCATTCACGGTAAGGATGGCGAATTTTTAGTTCATCATCGATAGCATTAGAATTGAAAATTTTACCTGTATAGGTATCAATTGCCAGCATTTCGCCAGGACCGACGCGACCTTTTTCGATCACTTCATCTTCACCGTAGTCCCAAATACCGACTTCGGAAGCTAAAGTAATAAAACCATCTCGAGTGATAACATAACGAGCAGGTCGTAAGCCGTTACGATCTAAATTACAGGCGACATGTCGTCCATTGGTAACCACAACACCTGCTGGTCCATCCCAAGGCTCCATATGCATAGAGTTAAATTCATAAAAAGCTTTTAAGTCGTCATCCATTAATGGGTTGTTTTGCCACGCAGGGGGCATTAATAAACGCATGCCTCGATATAAATCCATGCCGCCAGCAAGAAATAGCTCTAACATATTATCTAAAGATGAAGAATCAGAGCCGCTCTCATTAACAAAAGGAGCCGCATCTTTTAAATCTGGTAGAAGTGGAGATTGAAAACCGTTAGTGCGAGCGCGACACCATTGTCGATTACCCTTAATGGTATTAATTTCGCCATTATGTGCTAAATACCGAAAAGGTTGAGCCAAATGCCACTGAGGTGAAGTATTGGTTGAAAAGCGCTGATGAAATACGCAAATTGCGGTTTGCATACGGATATCGGCTAAGTCTAAATAAAAATTCGGTAAATCTACCGGCATCATTAGACCTTTATAAATAGTTACTAAGCACGATAAACTTGCAACATAAAAGCATTCATCATCAATACGTTTTTCGGCACGTCGACGTGCCATATATAATCGGCGTTCTAAATCTCTGTTACGCCACCCCGGAGGTGCGTTAACAAAAACTTGTTCTATGCCTGGCAAATTACCTTTCGCTATTTCACCTAAGGTGCTGATGTCGGTAGGAACAAGTCTCCAGCCAACTAAGGTAAGAGTTTCACGTGCTAACTCTTCTTCTAGAATTTTTTTACTAGCATTCGCTTTGATAGGATCAGGATTAAGAAAAATCATGCCTACGGCGTATTTTCTGCCTAACTGCCAACTATTTTCTTCGGCAATAGCACGAAAGAAGCTGTCTGGCTTTTGCATCAGTAAACCACAACCATCACCAGTTTTACCATCGGCAGCAATACCACCGCGATGTTGCATTCTGTCTAACGCATGAATGGCAGTCTTTACGAGTTTATGACTGGTTTCACCGTGCTGATGGGCAATTAAACCAAAGCCACAGTTGTCTTTTTGATAAGTATGATCGTAAAGTTGCATTATTTTCCCCTAAATATAAGCTCCGGTAATTCTCTTGTTGGAATAGAATAAAATTATGCTTAAAGTGCATAAATAATCCAATTTTTGTGCCGGAGAACTCCCTACATTAAACATTTACAATTGAAACGTCAATCTGAATAGAGTAAATGCTCGTAACTTTTTTACAGCCTCTGATAGGGATAATAAATCTTTAACGACTTATCTATGTCAAAGGTGCCGTAATCATTTAATTTATAAGAAAAACAGTACAATTAAGGAACAATTCTCATTTGTCTTTGTAGTTTTATTACATTTTAAATATAAAAAAGAATATGTAACTTTAATATTTAGTATTCATTATTTATGCAGGTTAGTAATGGTGAATTAAGAGTTCTGAAGAGCAAGTGTGTACGATGCAGGCGATATTTAATGTGAGCGTAGAAAATAGCGGTGAATGGGATGTGTTTTAGCAGGATCTTGGAAAGGAAAAAGCCTCAGTTATCACAAATAACTGAGGCTTTTAATTAGTTCTGCTCTATAGGTTAAAAATGATAACCGTTAGCTTCATGTAAAATCGTAACGAGGTATTATTGATTAGGCTTGGTAGCCATCAACTATGCCTTTAGTTGTTATACTAACAGCATCATGTGCATGTAGTGATTCTAAATGATTAATACGTAGCCAAAAATCATCAAATTGTTCTGAAGCATTCATCGTATGTTGTAAGCGACGAGCGGCGTCTTCACAAAACATTAAATTTTGACCATTTAAGCGAGCAAACTCTTGTTCATCTTCGCGTTTAACTGCGGCTTGAACTGGTGTTTTTAATGAGTTTTCAATTAAATCCACAAGCTCTGTAATTGGGAACTCAGTTGTTGAGCTATTAAGCTTAACTTTGATTTCGGCAACTGAACGTTGGCTATGAGGTGTTGCTAAAATACCTTCTGTCGTGCCTAACCATTCATGCACTGTTTCTAAATCAACAGCTGCTTCTTGAGAAAATTTATCTTTAAAAGCTTTTTGAATTAATTGGCGCGCTAATGCAGCGGAACATGGACAAGTTGAAGAGTAACGAACATCAACAGAAAGCTCGATATCAAGTTTACCTTTATTCAAAAGCCCTATAATTGTAACCGGGTAGGCTTTCCAGCCTTGCTTACCACTTATAAGTGACTTACGACGAAGATGATAGTCAAAACTAAACTTAACCTTAGCATTGTCACTAAGATCGGCATGACTACTAATGAAGCCATCTAATAAGGTGACTAGGCTCTGGTGATTTAATACATCTGAGTTTGATAATTCATCAAGGAGTAAATATAAGCGCGACATATGTATGCCTTTTGCTTTTGGCTCTTTCAGGTTTACAAACGCATCGACGTAGGCTGAAACCATACGTTCTGATTGACCTTCAGAGGCAACCATGATGGGCATTTCTATATTGCTCATGCCGACCCAATCCAAAGTCCCCTCAGTTTGAGCTGTGGTATGATTTGCTATATCAGGCATTATTGTTGGCATTTTTACTCCGCTATTCGCTTGTGCACTAGGTAAAGGGCTATCATGGTAACTTCAGTACATAGTAGAATTATAATTGGCATTACTATCTTTAAAGTACGATAGTTCCCACTAATTATGTTAAAAGTGGAAGCTAATGCAGTGACCTTGAAAAAGGCGGCTATTTTGAACGATACAGCTACTAAAAGCAATGTTTGTGATAGTGCTGGTGATATTGTTCAAGAATATGATAGTTGAATTTAATCGCAGTAATAAAATCAAAAGAAATTAGTGATGATTTTCTGTTAAAAATAGTTTTTTAATTAGAAATCATCAGTAAAATAGTAAATCAATCACCTAGGAAATGATATTTTATGGCAGCACTCCAACAGTTAGACTTAACTTTGATTAATGGTTATTTAGAAGTATTGGATATGGATGTAATCCAGCAAATGTTGGATTTATATATTCAGCAATCAACGTTGTATCTAGCGACAATAGAGTGCGCAGTTGTTGCTGAGAATCAAAAAGAATGGCAAGAACATTGTCATAAAATGAAAGGGGCTGCTGCAAGTGCTGGTTTAAGCCAAGTCCATCAGCAACTTATCGCGATAGAGAAATCTACTGAAGATTGGCAAACTAAAGCAAACTACTTGCAGTCATTAGTTACATTAAACCAAGAAGCCATCGCTGTATTTCAACAATGGCTCGATGAACAGTAAATCAGTGCTCTAATCTTAATCTACATGACCAATAAAGCGATAACCTTCGCCATGAATAGTATTAATTAGCTCTGGTGAGTTTTCGACTGATTCAAAATGTTTGCGTAAGCGGCGAATAGTCACATCGACTGTTCGATCGTTTGAGCGTAAGTCGCGTCCTGTCATTTCTTTAATCAGTTGTTGGCGAGAAACTATTTGTCCGGCATTAGCAATTAATAAGCGTAGCGCTCGATATTCACCACGCGGGATTGATATTTCTTTATTATCTGGAGAGGTCATTTTTCGTGAGTTACTGTCAAGCGACCACTGATTAAAGTGAATAATCGCCTGTTCTTTTTCTATATTACTCGGTAATACCCTGTTGAGAATATTACGAGCTCTAATGGTCAATTCACGAGGATTAAAAGGTTTCGTTAGATAATCATCAGCACCAATCTCTAGGCCTAATATTTTGTCAATATCGCTGTCACGACCCGTAAGGAAAATGAGTGCTAGGTCGTTATTACGTGGTAATTCACGCGCTAATAATAGGCCATTTTTACCGGGTAAATTAATATCCATAATTACTAAATTCACCGTGCTATTTTGTAGCTCGAGATTCATGCTGTCACCATCTATTGCTTCTGACACCTGATAGCCTTCAGCTTCAAATAGATTTCGCAGATTAAAACGTGTTACGTCTTCATCTTCTACGATTAATATATGAGGTTTTTGCATGTTAATTTTCCAGTTTAGTAAAGTTTAATATTTTAAATAAGTTAACTAATATTTGAGTCATTATAGACTATTACTAAGCTTATAAATATTGACTAATAGTTTGTGTTTAGCGAAAAAATATTCACGTAGACTTCTTCTTAATATTTTATCGCTATTTACCGCAAAATAATATCTTAAGAAAATAAAGTCTAGTCAATGGGGAAATTAATATCAACACTAACCCCTTGATCTGCCTCGCTATGTAAAACAATTGTACCACCTAATGCTTGGGTAACTAAATTGTAAACTAAATGTAGGCCTAGGCCACTGCCACCTTCTCCACGTTTTGTGGTGGTAAAGGGTTCAAAAACCTTGTTTTTTATTGACTCATCAACGCCATGCCCGTCATCTTTAAAGAGAATGTTAAGTTGACTACTGAGTGACATCACGGTGATTGATATGCGGCCATACTCCCGACCTTCAAAGCCGTGAATAATCGAGTTCATGATTAAATTAATAAGGATTTGATTGATAGGGCCAGGTTTACTGGTGATCAGTAAATCATTTGGACAATCAATATCTATAATGTAGGGCAGGCAATGTAATTGCGGTCTGAGTGTTAATAGTACTTCTGTTAATAGCTGTTTAACGTCAAAGCTGCGGATATCTTCACTCGATTGATCTACGGCTACTTTTTTAAAGCTGGAAATGAGATCGGCAGCACGATTTAAATTACGATAAATGATGGCGACATTTTCACTGCCTTCATATAAAAATTTCTTCAATTGACTCGATTTTAAGGTTTTATTCTCAAACGCATTTTTAATCTCTTCTAAGCGATCGGCCAATAATGTCGACGCCGTTACGCCTAATCCTATGGGGGTATTTACCTCATGAGCAACCCCCGCAACCATATCACCGAGAGAGGCCATTTTTTCACTTTCAACTAAATGGCTTTGGAATTGATGCAGTTTTTCTAAGGTAGAAAGTAACTCATGGTTAGATTCTTTTAACGCAGCGGTACGCTTATCAATTTTACTTTCTAATTCTTGTGAATGCTCAATACTCTGCTGTCCAGCGGCATTTAATTGAGTAATATGTTTCTCCATTCGAGTGAATAGTATATTAATATTACGGGCTAAAATATCGGCTTCGCGATAAGGCATAGCTTGACATTCTTGCTGAAAATTCTTTTGTCGTGTGGCAACTTGAATGGTATTAACTAAAGCCAAGAATGGCGCACTGATATAACGTTCTAGCTGAAGAGCAATAAAAATGGCAATAACAATGACGATAGAAATTACGACAATACTGGTCGTTAACAATCTGTCGGTAATTTGTGTAATATGCTCAGTACTGCTCTGTAGATATATATAACCAATACTCTTATCTTCAACTTTAATTTCCTGCATATACTCAACATATTTGTCGGTAAATTTGGGGCTGTGTAAATCGGCCATCGCGTGTGACTTCTCTGGAATAGCAGAGCGGCGCTCATGGCGTTTGTAACTATAGAAAAGTTCAGGAGTATTACTTTCGTTATTTATTTTATAAATATGTAAATAATTTAAATTAGGTATTTGCTCAACGATCAGTAAATTATCATTAAGTGCTTGTCGTTCTGAGTTTACAACATAGTTAATGCTTTCGTCGGTTACAACATCAGCCCAGTATTTTATATAGCTGCTCGATAATGTATGGTAACTATCCGCATTTTTTTGGTTAATTATCGTAATACTGAAAATCGATAAAAGTAAAATCAAGCTGATGATTGAGATCAGAAAAATCCGACGAAGAGACCAAATACGTTTGGTAGTTGACATACAATACTAAACTCAATTAATTATTAGAATAAAGAGATTGTAGAAAAGCTTATTGCTTTGAACAATCATTTTGTCTTAGTTATTTTTTAACGCTTAGCATTAAGATAGCACTGATAAATAGCAAAGCCTTTTTTAATACATAATGTTTTGGTTTTACCAATGGCTTTCTCCATGATCGGGGCGTATTTCAAAAAGCTATTGGCAACAATAGTAATACAGCCTTTGGGCGTTAAGTTTTGCTTAATATCAGCTAAAAATTGCTCGGTTGCAGCATAATAGGTTTTTACACCTTGATGGAATGGAGGGTTAGAGATAACAAAATCATAACGGTCTTTAATATGAGATAAACTATTTGACGCAATATATTCACCAGTTAAATCATTTAAAGTGAGTGTCGTTTGCGCTGAGTGCAACGCTAAGGCACTAACATCTACTAGAGATAATTTAGTTTGTGGATAGACAGTCCCTATGTAGGCCGCAATTATTCCCGCTCCACAGCCAAAATCTAAGACTTTCCCCATCATGTTTTCAGGTAAGTTAGCTAATAAAATTTCAGTGCCAGTATCTAGAGAATTTTGACTAAATACTCCAGGTAATGCCGCTATTTTTAATGTTTTATCTTGCGCTTGCACTTCATAGTATTTGTAGAAATGTTGTAGATCAAAAGCGGGGAGTGCAGCTTGAAATTTGCCTATATACATTAAACAATGGCGTGCAGCATCAGATTTATGGCAATACTCTAAGTAATCAGCGCCAAGTTTATCGGCTGATTTAACTCCTGCCTTATTTTCTCCAACAATGACTATCGTTGCATCGTCCGTCATAGACTCTGCAAGCATAGCTAAAGTAAAACTAAATTCAGCCTTACTTTTTGGAAAGTGAATAATAGCCAGATCATGCTTAACTTTAGTGACATATTCGACACAAAAGTGTGCACTCACGCTAGCATTACTTAAGCGCTGAGATGTTTGATATTCCGCATAATTTGTATGATAGCAATCAAGTTTAGCCGCACGATGAAGCGCTAAGTATTGTGCAATGAAACCGTCATCGGCGATATTAACCAAAAGAGGCCTCGTTGCTGTTAATGCCTCAATATTTCGTATTAATAATTGGTTAATATTGCTTATTGCCATAATGGTACCTGTCGTAACGCTAAATCTTACTAATTTACAGTAGCTTATTTGTATAACTTATATACAAATAAGCATCGCGGTTGTTATTAATATGTAATAATGTAGCGTATTCTACGCGAATTAAATTATCTCGCCATCATTAGTCCACGGGAGTTGGCTATTTTTAATAAAACGATATTGCGACTGAAAATCAAATGGCTACATAGTTCATTTAGACAACGAATACTGGTCTTTCGATATTTTATGATTGGTCGATTTTTTGGGCGAAAAGTGCAAGCAGAAGTGTATCTTTCCCTTAATGATCCGCATAGTTTTATGTTGGTGCAAATGTTAGCTCGCTTAGCGAAAAATTACCGGATTCAATTTAAAGTGCTTTTTATCTGGGGCGCGTTGCCAGGCATTACCATTTCACCAAAGCTTTATAGGCAATGGGCGATTAAAGACGCCAATTTAACTGCTGAACAGTACCAATTAGTTAAGATAACAGATGAGCCTTCATTAAGACTATTAACCACCGGCCAACAAGCATGGCAATTACAGGTTAATAATATTGAAAATGCAGAAGAGATCTTTATTAAAACATGGGGAAACCTATATACAGAGCACTTTCAAACATCAACTCCTACTATTAACCATCAAGTTAAAAATCAAATACGCTTGCAAGAAAAAGGTCACTATTCGCCAGCAAATATTTTCTTTGCAGGTGATTGGTTTGTAGGTGTTGACCGACTATATCATTTTGAACAAATGCTGTTGAAGTTTGCTCTTGTTGATGAGGCAACTAAGGCTTTAGTAGTTAATCATGCTGTCGAAAAAGCTATTGCTTCGCCAAGTGTATCTTCATTAAAAGCGGAGGGTACCGCTACCAATACCACCAGCCTTAAATCAGAGCCTTTGGTAATATATTTATCGCTGCGAAGTCCTTATTCCTATTTAGGCTTTGTGCAAGCCGTAAATTTGGCTGAGCGTAATCAAATTGAATTAGTCATAAAGCCAGTATTACCATTACTTATGCGAGGTGAATTAATCCCTGTTGTTAAACAAAAATATATTTACTTAGATGCAGTAAGAGAAGCTAAAAAATTGGGGATTGAATTTAATGGTTTTTCGGATCCATTAGGTGAAGGAGTTATTAATGCTTATCGTTTTTTCGCATGGGCGCAACAACAAGGTAAAGCAACGGAATATATTTTGGCTTGTTTTAGAGCTATTTATGTTAATGGCATTGATTTAACCAATCCTGTGAACGTTGATAATATCGTAAAAGGTTTAGGCTTAGATGTAGATGAAGCAAATGCCTACCAGCAACAGCATGATTGGCAACAATGGGCTGACATTAATCAAGTTGATCTGACTAAGTTAAGCTTGTGGGGCGTACCTTGCTTTAGTTACGGTGAATCAAGTTATTGGGGGCAAGATCGTATTCAATTCTTGGAACAAGAAATAAAACTATTTCAATCAAATAGTTAAATGTTATTGTCAATAAACGTATAGACGTCTATTGACTGCTCTTAGACTAAAATGTTTTAATATTGTTGTCCCTTATTCCAGTGAGATTAATTGCAATGCATTAATCGCCACGATGAAAGGGCCAGAAGAGGAGCGTTAACCAGGTAGTTATTGTGAAGAGATCAAACTCTAGTGAGCAATAATGAGGGGGTATAACGCCGAGGTAATTATATTTTTGATAATGTAATTATCGGTTGTTAAAGCTGAGTGGCTAGAAATAGTGACTCAGTATTAGGTTGAATCCTTGCAACTGTCACCTTATAGGTGGAGAGCTTCTGGCCTTTGTAAAGGCCAAATTTCGTCCTTGAAATTTTGTCTGTGCAAGCGCCTAAAAGTTCTCCGAACAACAAGAGTTCGAGAGAAATGAGTCAAAAAATATTATCAAAAAATTATCCCTGCACAGACCGACCATTGGTTTGGACTGCACTGATCACGCCATTATTTGATGATGGCGAAGTTGACTACACCAGTTTACGTCACTTAGTTTTACAGCAAAACGCTGCTAACAACGGCATTTTATTATTAGGTAGTACGGGCGAAGGCTTAGCCTTAACCGCTCGTGAACATTTAAGTATTGTTGAGTACGTATGTGCAATATCTTTGCAGGTGCCTTTAATGGTTGCTGTTGGTGGCTATAATCTTAAAGAGCAAGTTGCTTGGATAACCAAGTGCAATACCTTACCTATTCATGCCTACCTGTTAACATGTCCTATTTATGCAAAGCCAGGTCCCGTTGGTCAAGCCGCTTGGTTTACACGTTTACTTGATGCCGCTAATTTTCCTTGCATGCTTTATAACGTCCCTTCTCGTACCGGCGTTGAAATTGCTATTTCGGCCTTGCAACAGGTGCAAAATCATAAAAATTGTTGGGCGTTAAAAGAAGCCAGTGGTGATATCCATAAGCTATTAGCTTACCGCCAACATTGCCCTAATGTTGAGGTTTATAGTGGTGAAGACGCCATGATGCCTTATCTTGCTGGCGCTGGTGTGAAAGGGCTAATCTCTGTATGTGCCAATGTTTGGCCTGAAGCTACATGTCAGTATGTGGCATTAGCTTTATCAAATCAGCATGAAGGTTTATTTCCTCTTTGGCATAACGCGATAACCGCTTTATTCCAAGTGACCAGTCCAATAGCACCAAAGGTTTTAATGTCAGAACTTAAAACAATTAGCTCTGCAACTCTACGCTTGCCACTGTGCCAAGAAGAGATAACCACGCAACATGGCTTGCAAGAGATCAACCAACAAATTCAGCAATGGCTAGAGAGTCATAACCTTTCAGCGCAAACCCCGACTACAGATGACACTTCAAATGTCGCAGCACACCCTTATTTAGCAGTAACTAACAAACGAGAAGTAAACTTATGACTTGGCAGCAAACATTAACAGATTTAGAAGCAGGTAAAATTCGTGCGGCAGTGCAAAATAACGATGGCACGTGGCAGGTAAATACAACAGTAAAGCAAGATATTTTAGCGGCTTTTAAAGCGGGCGAAAATATCGTGTTTGACGGCATTTATAGTGGCTTTGTTGATAAACATAACTTACCTGCACGTGAGTTTACGGTTGAAGATAAAGTCAGAATGGTACCAGGCGGTTCATCGGTTCGTCGTGGCGCTTATGTCGCACCTGGTGTCATTATCATGCCACCGGCTTATATCAATGTCGGTGCTTTCGTGGATAGTGGCACTATGGTTGATAGCCATGCCTTAATTGGCTCATGCGCGCAAATCGGTAAAAATGTCCATGTTTCTGCCGCGGTACAAATCGGTGGGGTGCTTGAGCCTATTGGTGCGAGCCCAGTGATTATTGAAGATAATGCTTTTTTAAGTGCAGGCGTGATTATTGTCGAAGGTATTGTCGTGAAGAAAGGTGCGGTGTTAGCGCCGGGGGTTTCTTTGTCGGCGTCGGTGCCGGTTTATGATTGTGTTAACAATGTCATGTTAGCAAAGGGTGCAGATATTCCTGAAAATGCGGTTGTAGTTCCAGGTACACGACCAGTTACCGGGGCTTGGGCGCAGCAGCATGGTTTAAATATGGCATGTGCTCTGATTGTTAAGTATCGTGATGAGAAAAGCAATGCCGCGTTAGAACTTGAATCTGTCTTGCGTTAGGAGCAAAAATGACTGCCATGTTAAATTATCCTGCTAGGCCAAATTGGCTAAGGCCTGCGGTACTTGAGTCGTTGAGCGAGCACAGTGAAGCACTGAAGCATCGTGATGAAATACGGGAAGATGACGCAGGCTTTTTTCTTTATGACCTAGATTATCTTGAACAGCACTTATCACAGCTAATGCAGCAAGACGTTATTAAACTTTGGTTTGCGGTTAAGGCAAACCCTTTGTCACGCGTGTTGGAAACATTAGCGCAGCAAGGCTTTAATTTCGATGTTGCTAGTCAAGGTGAGTTAACCCAAGTTTTAGCGCAAGGTGTTCAGGCAGATCGTATTCTCAATACTGGGCCGGCAAAGTCAAAACGGCAGATGAAAGCTTTTTTAACACAAGGTGTGCGCACCTTTGTTGTTGAAAGCTTAAATCAATTGCAATGGCTTGAACAAGCGGCGAGCGAACTGTCATGCCGACCGCAAGTGTTGTTGAGGGTGCAGTTGCAATGGGCAGAAGGTGAAAAAAATCCATTAGGTGGTAATGAAGTCACGGCTTTTGGTTTATCTTGCCAAGAGTGGCAATCGATAAAAGTATCTGACTTTCCTGCACTAAATATCAATGGCTTACATATTTTCCAGTGGGGAAATATGCTCAGCAATGTACGCATGTATGAGCTTTGGTCGCAAATGGTCGCGCCACTGGTATCGTTAGCTGAGCAATTAGGCATGTCGCTAGAGGTATTAGATTTAGGTGGCGGGCTCGGGGTTGATTATCTGCAGGCAGGAAAAGATTTAAGTTGGCAGCAAGTCATTAGCGATTTGGCACAAATAAAAGCTCAGGCCGGTGTCAGTGAATTATGGTTAGAGTTAGGCCGTTTTGCTGTTGCTGAAATGGGTTATTACGTCACGTCAGTGGTTGATCGTAAAGAAAATTTTCAACAACAACAGCTAGTACTCGCCGGTGGTATTAATCATCTGTTACGTCCAGCAATAACCGAACAGCCCTTTCCTGTTGCTATGCTCAGAGAGTCAGTGGCGAATACTCGAGATTTCGATTTACACGGTCCTCTTTGTACCAGCTTAGATAAATTAGGTCGCATGGCAATCGCCGATGATGTTGATGTTGATGATCAATTAATATTTGGTTTAGCTGGCGCCTATGGCTTTACTGAAAGTATGCCTTTTTTCTTGTGTCATCAAGTAGCCGCTGAATATGTATTACAGCAAGGAAAAATTGAACAAGTGCGCGTAGCAGAGCCTGCCTCATGGTATTTGCGCTAATGGAAATAAAGCGAATAGGTGTAACGCTTATACCCGTCCCACTTCAAGATGCAGTTTCAGAGCTAAGCTAGGAATTCAGATCAAGGCGCGATACGCAAGTAATGGTCACTCCCTTATCAAGTATTGCACAGCTTTTTTGCTCCAGACAAAAGCTAAGTACATACATCCATGTATGCAACGCAGGACTGACTTTCTAGCATAGCTCCCTCGGGCAAGCCGATAACGGGTCATCTCCGGCGTTATTGATTTCGATAATAGAATAACTAT